>NZ_CM145758.1:295000-628750 GCF_055635455.1 Paracoccus sp. KKT209
ACTGACAAGTCGAGCAGAGACGAAAGTCGGCCATAGTGATCCGGTGGTCCCGAGTGGAAGGGCCATCGCTCAACGGATAAAAGGTACGCTGGGGATAACAGGCTGATGATGCCCAAGAGTCCATATCGACGGCATCGTTTGGCACCTCGATGTCGGCTCATCTCATCCTGGGGCTGGAGCAGGTCCCAAGGGTATGGCTGTTCGCCATTTAAAGAGGTACGTGAGCTGGGTTTAGAACGTCGTGAGACAGTTCGGTCCCTATCTGCCGTGGGTGTTGGAGACTTGAGAGGAGCTGCCCCTAGTACGAGAGGACCGGGGTGGACGTTCCACTGGTGGACCAGTTGTCGTGCCAACGGCAGTGCTGGGTAGCTATGAACGGACAGGATAAACGCTGAAGGCATCTAAGCGTGAAGCCCCCCTCAAAACAAGGTCTCCCTTGAGAGCCGTGGAAGACCACCACGTCGATAGGCCGGAGATGTAAGTGCAGCAATGCATTCAGTTGACCGGTACTAATGGCTCGATAGGCTTGATTTGATCCGGAAGAAGACAGACTGTCTTCCTCCCATGCATCCTTGGACAACAAAAACCCCGAAAGGGGCGACGCTGAGCGTGTCTTTCCCGGTCTGGTGGCCCTAGCGCGAGCAAAACACCCGATCCCATCCCGAACTCGGCCGTTAAGTGCCGCTGCGCCAATGGTACTGCGTCTCAAGACGTGGGAGAGTAGGTCACCGCCAGACCTGGTAAGACACGCAAATATCTCTCTGATAACGATGAAAACCCGCAGGACAAAACTGGCGCGGGGTAGAGCAGCCCGGTAGCTCGTCAGGCTCATAACCTGAAGGCCGCAGGTTCAAATCCTGCCCCCGCAACCAACGTTCCCGACCCAGCCCTCGCCATCCGCGAGGGCTTTGTCATGTCAGCATCCTGCAGTGCCAGAATTCCAGCAAGCTCACCAACGAGCTCGATGCGGTGACCACCAGGTGCTGATGCGTCCGGTATCATCCTGATCTCCGAGATCAGGCTGCGCAGGGACTCGATGGCCTGCAGCTTCACCGCCGGATCGGATAGCGCCGCTGCGAAGTCGGCGATCCTCTCTTGGTAGAGGTCCGTCAGGCCCGTGTGCAGCCGCAGGGCTGGTGGCTCCGGGTTCTCGGCGATCTGCTCCTGCAGACGTCTCTTCGCCACTTCGAGGTCATCCATCTTGGCCTTCATTGACGGGTGGTACATGCCGTCCTCAATGGCCTGCAGGAGACCAGCGATCTTCTTCTCGATCTGCGCCAGTTCGCGTTGCGCCTTGGCGTGCCCGGCACTTGCGCCGGCCTGCGCCTCGTTCCAGGCGCGGCGGTACTCGGCAACGAAGGCGGCGACGAGATCCGGATGGAGCAGTCGCTCCTTGAGTCCGCCCAGCACGCGGGTTTCGACCTCCTCACGCAAGATAGTCGCCCGGTTGCTGCAGACAGATGCGCCCTTGTCGCGTGCCGCCGCGCAGCCGTGACGTGTCTTGTTGACCAGCGTGTACCCGGCTCCGCAGCAGCCGCAGGTGAGCAGGCCGGAGAAAAGATAGACCGGTCGCTTGGCCCGCTCAGGCCTCAGGGATGCTCCCTGAACTCCAGCCGGGTTCATCTCCTGCCGGATGCTTTCCTGCCGCTCCTTCACGCGTTGCCAGAGCGCATTTTCGACAATGCGCAGGTGAGGTACCTCCTCGATGATCCAGGCCTCGGGCGGGTTCAGGCGTGCCTGCCGCCTGCCGGTCGTTGGGTCCTTGACGAAGCGCTGTCGGTTCCAGACCAGCCGGCCGATGTAGAGCTCGTTATTCAGAATGCCAGTACCGCGTGCGGCATTGCCGGAGATTGTCGACGGTCCCCATGTGCCCGCGCCCTTGCCGTTCTCCGGGCTTCGGATGCCTTCGGCGTTCAGGCGTGAGGCGATGCTGCGGGCCGAAAGGCCCGCCGCGTAGTCGGTGAAGACCCGCCGGATGACATCGGCTTCCTCGGGGACAATCTCCCGGATGCCCGTTGTCAACGTGCCGTCCTCCTGCAGGCTGCGCACGGCCCGGTAGCCGTAGCTGATGCCGCCAGCCGACTTGCCGTCGCGCACGCGCCCTTCGAGGCCGCGATGGGTCTTCTGCGCGAGTTGCTTCAGGAACAGCGCCGACATCGTGCCGCCAAGGCCGATGTGCATCTCGTTTATCTCGCCCTCGGCCTTGGTGACAATCCCGACGTCGAGAAAGCGCATCCGCTTGTGAAGCGCAGCGATGTGCTCCTGGTCGCGTGACAGCCGGTCCAGGCTTTCCGCCACGATGACATCGACCTGTCCGTTCATGGCCGCCTGCTGCAGGTCCTGGAACCCTGGCCGCAGATGAGAGGCACCACTCATGGCCTCATCCGCGAAGATCTCGACAATGTTCCAGCCTCGGTCGGCGCAGAGCTGGCGGCACAGCCGCACCTGATCCTGGATGGAGGCGGCCGATTGCATTGCGGAGGAATAGCGGGCGTAGATGGCAGCGCGCATGGGCGGGGTCCTATACATGGCGTCCGACCCTGCTCTTGGGCGTCCGCTGGTTTGGCTTGGCCTTCCGTATTCTAGGCATATCCTTGCGGATGTCCTCAACAATCGATTGCAACCGGTTGCAACTGGAGATGCCGGTGGCGCGGTTGTAGTAGCGCTCCGACATGTCGAGCGTTGCATGCCCGAGGATGTCCCGGATGATGCCAATGTGCTCTGGATCGAACTCTGCGATGGACGTCGCAGCTATGTGCCGGAACGCGTGGGGGTGGAGCCTCAGCCGGAGGTAACGTGCGGAAACGGTCTCTATGTCGGACGCAATGCCATCATCAGTGAGCGGCCTTCCTCGCGACGTGACCCACAGCCGATCATGATCACACTTCCCGAGGAGGATGGGCCGATGAGTAGCCACGTAGGCCCTCATATGGTCGCAGAGGGCCGAGGGCAGAGGAAACTGCCGAGAGCGTCCGTCCTTCATGTCCCCGGCATCAAACCGGATCAGGAAGCCCGTGTTGCCTTCCGTTATGTGGTGACCCACCCGCATCGCGCCGAGCGCGCGGCGGCGCACCGGCCGCGCGATCAGGAAGCCGATCATGAGCGCGCGCCGGTACTCGACCGCGCGCGTCAGCTTGCTCTCCTCGTGGCTGTCGTGAAGGGCCTGCAACCGGCTTAGGCTCCATCCGAAGACCTTCTTGGCTGAGATGGCGGGCGCGGGCGGAAGCGAGGTCGTGTTGGACCGCGCGATCAGCCGTCCGGTGACGAGGTCAAGCCAGGCCCAGTCCCGCAGCGGCTCGATGGCACGCGCCACTGCCGAAAGGTCGGTGAAGAGATTGGAGATCGACTGCGGCGCGAGCCGTTCTTCGCATTCGAGCAAATAGGACCTCACCCGCTCTGGGATGATCCTCGTCGCCGGGGGCTCTGCGAGTGCATGGCTGTCGTGCCGCAGCAGAAAGGACAACCACTGCCCATAGCCTTGCGCGCGCTTCTGCCGCGTGCCGGGTGCCCATCGAGTACCCGGCCCATCATCTTCCAGAAATCCGCCAGTCGTGAACAAGGCCCGCCAAGCCGCTTGGTCATCGGCCGGCCAGTTGCGGAGTGGCAGCACGAGAGGGGTGTTGTCACGCATCGCGGCCACCCCACTTCGACAGTACCGCCTTGTCATATTGCTCATGCGCCCACTGACTGGACAGCTCGGCATAGAATTCCATCGTGGTCTGCAGCTTCTTGTGCTTCAGGAGGCGCCGCACCGTCTCGAAGTCGCCGGGCCGCTCCTTGAGGTAGAGGTAGGCCGCAATGTGGCGGAAGAGATGTGGGTTGATCTCAAGCCCGGTGTGCCGCAGCACCTCTGCCGAGATGGCTTGCCCGAGGTTTGCTTCGGCACGCGGCTTTCCGTTCCCCTTCCGAGGGAACATCGCCGTGCTGGGACAGTCGCTCACCCGATGCCGGAACTGCTCCAGGTAGACCCGCAGCATCTCGGAGTTGCGCCTGCTCAGACTCACTTCGATGGGAACGCCGTTCTTCACGTCGCGCGCGTCGATCCGGATCGAATAGGTCCTGTGGCGGCCGGTGCCGTGGACGCTGAGGTGCTTCTCAATGTCCAGGCTCGCGAGGTTCTTTATCCGCATCGGACAGGACAGCAGAATGCAGACCGCCGCGGCGAACATGGCTCGGAGCGGGCTCGTCGCCGCTTTGGGACGCTCCACTGCCTGCTGGAGCAGGACGTCGGGCAGCGCCAGGAGGCGAATGACGTTCTGGTGGTCGTGGAGCTGTCCTAGCCGCTCCCTGTTCTTGGAGGTCATGCCCGTCTGGACTGGGTTAAGCCGCGACTTGATCCTCTTGATGCCCGCGAGCTCCGCTTCGGGAAGCTCCAGATGATGGCGAGCCATGGGAAGCAAGGTCGCCACCATGTTGAAGAGCCCGACCGGCGGAACGTTGAGCTTGCGTCGATTGTGAATCTGCTGTGCTGCCCGCTTGATGTTGGCCTCCGTCGTCACCGCCCTCAAGGAGACGCAGTCCTCCGGTGACACACCGGCTTCGACCAGCGCTCCTAAGAACTGGCGCAGGTGCACCTCGACGTTCCTCACCGATACCGGCCGAAGCGCCTTGTCCGGACCGCCCTCAGCGAAGATGTCGGCATGCGACAGCCGGTCGAGATACTGCTTGATCTCCGCCTGAATGGAGAGCGGGTAGATGGTGAGCGGTGCAGAGATGTGTCGGCGCCTCGCCGGAACAGGTAGCGCGGGAATGGGCACGGAATGACGACGCGCCACCGCGTTGAAGGTGGACACCACTTCATCGACTGCCTTCTGCGGCTCGTTTGCCAGCAGCCAGGTGTCGAGGTGGGACTTGAAAGCCGTCAGCGTGTCCGAACAAACAGCCTGCGGCTCGATTGCATGCAGGCAGCAGAAGTTCATGAACCGGTTGAGAGCCAGGTGGTGGTACTCCGCCTGCACCGGCAACAGGAAGGCATCCCAAGCCGGGGTAACGGGTACCTTTGGCAGTGCCGGCGGCATCACCTCGACATGCCGTAGGGCAGCCGTGAGATTGGCTCGGACGTTGGAAAGGGTCTTGGCGGAGATGCCGAGCTTGGGCGAGCGGATCAGCGCCAGGAGGGGGCGAAGCTTCGAGGGCTCGACGGGGATGTCGGGGAGCGGACGCTGCGTGTAATCGCCTATACGGGTGATGGCAGACAGGAGATCCGCACGCCGCCGCTGCGGGAGGCGGGTATCTTTTTTAAGCGCCGCGTGGACGTCGGCAAGACTCGCGATGGTCATTTTTAACTTCCGGACTTTAGAGGACATGAAAGGACAGAGGCGGACAGGGCGCCTCTTGGTGGGCCTCTTGCGGACATTCGGGAAAAGGGCGGCGTCAACTTGTATCCAAAGTTGATGAACCCATTCACCCGAAATGGGTGTAACGCCCTGAAAAGCATAAAATCACAAGAAGGCGCTCAGGAAGCGGTTGCCGCGCTCGTTGGCCAACCGGCTGAGGTCGTCCCTCCTGATCCGCCAGTCGCGGCCAAGGCGCGTGGCCGGAAGAGCCTCGGAAGAAATCCAGCGGCGGACGGTCTTCGGGCAGACGCGAAACAGCTCTGCAACTTCCTTGACGCTGAGAAAGCTGGCGTCGCTCGGGAAGGGGAGATTGTCCATCGCTCAGACCTCCCCGCGCGTGGCAGTGCAACGCGTTGCAAGGTCCTGCTTCGCGGCCGCTCGGGCGAGCGCGCGGACGAGGTCGAAGATGGCTTCAGGGAATGCAGGGGCCTCGGCAGGTTGAACCGAAGAGGAGACTTGGGCAGACATCATAGTGGTCCTTGAGGAAGAACCGCACGATGATGATGTGTCTGATGTTCAAGAGCGGACACCTGGACAACAACCGAAAGCCCACCGAAGAGGGTTGTCGTTCATCATCGCAGAGTGCCCCATATGGACCCAAGGGTCCGGCGCTGCCTGCAGCGGTCCAGCATGAAAGCTGGAGGTTGGTAACAAGGGAAGATTTAGTTGCTGCCGAGCTGCAAAGCAAGCTGCAGTTTTTACGGGGACAAAAGCGGACAGTCAGAGGTGTAACGCGTGACATGACTGCTGTACCTCGCAATGGCAGACGGCCCTGCTGAGGCAGCGGTAGGTGCCGCTTGACAACGATAAGAAGGTCGCTTTGCAACAGCACAACTCACGAGCTACTAATGCGCCTATGTTGGTGCTGATGCAGGTGAGGGCGCGCCGGTGATGGAAGCATTCGGCGGAAGTGCCACGGGAGGCTATGCCCTATCATGCTTCTGTCGAGAATACGCTCGATCTACAACAAAAACTGGCCGGCGCTGCGGCCTCTGAATTGGCGGGATGGAAAGCTATGTCAAATACACCTCGAAACGATCCACTAAGTGCAACTCACTATCGAGCTTTGAACCGAGGTAAGACTGCAGTAGGCGCCATATTTTTTATATCGGCGGTACTTTCGATTTTTTTGCTGCAGGTGGACAGCGGCCGATACCCTGAAACATACAGCTTCATCCAGCTGGTCTTCGTTTTGCTTACGATCATTGGCTTCGCAATCAACCTAACAATAAAAGTGAGTTTAGCGCCAAGTGCCCATGCCGCTCGCGTGACGGACTTCGTAGCAAATATTTTCCAGACGAGTTTAGCGCCTAAAACGTCGGCTGGTTACTTCAGTAACTCTGAAAGTACTGACGACAAGCGCCTTATAGCAAATCTGATGGAGAACTGCTTTTTTACAGCAAGAATTGTCAGAAGGATGCTGTTCTCGGAGAGGTTGATCGCGTCAATTTACTTTTTCGTGCTACTAGCTGCAGCCCTTTATCGCAAAACCGATCCGGCATTAATCTCCGTAATAGCCCAAGTAGTTCTAAGTGAGCAAATAATTTCTCATTGGATTAGAATGGAGTGGCTAAAGCGTTCGGTGCAGCATCTCTATGATGAGCTGAGGACAGCAGTCCAGGTGAGTAGAGGATACCAGAGTGCAGACATGCGCGCCACAGCACTGAACGCTGCTTTCAAGTACGAGATCTTCAAAGCACAGGCGGGTATCTCTCTTTCTACGAAGACCTTCAACAAGCTGAATGGAACGCTGTCGGAGGAATGGAAAACTGAGATGGACACGTTGGGCATAGCGCGGCCAAAGGTATGAACACGGGCCTTAGTGCTTATGCCGCTGTACAAACGTGCCAATGCCCTCCCCGTGTATGGCGAGCCCAATCTCCACGCTTCCAGCCTCTGTGCCGCGCAGCGACGTGGCAAGCCAGTTAAAGCTGGTCACCACGACATCATCGTCATCCCAGGCTAGCACCTTTCCATGGTAGTTCTGCCACTGTTCCAACCTAAGGCCTCTGCTAAGCAGAAGTTCCGCTGAAGGAGGCCGGCCCTGCTCCATCAAAGCTTCACTTGGCCGGCTATAAACAACACTCACCTGAACGCCTGAAGTTGCTGCAGTTTCCATCGGGACAAGTACTGTTGTCTCCGCAGCCATTCCGAAAAGATCTGAGGAAACGAATATCTCTCGGGACGCGGTGTCGCGAGCCTTTGTCACGTACCTATAATGCTCTAGGTCTGAAACTATGCTAACTTGATATTTTCCGGTTTCTCGGAATACTGAAGCCCGCTTTCGAGCACTATTCCAGCAGTTGTGTAGGAACCTAGCTGTAGAGTCCCAACCTCCTGCAGCCGGAATATGAAGGGACACTAGCCTTCCGAGTAGATCAACTGCTATATTAGTATTTCTTGTAACGGCGGAAACCTCGTCCCAGTCAAAGTTAGATGAGAGGAAGTTACAACTTCCTAACACCGACACCCACGCATTAGCTTCAAGAGGATCGTAGATTAGTATCTTCGCATGAGATCCTGTCGAGGACTGGCTTAATCGTATGTTCTTTCTTCCAGCGGACGGAATCTTTCGAATTATCTCATTCGCCTGACGGATCTTCTTTGGCGTGCTCCCGTCCACCTCAGGTTCGAGACCCCAAAGCAATTCCACGCGGACGCCCCGTTTTGAAGCTCGCTCGAAGTCTTCAAGTAGAAGTTCAATTGTTTCGGGGGAGATGAAACAGGAGTGGATGATCACCGCGCTCCTAGCGGCTTCAAGCGCGCTTTTGAGGAAATTGAAGTGAGCCTCACCTCCGCAAACGAAGTCACTAGATGAAAAATCATCGTAGAATACTTGCGGGAAAGATTTCGAGGGTGACAAGCTCTCTCTTTGTAGCGGAGCTACGGTTTCATTAGCAGCATGTAGAATTTTGTCGACGAGCGCTACCGGTGAGTCGGTGGGGAGGCCAGATGCAATGGCTCCGAAGGCAACCTCCACGCGCGCGTAGGCTAGCGCAACGGGGCTGAACTGGGGGACGCCGGGATCCAAAGTCTCATCTCCTGCCAGCCGAAATAGCGCACGCAGGGAAGGGCTGGTAGTTTCAAATGTACTACTTCGAGGATCGAGGACTATGGCTTCCTCAGGCAGATCCTTCTCGTACACAATCTCTAGATCTTCGGACCGCATCCAGTGTCCGGATATCCTGTCGACGCAGAGTGTGTCCCACTTAACGT
This sequence comes from Paracoccus sp. KKT209, assembly GCF_055635455.1. The sequence continues at coordinate 303,553 of NZ_CM145758.1, forward strand.
TTTTCTGAAGGCGTTCGGGTAAGCGATCTTTCTTAAGTTGCACGCGTCCAGTTGGAGTTGCAACAAAGTAAGTCTTGTCACTGCTACTCTGGATCTCGATCCAGTTCGCTCGAAGAAGGTTTATCAAAGATTCAATTGTGAGTCGAATAGGGACATCGGCCTCTGTTGCAAGATGTTCCGCGGTCTGTTTCGACTTTCCGAGTTCCTCTAAAAGGAGTTGCTCAAGAACACTCCACCTTCGACCGTATGTGACAGAGTAGCCGACTGCCATCCTGTAAACTGGAATGTATATCTGTTTCATCGGGGGGCTGTCACTCTTGCTAATCTGCCGTGTTTGCGCGCGGCTTCCGCCTCTCGCATAAGATCCGCCAAATAATAAAAGTCATCGAATTCAGATGTGAATTCATTGCAGCGGGTTCTGAAAAAGTCCCAAGAGCCTACAATTACAAGTTTGTGCCTAGCGCGGCTTAGTAGAACATTCATTCTATTTCGCTCTTTAAGAAAGCCGACGCTTTTGCTTGGAGCCAATCCATTATTTCGGACCAAGCTTACGACGACCACATCAGCCTCCGAGCCTTGGAACTCATCAACGGTCGCCCCCATTCGTTTTCCCGCCGTGAGGTCAAACGGCTGACAAAACATCTCCTCCAACTGTCCGGAGGCAAGATGGCCTTCTAACGTTGTCTTGATTGTGCGCAATTGGTTGTTGTATGGGGAGAGAATTTGCACCTCGCAAGTGCGCCCCGGGGAGGGACGAAACTGGCTTAGTACGCTCGCAACGCATTCTGCTTCGACTGTAGAAGAGAATAGCCCTTCAGCTTCTCCCTCCGCAAACTTATCTTTCTGAACCCAATCCACGTCACACCAGACAATTCGCTCTTGCGGCATCCAACCCCCCGGCTTGATGGAGAATGGGGGAGCGTCAGAAAACCTCCGAACCGTCTCAGGCGGGGAGCTGATAAGCGTGCCATCGGCTTCATCGGGATAGAAAACGCGGCCCACAAGATCTGCTATATGCGGATGCATTCGGTGTTGCGACGTCAGCGTCGCTGACGAACTGACACCATAAGTGCCCGAGGCTCCACGCTCAAAAAGTTCGCCGAAAAGCCGTATCATGCGCAGCCAGTCTGCACACCTCTGCTCCAATGGCTCACGGGAATCTTCGTCGGCGACGAGGGAAGGGTCGATGAGCGATGGTGCAAAACGAAAGCCAGCCTCGATCGCAGTCTTTACTCTAGCAGGATCGGAAAGGATCGTCACGAAGCGGCCGACGTTAAAAGGTGGTAACTGATGGTGATCGCCGATCAGAAGTAACCTATGACTTTCTTGTAGCGCTGTTGCCATGTCAAACCCGTGAGCTTTACCGGCTTCTTCGATCACCGACCAGTCGAATCGCCTCCCTCTTGCTGCAAGATCTGCTAGGCCGGAAGAATTCAGGGTACAGTACGTGATGTTGGCAGCGTCTTGTACTAACAACTGCATTGTCCTGAAATCCGCACTTTCCCCCTCAGGCCTGTCGAAATCCAATGCGCTATCTATTCTAGCGCGGAGCTTTTCTGAAGCGCCCTTTCCCAGGTTGCTGCGAGCTAGTCTTTTTAGTAAGCGCTCCGCAATTCGGCTGGGATCGCTGTCATCTGAGGGACCTCCAAGCCGCACCATTATAAGATCTTCGGCAAGCCCTAGCCTCTCCAAAAGCTGCGTCGCTTTTTTGCGAACATCATCTACAGTGTGGTGGGAGTGCGCTGTTATCAAAACCTGCGAGGTCATGTCATTGCTGAACAGGCGCTCAATAAAAGCCTGCAGAAGTGTTGTCTTCCCGGTGCCGGGCGGGCCCTGCACCGCAAAGGCAGGATAGGTCTGCCATATCCGCTCGAGAATTTGTTGCTTCCGCTCGTCAAGGTCAACAGTAAGACTGCGAGCAGGAGCGGGTTCAGACGTTGTGCGAGAATTTTCGTGCGGCGCCGAGATATAACGCAGCAGTCCGCCAAAGAGGCGAAGGTCTTCGATTGCTTTGTGGCGCCTTTTCAATTGCGCTAAGGTGCCGCCATGATTGCGTGCAAGATACACTAGCCCTGCCGGCTCTGGAACCCGTCCCGGAGCTTTGAAAACGTAAACCGGTGAAGAGGGCGTTGACTCACTTCTGACAAATTTCCAGGCTACCTTGTTTGCCTCGGAGCCGATAGTTGGTCGGTCAAGGAGGGTGAAGTCGCCGTGGTCGCCGTTGTCGGCGTCATCTTCGTCTAGAAAGTCGGAGGCCCCTAGCCGAAACAAGTCACTAAGTTGCTCCGTTGGCGATGCAAGCATCACAGATTTAGCAAGGTCCGATCTCGCAGGCTCATGAACCGGGGTGATCTGAACAAACGTTTCTGATTCGGTGAACTCGACTTCCTTCACCTCGGCTGCGCAAATTTGCGCCGCTGTAACGACAGCGTCCAGCTGTTGGGTTATGCGAAAAAACTCGTGGATGATACGAAGATCCGGAGGAAGGACCAGTTTCGGTTTACTGAGGGGGAAGGTTCTGTGCCAAGGGGCAGATTTGTCGCGCGCGCGAGAAAAATTATTGCGTACGTGTGGGTATAGCTGTACTTCGATACGTCTATCCCCCACGGCGAACATTTGATCTTCTGCATTGACCCGCGGTTTGCGCTCCAACGCCTCACAGAAGGCAATGTCCCATGTGTCAGATCCGTTTAGGCTCCAAGGCTTCAACCGGTACTCTAATTGAGCGCCCCTCAGGACATAATGAACCGATGGGCTAGTTCTTCCAACTACTTGACAGCGTCCACCTATATCCTTCTGTATCCAGTTCCGTTGCGCTAAAGGGTTGTCTGCTGTAGCGGCTCGCTCGGAAGCTTCTTCGATCCTCTGCGAGATCGGCCGATCCGGACCCAGTCTTACTGCTAAGGTCAAAGGTTTGGTGGCGGAACTAGTCGCGGCCCCTAAATCGCTGAGGATGCCGGCGATCCTTTGTTCAATTTCCTCAGCGTCTGTTAGTCGCGCATCTTGGTCTTCGTTTATCAAGTCGGCTATGAACGTCTTCTCAACATCGCGAAGGTAACGAATATCTTCAACACACTTCTGCAAGGCACTGCGTTTGGAAATCGACTTTACGGGCAGTCCGAACACTTCTCCGCACAGAACGCCGTAATCAAACCAATCTGTCGCGATAGAATATTCTGATCGTCCGCAATCCAATTCTGGCGCGGTGAATTTCCTACTTGCTATAGGAGTACTTCCACCGTTGTCGGACCCCGAGACGCGCAGCGACCACTCAAAGCCACTTAGACGAAATTCACCGAGTCCTTCAGGGTCTGCGAAAACAGCGCCAGGTCCAAGGGATCGGTGCAGGGTCCCCTCACGGTGCAGTAGAGCTGTTGCGCGTGCGATTTTTAATAGGCCTTCCCAGAGGGCTCGGCGTCGGCCTGCTTCAGACAAATTTACAAGCCAGGAATATCTTGTTCGCTCGTGCAGGGCTTGTGCTAGAAGAAGATTTCTGCCTCCCTCTATCACGGCGTAGTAGCGCTTTTCGTCGGAATGTAGGTCTCGAAGCTTGACAAAAAGATCGGATGCCCCTGGATAGCTCTGCAGCCTCATCAAGCCGCGTACTTCTCTGTTCCATAGCCCTTGGATGGCAGCTTCCTCTTCCGTGCTTTTCTGCCATATCTTTATGTAATATATATCGCCTGCATCCTGAGATAGCCAAAGTTCAGGGACGCCTCGTTTCGGATTCCCTGGTAAAATCTTTCGTTTTAGCTGGTAATTACCTAAATTCCGCACGTGTCCCCGCATTAAAACGCCATGAAAATGAAGTTAGCTCCGTTTTGCGTAGCATAGAGTCTAGAATGCTCACAACACAGAGCGGAGGGGGTTCTTCGGTTTTGGGTAGCTCCTGCCAGCGAGCTTTACCTCGTGCGCGAACGTACCGGCTGAGTGGGGAGCGTGCGGCAACTTCGCCAGCATAGCCGCTTGCTGCCGCTGCGGTACGTTGCCTCGGCTTCCGGTTGGAGACAACTATCGCGCCCGCCGTGGAGGCATCACACGCCGATGCTGAGGAGCGGTAGCGAACGCGTGTTGCCTGCCCCCGCAACCAAAAATACCGAACCCGCATACAGCCCGCTTCCCAGCGGGCTTGCGGCGAGGAGATCATGCATCATCGACCGGTAGAGTTCCGGCAGATCCTCCGGCAGTTGGATCACCGGCGGCACCAAAGCTTCCCGTGCTGCCCGCCTCGTCTTCAGTTCCTCATCCACCGCATTCAGGCGGGCAATGATCACCGGCGAGTAGTTTCCGTTCTCGACCGCCAGCATCAGGTTGCGGTGCTTTGTCTCCAACTCTGCCACCTGGGGTTTCCGTCGCCAATTCCAGCCTAAATCGCGCTCAGCGCGCCCAATGAAGCCCTTTTGTCATCACGGCCTAGAGTTGAATGTTCGCGTCATTGGCTGTTATTTTGGGCGCCGTCTCATCTTCTTGGCAGCTATCGGACAAAATAAATGCGCCCGTATTTTTGCCAGGACATCATGGAAAAATCCCCCCTGCGCGAGACGAGCGCCTATATGGTCTCGATAAATCTGAGAAAATATCAGCGCCCTCAAACGGCGAAATATGAACGGCGGCAGGGCCGCCAGTGATCGATCTTCAGAGATGCCGAAATTAATAAGAGAAGCGGAGGACCCTGCAGCCTTGCCTGCACAAATCAGCGAAACGTCTTCCGCTTCAAGCAGATCGGCCATCAGACCGCAGCTTTCGAAGGTTTGATCGAAGCCGGCATGGTGAAGGCGTGAGGCGACCACATTCTGGTCACACTGCCGGCGCAGCGCGGACCAATCAATCCATGCGCGAAGGCCTACGGCACCATTGTGCCGCGTCGTGTGGGTCAAGAGATGGCAAGCCCTGTCTTCGTGGGAGGCGACTGACAGTCCCTGGATCCCGCTTGGGACACAGCCGCCAAACACCTTATCTGGACCAAGCACTGCGGCGACTGCACCTGGCCCTGCCTGAACATGGATTTCCACTGGAAAAGTCCAGTCCGGGCGAACGAGCCGAGGCAAGTGGTGCTTTGACAAGCGCTGGCCCCGCCAATCAAAGCTTGAGCCATGGTAGGCAGGCGGTGCAGCAGGCGCAGCGCCAAGAGCACACAGCGCGGCGGCAGCGTCTTGGGCACGATTTGCAGGCACGAGCACGTCCAGATCGCCCACATAGCGCATGGCGGGATCGACATGGATCGGCGAGAGAATATCACTGCCGCCCTTGAGAACCACTGCGGGGATAGCAACTGCGCTGAGCGCTGCACCGATTTCCGCGAGCTGAACCAAGGCATCCTGGACCCTCTGCCGGTTCGCTTGGTACATTGCACGAAAAAATAAAGCGAGATCTGCGGGCATCTGCTTCGCGAGATCATCATCGCGGGTCAGTATCGCTCCGATCATGGTATGCACCTGCAGGCGCTGCGCCTCTCTGGCAAGCGTCAGGGGATCGCTCTGCGCCAACGCAGGCTGAAGGTATCGCGGAACTTTACCTGAAACCGCAACTGCGGCGAAACCGAAGAGCGCACGCCGTTCAGCGGGCCAATCAACGCCGCAAGGGTCATCCTGCGAAGACATCTAGGCATGCTGGAACAGACTGGGCCGAAGTACCGTAGCGCAATGTGAATGCAGGTACGGCATCGAACAGTCGAGCCAAGGAAGTTATCTGCTTTCGTTGTCGTGAAGGACGACTGCCCGAACCAATGGCGGCGACGAAAGCCTCTTCGGGAGCCATCCGGGTCATCGTCAGTTCTGCCCCCGGCATCTGCACTGGAAATACGATGGCAGTAATCGGAACCGCAGTTCCTGGCGCCACCGCTGGTTCGATGGGCAGATAGCAGACACCGTCGCGGCTACTGCCAAATTGGCCATGAAGGGCAGTCAGGCGGCGCACCTCGCTAAGGTTTCGAGCTCCCTCCTTGACCGCGCTGCCGCTCGGGAAAGCAAGAAGCTGTCGCCCATCAACGTGGAGTGGCAGGTGATCATCGGCCAAAAAGCCGCAACCAGCGTCGACCATCCCCTGTGCCAGCGTCGATTTACCCCGGCCGCTCTCACCCAAGATGAGAAGAGCGCTGCCCTGATGAAGCACTGCAGCGCCATGGAGGACCGCCCCCACACGGTCTGCGCCTGCGAGCGCTTCGGCAGCCTCTCGTACAATAAGATATCGCGCCACGTCGGTTGTTGCTCGACCCCAGAGAGCACGACCCTCAATAAAGACGCCGAAGCCTCCCTCGGCACAAGAAATGCAGCGAATTGTTAGACCGTGAGATACGCGGCTTTCCTTCGACGCGGAAAATGCCCAGAGAAGTTCATCGAGCTCTCTCAGAAGAGCTGGGTCATCTGTCTCAACTGTGACTGTCCCCCAGGTGCTGACAAAGCACCGATTGTACAAGCCTGTCTTCAGGCAATCCAATACGGGATCAGGAAAGGGCAGCTGCGCTTCATCGAAGAGCCCGGCTTCTTTCCACTCCCGAAGGATCTCATCGAGAACTGCACGGGGCAGGTCCGCACCCACCTTAGGTGTCATGGGATCCGACAAAACTGCCAAGCCGAGTTCATCCGTCATAAGGATCGCCCCCGACGCCGGAGAATATAGAACATGACGGCTCCCCAAGCGCACTCGCTCTATAGCATCAATGCGCTCTGCGAGGGCCTTGAGCCAAGGCTGCGAGAGCGGCAAACCTTCCCCGACAACCGACGGCCCCGATCGATCCACCATGGAGTGCACCATCGCTGGCCAGCTACTTGACTTTTCCTGATGGAACCTGACCCCGAGTGCCGCCAAACGGCGACCTTCCGACCCCTTTGCTGTTTCCGGGGTTCTGCGGACCTCGGCTGCTCCCGCTGCCACTTACACTGGCCAGAGAAACAGATGCCGACGCCGTCAGCACGACGGTCGATGCACCAGCGACAACGGCCGAATACTTTGTAAGTGCCGCCAAGACTTCACGGCGGTCAAGATCCACGTCGCCACCGACAGCGGAGTCGGGGCCTTGATTCGTGTGACGCATTTGATATCTCCTCCGAGATATATAATATATACGGCCTGACCGAGCTTTCTGTCAATTTATCAAAATAAAGTTTAATATGTATGCATTAGGTGTTTTGTCGGGGAAATCGATAAAGCGTCTTGGGTTATTCAGAAATTTTCCTGCGGGCTGGATCAGGACCCATTGATCTGCTTGAGGCCGTCCGGCCCGCGTGACTCAAGCTCCCGAACTTGCGCGGGTGATGATAAGCAACCTTTTTTGGCTGAAGATGAGATGGAGCGGCTGAGGCCGTTCTAACTTAACAACAATGGCAAGCCGCGAGTAGATGATCGGCGTGTGCTCATCGGGATAATATCATTAAATCGTAATGGTTGCAGTGGTGCGATGCGCCCCAGGATTATGGTCCGCACAAGACCCCTCACGACCGGTGCAAGCGCGGGGCAGCATGGGGGTCTTTGCCCGGCTGGTGGAGGAGCTGGCCTCAAGAGGCGGCGTGGAGAAGGTCGTCATGATCGACGCGACCCACCTCAAGGCGCACCGTTCTGAACCAAGCGAGCGAGATTGAACTGGCGTTCATCCGCCCGCTTGGCGCGTTCAACACCGCAATGGTGGACGCATACATGGACCTGATGGAGGAGTGGACGTCCTTCATCGCGCGGCGCGTGCGGCAGGATGCGCGGACAATGCACGAAATGCTGCATTCAAGGGATCCCGCGCAAGTGCAGAAGATCCAGTCTGCTTTCTTCCAGCGGGCCGTGGACGAATACCAGCAGGAGGCGGCGCGACTGAACGCCATCTTGCGGAACACCATCCACCTGAACGTCGAGCCTGACGGGCAGGCGGCCAACCCGGCGCCCGAAGAGAACCGAAAGGTGGATGCCGCCTGATTCAGGTCAATGTGCGGACACCTCGGCCATGGGATCCTGCACCATGAGCGATCTTAAAGGAGCACGATCATGACCGACCTTCGCTTTGACTTCTCTGGACGCACTGCCATCATCACGGGTGCAGCCTCGGGGATAGGCCGCGAGATAGCGCTGGAGCTGGGGCGCTCGGGGGCGCTTGTCGTCGTCAGTGACCTCAAGAAGGACGGCTGCCAGCATGTCGTCGATAAGATCACCGCAGCCGGGGGACGGGCGCACGCCTTCGCCGCGGATGTGACGGATGAGGCGGCGATGAAGGACCTTGTTGCCTTTGCCGAAACCGAGGGCGGCGGGCTGCACATGGCGGTGAACAACGCAGGCGTCGGCGGGCCCAGCCTGCCGACGGGTGAATACCCTGCCGAGGACTGGCGCCGGGTGATCGACATCAACCTGAACGGCGTCTTCTATGGCATGCGCTGGCAGATCCCGGCGATGGAGCGCGCGGGCGGCGGGGCGATCGTGAACATGTCCTCGATCCTCGGCTCGGTGGGATTTGCCAATGCCGCGCCCTATGTGGCGGCCAAGCACGCGCTGCTGGGGCTGACACGAACGGCCGCGATGGAATATGCGGCAAAGGCCGTGCGTGTAAACGCCGTCGGGCCCGCCTTCATCGACACGCCGCTTCTGTCGGCAAACCTGTCTGACGAGGTGATGGCGGGGCTGGCCGCACTGCACCCGATGGGGCGGATCGGCTCGCCGGCCGAGGTCTCGGCGCTGACCTGCTTTCTGCTGTCCTCGCGCGCCAGCTTCATCACCGGCAGCTACCACCTTGTCGATGGCGGATATACCGCGCCGTGAGGGACGCAGCCGCGGCAGGCCACCTGCCCTTTTGGGCCATGCCCGCAGACGAGGTACTGGAGGCGCTGGACACCACTCCTGCGGGGCTTGCCCCCGCCGAGGCCGCCGCGCGGCTGGAGCGGCACGGCCCGAACAGGCTGCCTGAGCCGCCGCGCCCCTCGGCGCTGGCGCGGCTGGCGCGGCAGTTCGGCAACCTGATGATCGTGGTCCTGATCCTGGCGGCGGTGATCATGGCGCTGCTGGGGCACTGGGTCGACACGGGTGTGATCCTGGCCGTGGTGATCGTGAACACGGTGATCGGCTTCGTGCAGGAAGGGCGGGCCGAGCAGGCGCTGGAGGCGCTGCGGGACATGCTGGCTCCGCGGGCCTCGGTCCTGCGGGGCGGGCAGCGGCAGGAGGTGGACGCGGCGCAGCTTGTGCCGGGCGACATCGTGCTGCTCGAGGCCGGCGACCGCGTGCCGGCAGACCTGCGTCTGATCGAGATGGCGAACCTGACAGCGGAAGAGGCGATCCTGACGGGCGAATCCCTGCCGGTCCGCAAGGCGCTGGCCCCGGTCGCGGCCGAAGCGCCGCTTGGCGACCGCAGCCCGATGGCCTTCAGCGGCACCATGATCGCAGAAGGCATCGGCACCGGCGTCGTCGCGGCCACGGGAGCGGCGACGCAGATCGGCCGCATCAGCGACATGATGAGCTCGGTCGAGGTGCTGACGACGCCGCTGATCGCCCAGATGAGCCGCTTTGCAAAGGTCCTGACCGGCTTTGTCCTGGCGGTTGCGGCCCTGGTCCTCGCCTTCACCACGCTGGCCCGCGGCACGCCCTTTGCGGACGGCTTCATCGTTGTCGTGGGCCTGATCGTCGCAGCCATCCCCGAAGGCCTGCCCGCCGCGCTGACCATTACCCTGGCCATCGGGGTTCAGCGGATGGCCGCACGCAATGCCATCATCCGCCGCCTTCCGTCCATCGAGACGCTCGGCGCGGTTTCCGTCATCTGCTCGGACAAGACCGGGACGCTGACCCGGAACGAGATGGTCGTCACCCGCATCGCCACTGCCGAGGGCGACGCCGAGGTCGGCGGTGCGGGCTATGCGCCCGAAGGCGACATCACCGGCGCAGGCGGCGCGGCGCTGCGGGTATTGGGACGGATCGCGGCGCACTGCAACACCGCGCATCTGCGCCACGCCGGCACCTGGCGGGTGGAAGGCGATCCGATGGAAGGGGCATTGCTGGCATTGGCCGGCAAGCTGGGCGTGCCCTGGCAGGATCGCCCCGCGCCCCAAGCGACGATCCCCTTCGATGCGCGCTACCGCTACATGGCGGTGCTGCAAGACGGAATGATCCTGCTCAAAGGTGCGCCCGAGGCCGTTCTGGCGCGTTGCGACGGTGCCCTTGGCGCCGCAGGGCCGCTGGACCGCGCCCTCTGGGAGGAACGGGCCGCGTCCATCGCGGCCGACGGGATGCGCGTCCTGGCGCTGGCCCGGAAGCCGCATGACGGACCGGCGCTGGATCACGCGGATGTCGAGGGCGGGCTGATCCTGGTGGGTCTCGTCGGCCTGATCGACCCGCCGCGTCCCGAGGCGATCACCGCCGTGGCCGACTGCCGCCGCGCCGGCATTGCGGTCAAGATGATCACCGGCGATCACGCCGGCACCGCCGCCGCCATCGGCCGACAGATCGGGCTGGCGCGCCCGGACCGCGTGCTGATCGGGGCGCAGATCGACGACCTGGACGACGAGGCGCTGATCGGGGCAGCGGCAGGCACCGACATCTTCGCCCGCACCAGCCCCGCGCACAAGCTGCGCCTTGTGATGGCGCTGCAGGCGCCAGGCGCCGTGGTCGCCATGACCGGCGACGGGGTCAATGACGCCCCTGCGCTGAAGCGCGCCGATGCCGGGATTGCGATGGGCCAGAAGGGATCGCAGGCAGCGCGCGAGGCCAGCGATCTGGTGCTGGCCGACGACAACTTCGCCTCGATCGCCGAGGCCGTGCGACAGGGACGCACGGTCTATGCGAACCTCAAGAAGGTCATCACCTTCCTGCTGCCGGTGAATGGCGGCGAAAGCATGAGCCTGATCATCGCCGTTCTTTTCGGGCTTGTCCTGCCGATCACGCCCCTGCAGATCCTGTGGGTAAACATGCTCAGCTCGGTCGCGCTGGCGATGGCGCTGGCCTTCGAGCCGCCCGAAAAGGGCGTGATGGCGCGCCCGCCGCGCCCGGCCTCGGCGCCGATCATGTCGCGCTTTGTTCTCTGGCGCGTCATGCTGGTTTCGGTCCTCTTCACCATCGGCATCTTCGGGCAGTTCGAAATGGCGCTTGCCTTGGGCGCGGATCTGGATGTGGCGCGCACGATGGCGGTCAACACGCTGGTGGCGATGGAGGTGTTCTATCTCTTCTCGGTCCGTTACCGCCACGGCGCCTCGGCCACAGCGGAAGGCACCCGGGGAACGCCTGCCGTCCTGATCGCCCTGGCCGTCGTGCTGGCCTTGCAGGCGCTGCTGACCTATGCCCCGCCGCTTCACGCGCTGTTCGAAACCGCTGCACTGTCCCTCTGGCAACTGGCCTCCTGCGCTGCTGCAGGCATGCTGCTTCTGGCGGTGCTGGATGTCGACAAGCGCGTCGCCGCGTTCTGGAAGCGCGATCCGAAAGGAGAAACTGCGTGACCGGCGAGCGGCAGGTCTTCAAGGCGAGCTTTGGCCGCTTCGTGAGAGCCCGATCTGAAGATCGGCGGCGAGAGGAGTTGCGCTCTACAGCCGGTTCCCGCCGCTGTTTCGGCGCTTAGGGACCAGAACTGCGTTTAAGAAATCGACTTTGTCGGACAACATTTGGCGCTCAGCTTCGGCCCAGTGCGGATCGATAGCGAAGCCTTTTCTCATCCGCACCCTGACGCCGCTGGCGCCCCTACATAGCTTGGCGACGCGGCACGTGGTGCGTCTGGCGCGAGAGTGTGGCGGCTCCTATGCGGCCACGATGAGTAGGCGTGATGAACTTTTCCTCACCGGCGGGATCGGCGAGACACCAAGATCGATGCGGCGGCTGTTCTGCGACTCGCCGGGCTTTTCGGACAGGGCCAGAACCTTCCGTCCGCGCCCGCCCTACCGGCCGCACCGCAGATCCAAGTACCGGGAGCCGGGTCGCGGTGATCGTGACCGAGACGGCAGAGCAGCTGATGATTGCGCGCGACATGCGCCACCTCCAGCCTCATCCTGCGCGCGTCCCGTGCAGCATTGGGGTCGCCGTCCCAGGGCGGCATGCCCATCTGCGGGCGGTCGCTTTGGAGGCCCGTGCACTCGGATCGAGGTCTCGCAGCCCGGCAGCTTTGGTCTTTTCCTCAACGCCCCCGGTGCGCGACAGCAGCAAGCTGAACGGTACCCTTGCCTTGCGGCCATTCGGCCCCGCGGAAAATGGGCAGCCTTAATTCCATCCCGCACCGAATGTGGTGCTGACATGACGCAGGCGGACATCGCCGCTTTCTTGAACTCCGCTACGGCGGTTGACGCTGTCAATTCGGTCGAGACAACCCATGGCACCACCCCGTTTCTCTGCGGAAGCAGGGCTCTGAAGTTGAAGCGTGTCTAAGCTACGCCTCCAGTGACATGCCCGAGCCGAGCCGAGCCATGCTATAGCGTAAACTTTGCTAAAGCGGCGCTGCGGCGCCCGAATCTGCCACGACACCCTTCCTGGCACTTGCTTCGCGGAGCCGCAGCCGTACCGGCCATCGGTGAACCGTTCTAGACCGGCAGATCAAGGCGGCCGCGGTCGAGATCAGCTGGGCTCTGGTCGGAGAATGCAGCAGCGAGGCAGAGGTTGTGGATCAGGCCCGGAAGGCGCTCGGCCTTGGGAAATTCAGGAACCGCGAGGTCAACCCTGCTGCGGCGCAGGCTTAGGATCTGTCAACGCCCCATCCACAAGCTCAAGGCGCCGATCCGTCTGAGACGCAAGCCCCAGATCATGCGTCACCGCAACAACGGTCTTGCCGCCAGCGCCTGAGAGGGTCCGGAGGATCTCGAACACCTGGCTCGAGCTCTTGCGGTCAAGGCTGCCGGTGGGCTCGTCCGCCAGGATCAGCGGAGGATCGTTGGCGAGGGCGCGCGCGACGGCCACGCGCTGCCTCTGTCCCCCCGAGATCTGGTCGGGCCGCTTCTCGACGTGCCCCGCCAGCCCCAGCTGCTCGAGAAGATCGGTGGCGCGATGCCGGATCGCGGCAGGAGATAGCCGCGCGAGCCGGCGCATGGGCAGTTCGACATTCTCGCGCAAGGTGAATTCGGGCAGCAGGAAGTGGAACTGGAAGACGAAGCCGATCTCCTGCAGCCGGACACGCGCCCGCGTGTCCTCGTCAAGCGGCCCCGTATCCTTACCCCGGATCCTCAGCGTCCCGGCGGAAGGGCGATCCAGCAGCCCCAACAGGTAGAGAAGCGAGGACTTGCCGGAACCCGACGGCCCCGTCAGCGCAACAAACTCGCCCTCGGCGATCGACAGAGAGACGTCCCGCACCAGCGTGACAGGAACGACGGCGGGCAGCGTGCGCGTCAGGTGGGCGGCGTCGATCATCGCGGTCATGTGGCACCCCGGATGATGTCCACCGGGTTGACGGCCGCCGCGCGCCGCGCCGGCAGGTAGCCCGCCACCCCTGCCGCCGCCAGGGCGAAAAAAGTGGCCAGGATGTAGTGCAGGGGGCTCCAGGCCAGGGGCAGGCGCGTGGCGCCGCCCAGTTCCTCAAGGTCGATGGGGATACTCTGCAGCGCCAGGCACAGCCCATAGCCCGTGATCCAGCCGAGGATCGATCCCGCGGCGCCGATCATCAGCCCTTCCAGAAGAAACAGGCGGCGCATGTCGCGTGCCGGAAAGCCAAGCGATTTGAGGATCGCGATATCACGCGCCTTCTCATGAGTGATGGTCGAGACGATGTTGAAGATCCCGAAGCCCGCCACCAGCATGATCGCAGCGACGACCGTATACATGATGATGTTGCGGACGGTCAGCGCCTCGAGGATCGGCTGGTTCGCCTCTTCCCAGGAAACTGCCTTCTGTCCGATCAGGGCCTCGGCGCGCGCGGCGACCGCCCGCGACTGCGAGGGATCGTCAAGGCGGATGCGGATCGTGTTGATCGCGCTCGTCCGCCCTGACAGCGTCTGTGCCGCCTTCAGCGCGACATAGACCTCGCCCTCATCGCGCGGACGCGTTCCCGTGTGAAACAGGCCCACGATGCGGAAATCGCGCCGCCGGCCGTCGCCGGTGACAAGGCCCACCGTGCTGCCCCCCGCCGCGCCCAGCTTCTCGGCCAAGGCGCGCCCGATGATGATGTTGTTACCGCCCGCTAGCAGGGCAGCAAAGCTGCCCAGAGTGAAGTCGTGCGCGATGGAGGACACGGCCGCCTCTTCGTCGGGAACAACGCCGAAAAGCGCAACGCCAGCCTCACGTCCAGCGAACTGCACCACCGCCTGCGTGCGAAGCGCCGGGGCAAGCCGCCCCGGCACCCAGGCACGAAGCGCCGCCTGGACGGCAGAGGGGTTGCGGATGCCGCGGCTGTCCTCGCGCGGGCGCAGGCCGAAGAACCGGGTGGCTGCGAAGGCACCTTCGGCCGGTTGCAGAACCGGGGCCCGAAGTTCGTCCGTGACCTCGACATGCGGGATCGTATCGACAAGCTGGCGGATGAAGTCCTGCTGCGAGCCCTGCATCAGAGCCGCCATCGCGATGGAAAAGCCGACGCCCAAGGCGACGCCCAGTCCCGCGACCAGCATCTGGCGGACGCGGCCGCGAATATGGGCAAGGGCGAGCATCAGCAGAAGACTCATGGCGCGGCCCCGGTCCTGACGGCGGCGCCGTCGCTCAGTCCTTCAGGGACCGGGACGATCAGCTGCTGACCAGGCGTCAACCCGTCGAGGACTTCTGCCATGTCTGCGCCGCGGATCCCCAGCACCACAGGAACGCGCCGGGTTTTGGCGGCCTCCAGCACCCAGACCATGCCATCCGCCGACACGGCCTCGGCCGGAACAAGAAGCGCATCCTTGTGCAGGCGCGTGACGATGTTCACCTCGACGGTCATCCCGATCAGCAGCGGCGTGTCGCCTGGAAGTGCCAGCCGCACGCGATACGTGCGTGCGGCCGGGTCGCCCATCGGCGTGATGCTGTCCAACCTGGCTTCCAGTGCCGCAGACGGGAAGGCATCCGAGCGGAGCAGCGCCCGCTGGCCGACCGAGAGCCGCGGGATGTCTTCCTCGTTGATCTCGGCGAGAATGCGCAAGGGCTGCGGTTGGCCGACGTGGAACAGCGGGGCACCGGGCTCGGCGATCTCGCCGACCTCGCCATCCTGGCGCAGCACCGTGCCGCCCATCGGGGACCGGAGTATATAGCTCTCCAGCCGGGCCTGCTGTGCCGCGATCTGCGCCTCGATCCGTGCCTCTTCGCTTTCGCTCCGCTCCAGGTCCTGCCGGCTGGCCACGTTGCGGTCCGCCAGATCCCGCAGCCGCTGAAGCTCGCGCGCCGTAAAGGCCTGCCGGGCGCGCAGTTCATCCAGTGCGGCGCGCGCCTCCCTGTCATCCAGCCTTGCAAGTTCGGCGCCCTGGGCAACTTCCTGGCTCTCGCAGTTGCAGAGCCAGACGATCCTCTCACGCATCAGCGGCGCGACCTTGGCCCAGTGCCGGGGTTCGACCGTGCCCGTCGCGTAGACGATCTCGGCAGCATCGCCCCGCGTCACCGGCGCCACCTCGACCAGCGGCGGACGCAGCCACCACCACACGGCTGCCGCAGCCGCCAAGATCGCGGCCAAGACAAGCATTACCGCGATGTACCTGCCTTTGATCTTCATGGCACGTGACCAGATCCTGCGCTCCTTGCGGTACTCATCCTGCTAGCCACTCCGCGCTCGCAATCTGACCCGAGCATCGGCGATCCGAGGCGCCGCGACCTTGATCCGCATCAATGCGGAAGTCAGCCCACCGGCAGAGACTGGGGCCCTTACTGGATCACGAGGGTCTTCCGATGCGCGTGACGCAAATGTCTGTGTTGCTCTTGCCGCTTCTGCTGTTCGTCTCGGGCGCGAGCGGGCAGGCCGTGACCATTGGAACGGACGTCTACGCGGGCGGTGAGGGTGCCAGCCGCATCGCCTCCGCGCCGCGAAGCCTGTTTGCCGCCGGGCCAGCCGTGCGGGTGGACTCCCCCATTGGACGGGACGCGCATCTGGCCGGCTTCAGCGTTCACGCCAGCGGCGCGACGGGGGGTGATCTTTATGCCATGGGCGGCGACGTCACGCTTGATGGTGCCGTCGGCGGCGACCTGACAGCAGGAGGATTTTCGCTGTCCGTCGGCCCGGGCGCCTCCGTGGAGGGCAATGCGCGACTGGCCGGGGGCAGCGTCAGCATCGCGGCTCCGGTCCGCGGGACGCTGGTCGCTTCCGGTGGTGCCGTGACACTGGACGCGCCCGTCGGAGGTGATGCCTGGATCGCGGCTGACCATCTCGCGTTCGGACCCGCCGCCCGCATTGCCGGGCAATTGCACCTGGCGGCACCCGACGAAGTCCAGGTGCCGGGCGCCGTTGTTCCTGCAGATCGGATCACCCGCCGGCCCATGTCCGAGGCGGGCAGGTTCGACCCGGGGCGCGAATGGCGCCGCGACTGGATGCTGGCGCATCATGAGGAATGGGGCATTCCCGGCGCCCTCGGCCTTTCGCTGGCCGCCGTCCTGACACTTCTGTTCCTGCTCGCGGCCGGTGCGGCATTCCTGGCCTCGGCGCCGGTTCTGGTCGAGCGCCTGCGGCGGCAGGCGAGCCTGCGGCCGTGGCGCGCGCTGCTGCTGGGCGCCCTCGGGCTCAGCGCCCTTGTCGGCGCGATCCCGGTGGCGGCCGCATCGCTGATCGGGCTGCCGCTTGTGCCGATCGCGATCCTTGCCCTGATCCTGCTCTGGACCCTCGGCTACCTTCTGGGGCTGCATGTCGCCGCGCAGGCCGTTCTGGCGGGACTGCGGGGTCATGCGGCACCTGCCGGGTTCGGCTGGTCCGTTCTTGGACTGGCCCTCGCGCTTCTTCTGGCGGCGCTGCTGAACTTCGTGCCGCTGCTGGGATGGATGGCCAACATGCTTCTGGGCATTCTCGGCCTCGGGGCCATGGCGCTTGTGCTGGCAGAGCGGCTGGCACCGCCGCCGCGGGAGGTGCCGTAGATCAGGGTCGGTGCGGCGGCAGGCCCGAACACAATGCGCGCCGTGATCCTGAGAGCGTCGGGGCGCCCGCTGCAGTATGCGGAACTTCCTCTGCCAGGGCCTGAGCGCGGCCAGATCCGGCTGAGGGTCGGGGCCTGCGGCGTCTGCCGAACGGACCTGCACATCATCGACGGCGAGCTGACAGAAGGCAACCTGCCGCTGGTACCGGGCCACGAACTCGTCGGGCGGATCGAGCGGATGGGCGGCGATATGCATGGCCTGCGCCTCGGGCAGCGGGTCGGGGTGCCTTGGCTGTCCAGATCATGCGGTACCTGCCCCTATTGCCGCGCGGGCCGCGAGAACCTTTGCGACGCTGCGGACTTCACCGGCTTCACCGTCAATGGCGGCTATGCAGAGGCCTGCCTCGCCGAAGCCCGCGTCATCGTTCCGCTGGACGAAGATGTCCCCGCGCCGCAGATTGCGCCGCTGCTGTGTGCGGGCTTGATCGGCTATCGCGCGCTAAAGGCCGCCGGCCTTGGTAAAGCATCGGCATCTATGGCTTCGGTGCCGCCGCACCTATCATCACGCAAATCGCTGTACGCCAGAACAGGCGCATCTTCGCCCTGACACGGCCCGAAAACAAGCCAACGCAGGACTTTGCAATTCGGCTTGGTGCGATATGGGCCGGAGGAACTGATGAGTCCGTGCCTGACGCGCTGGATGCAGCCATCGTCTTCGCCCCGGACGGCAGCCTTGTCCCTCTCGCGCTGCGGGCTGTCCGCAAAGGGGGCAGCGTAGTCTGTGCCGGCATCCACATGTCGGTGGTGATCCTGCGAGGCTTTGTGCTCAACTGGCGGCCGAGGGGAAATCATCCATCGGCGTATCGCGCAAAACCTTCCTGCCTGGAGGCTTGGTCAGCGGCGTCGGCGCACGGGCGTAGTTCGCAGGCATCTTACGGTCAGGGTTGCTGCGGGTCGAACATCTGTCCGTCAGTGGGCGTCGAAGCATTGTCGGCCTCTATCAGCCTGGCGACCTTGTCGGTGACTGGGTGCCAATGACGACCGAATTTTCGGTCGAGGCGGCAACATGTGTCGAGATCTGCGCCTACAGCTGACATTACGTCGAATGGTTGCTCCGGCGGAACCCGTCAGCAAGAGCCTGCATCATTTCAGAACTTGAAGGCATGCAGGAGCGCCAGCTTGAGCAGGTTTGGTTCCGGGGCGTTCTTGACAGCCGGCAACGAATCATCGCGTTCCTGCTTGGAGCCGCAAGATTTTTGCCGGTGGAGCACACTCCGGAAGGCGGCATTCCGAACCCGTCAGAAAGGGACTGTGACGTAAAGTATTTTTCGGCGTCGAAATGAACCCGCGAACACTTCGGCCCATAGCTGCCCTTCGGCTCTCGGCAGTTGCTGCAGTGGAGCTTCCCTAGAGCGGCCGCTGGTGTCCGGCGCAGCAAGATTGATTGTACGGCCTCTGCTACGCGGGACCTTCTTGCCATTTGCCGCAGCAATCTTCTTCCTTGTTCCTACATGCCTCGGTGCCAGCCTTCTGGGGGCCTGTTGGCCAGCGGCATCAAAATGACGTCGGCGCCCGGCATCATCGCTATGCCAAGGCCTCGCGGGCGCGGCTGATCAGGCGACGCATGTCATCAAAGCTGTATTCGCCAAAGGCTCCTTCGTCGCCGGCGATGAAGCTGGGCGTGCCCATCAGGCCCATGTGATCGGCAAGAAGAAAGCTGTTGGTGATATGGCGCTCCACCTGTTCGGACTGCATGTCCTGCTGAAGACGTGCAAGGTCCAGGCCAGCCTCTTTGGCGGCCTGCATGGCCGTATCTGCACCGGCTCGGCCACGGATGGCAAACATGGCCCGGTGCATCTGCCAGTACCGGCCCTGCTGCAGTGACGCGAGCGAGGCGCGCGCCGCCGCCTCGGAATCCGCCCCGAAGACAGGCCATTCGTGAAAGACGACACGCAGCTTTGGGTCCGACAGGATCAGGCGATGGATCGGGTCGACCATCTTGCGGCAAAAGGGGCAGTTGTAGTCGAAGAATTCCGTCAACGTCACATCGCCGTCCGGATTTCCCAGGACAGGGGCGGTCGGATCGTGCTCCAGCACCTGTCTCAGTTCCTCTGGCATGGGATTGTTCCGTGCCGAAAGGGCCGTGGTGGGCAGGACCAGCAGACCCGTGCTGGCGATCAGGAAGTTCCGGCGTTGCATGCTTCATCCTCGGACTGTTCGACGCGCTCTTGCGCAGGATCGTCAGAGGCTGGCCGCCCAAGCTTAAGGGTGGCTTAAGAGGGGCGGAGATCAGCGGGGTGACAGGGGCAGAGAGATCGTCACCTCCTGACCGCCACTGCCGCTGCCCAGTTCCATCCGTCCGCCCATGCGCTGGACGGCGGCCGCAACGATCGCCAGACCCAACCCGCTGCCCTGCACGTCCCGGCCCGGACCCCGCCAGAACCGGTCCGTGACCCGGGCGCGGTCCTGGGGCCGGATCCCGGGGCCCTGGTCGCTGACCTTGAAGACCATGAAGGGCCCATCGCCGGAGGCAGTCAGCCTGACCGTCCCGCCTTGTGGCGAGTGCTGGATCGCGTTCTCGACCAGGTTGCGCAGGGCGCTGTGGACCAGGATGCGCGGCGCATGGAGTGGCGGGAGAGGTCCCGCCTGCACGTCCAGGCGCACCTCGCGCGGGCGGGCCTGGTCCTCGGCTTGGCGGGCGATCTCGGAAAGCAGGGCGGCCGCGTCCAGACGCTCGGCCGAGGCCGCGTCCTGGTCGATGGCCGTCAGGTCCAAAAGCTGGCGCACCATCCGGTCTGTGCGGTCGACGGAGGTCGTGATCGTCGCCAGCGCCCGGTCGCGCACCGCCGGATCGGAGGCCATCCGGGCGATCTGCGCATGGGTCCGCAGTCCCGCCAAGGGCGTCTTCAACTCGTGAGCCGCAAAGGCCGTAAAGTCCCTCTCGGTCTGGCGAAGATGGTCGAGGCGCTGGAACAGACTGTTCAGCGCCCGGCGCACCGGCCGGATCTCGCGCGGGTCGCCGGCTCCTGCCAAAGGGCTCAGGTCATCCGGCTTGCGGTCGCGCAGAGCGGTTTCCAGATGCGCCAAAGGTGCCAGCCCCCGGCCGACGCTGATCCGGATCAGCAGCGCGAGCGCCGGAAAGACCACCGCCAGCGGCCAGAGAAGCCCCTGCACCACATCCCCCACCAGGCGATCGCGCACCTGGATCCGGTCGCCCACCATGACCCGCACCCCCACCTCGGGATTGGCCACGGTGAAGACACGCCAGGGCTCGCCATCGATCAGGGTCGTGGTAAAGCCTTCGTCCTCGGAAAGCTTGGCATCTGGCGCTCCGGAAGATGCCCCCAGCAGGTTTCCCCGAAGCGACCAGATCTGGCAGGACAATTGGCGCGAATACTCTGCCGTCCCCGGCAGCGCGATGCTGGTCTCCGCGCCGGCCTCATCCAGTGCGATGCGTCGGTCGGCCATGAGCGAGCTGACCATGTTCGCCGCCTCGGCCAGCCGGGCATCCAGCACCTGTTCGACCTGCGCGCGTGTCGAGACGTTGATCCACCATGCCGCCGAAAGCCAGATCGCGCTGGTGGCAAGCGTCAGAACGAGAATGAGGCGCAGGCGGATCGACATCAGTCCGCCCCCGTTTCGCTAGCCGGGACGCAGTAGCCAAGGCCGCGCACCGTCTGGATCACCTCGCGACCCAGCTTGGCGCGCAGATGATGGACATGCACCTCGACCGTGTTGCTTTCGACATCTTCCTGCCATCCATAAAGACGCTCTTCCAGCTGCGTCCGCGACAGGATGCGGCCGGGATGTTCCACCAGCGCGTGCAGGATGGCGAATTCGCGCCGCGACAGGCGCAGGCGGCTGCCGTCCCGGCTGGCGGTCATCGCGGCCGGGTCCAACTCCAGCCCGCTCCAGCGCAGGACAGCGCTGGCCCGGCCACCCTGCCGGCGCAGCATGGCGCGGATCCGGGCCGCCAGCTCGTCAAGATCGAAGGGCTTTCCAAGATAGTCGTCGGCCCCACTGTCCAGGCCGGCAACCCGATCGCGCACCTGGTCACGCGCCGTCAGCAGCAGGACCGGCAGCATGTTCCCTTGGGATCGCATCTCTCCCAACAGGTCGGTGCCCATTCCGTCAGGGAGCATGATGTCCAGAACGAGGCCGGCAAACTCGCTATGGGCCAGTGCGGCGCGTGCATCCGCCAGGTTTCCCACGGTGTCGGCCGTGAATCCTGACAGCCCCAGCCCGACAGACAGCCCTTCCGACAGCACCGGATCATCCTCGACGATCAGCAATCGCATCACAGGTTCCTTCCTGTCCTTCTCATCCGGCGGTTTGGCCTGCCCAGCTTAAGCCTCGCTTAAGCTGGGCTCCTTAGCCGCAGCACCATGATGATGCGAATCCTATCAGCGGCGCTGGCCGCGTTGACATTCTGGAGCAGTGCGGCCCTTGCGCAGCCTGCTCCGCCCCTCGATCCCTCCGACGCATTCGCCTTGAGCGTGACACCCGACGCGGCGGGCGGCCTGCAGGTCATCTGGGACGTGCAGCCGGGATATTACCTCTATCGCAGCAAGATCGAAGCCTATGGACCCGATGGGGCGGCCCTTCCCCTCCTCCTGCCCGAAGGCGAGGTCTATGACGACCCTTGGATGGGGCGCGACGAGATCTATCGCGCTCCGGTTTCGACAGCGCTCCCCGATACCCGGGGCGCGGTGACCCTGCACTGGCAGGGCTGCCAGCAGGACGGCATCTGCTATGCGCCCCAGCAGGTGGTGCTGGAGGCGGACGGGACGGTTCGGGCCGAGAAAGCCGCGCAAGCCGGACCTTTCGCATCCTGGCGTGCGGGCGGCGATGCGGCACAACCCGCTGCGGCTGACGGCACGACATCTGGAGCACCGAACGGGCTGAAGCTCGCCGGCGAGGATGGCCTTGTGGCCGATCTGGCCAGCCGCGGCGGCGTGGCCTTGGTTCTGATGGGATTTTTCGGATTCGGGCTGTTGCTGTCGCTGACGCCCTGTGTGTTGCCGATGGTGCCCATCGTTGCCGGAATGCTGACACGCCAGGGCAGCGGGATGACGGCAGGGCGCGGGCTGGCGCTGACCGGAGCCTATGTCATCGCGATGGCGACTGCCTTCGGGCTTTTGGGGGTGGCGGCGGCCTGGTCGGGCGCCAATCTGCAGGCCACGCTCCAATCGCCTTGGGCCATCGGCGCGATCGCGTCGGTCTTCGTGGCGCTGGCGCTGTCGATGTTCGGCCTGTTCGAGCTGCAGATGCCGGCACGCTTGCAGGCCCGTCTGGCACGGCGTCCGGGCTCTGCCGGATCGTTGGGAGGAGCGGCAGCTCTCGGTTTCGGCTCGGCCCTTATCGTCGGGCCCTGCGTGACGGCACCGCTGGCGGGCGCGCTGATCTACATCGCGCAGACGGGCGACGTGGCCTTGGGTGCGGCAGCCCTCTTCGCCCTCGGGCTCGGGCAGGGGGTGCCGCTGCTGGCGGTCGGCGCCTTCGGTCCGCAGATCCTGCCGCGCCGCGGGGCGTGGATGGAGCGGGTGAAGCTCGCCTTTGGTGCGGTCTTCCTGGGAATGGCGATCTGGCTCGGCGGGCGCATCCTGCCCGGGCCTGCGATTCTGGCGCTTTGGGCGGTGCTGCTGACGGGCTGCGGGGTGGCGCTTGGCGCCTTGGACCGGCTGGCTCCGGACACGGCGCGCGGCCCGCGCACCGCCTCGGCCGCGGGTCTGCTGCTGGTCTTCGCCGGGCTGATGCAGGCCATCGGTGCGGCCGCTGGTGCCGATGATCCGATGCGGCCCTTGGCACCGCTGGCGGGCCGAACGGCACAGGTGACGCCGGAGCAGCCGCCGTTCCAGACCGTGACAACCCAGGCCGCGCTGGATGCCGCGCTACAAGGATCGCAGCCTGCCCTGATCTACGTCACCGCCGACTGGTGCGTCACCTGTCGGACCATCGAGCGGGGGCCGATGTCGGATCCGCAGGTCAGGGACGCCCTCAGCGAGCTTGTCCGCATCAAGGTGGACGTGACGGACTTCACCGTAGAAGCACAGGCGATGATGACCAGCCTGGCCGCCGCCGGTCCGCCGACGATGATCTTCGTCGATGCGGCACGGGTGGAACCACAGAACAGCCGTCTGGTCGGCGACGTGGAAACCGGCAATCTCATCGCCTCGATCGCCAAGGTCACCGAATGAACGCGATCTCGATCGGACCCTTTGCCTTTGACGCCTCCCGGCTGGCAGCCGTGGCGTCGATCCTGCTGTTCCTGATTGCTGCGGAACTCGCCGCCAGATATGGCCGCCGGTCACCGCGGACTCTTGGGCCTTTGGCGGGGTGGCTGGTGCTGGCCTGGATCCTGGGGGCGCGATCAGGCTTCGTGCTGTCCAACCTGAACGACTTCGCCGCATCACCCCTCGATACAATCAAGCTCTGGCAGGGGGGCTTTTCTGCCGGGGCAGGCTGGGCGGCTGCGGGCACCGTGGTGCTGTGGGCCCTGCTGAAAGGGCAGGGCGCGGCCCTGCGACCGGTCCTGATCGCCGCCGCAGTGGCCATCATCGCGTATCAGGCGATCACGGCTGCGCTGCCCCCTCCTCAGATGCGCCTGCCGCCGACGGAGCTTCTTGCCCTGGACGGCACGCCTGTCCAGCTCGCCGGGCGCGGCCAGGTGACCGTGCTGAACCTCTGGGCCACGTGGTGTCCGCCCTGCCGAAGGGAGATGCCGATGATGACCGAACTGGCTGCCGAGATGCCCGAGGTCAGGTTCATCTTCGCCAACCAGGGCGAAGGCGCGGTCCAGATCCTGGCCTTTCTAGCCGCAGCGAACCTGCCCCTGACCGGGATGCTGCGCGATCCGCAGGGGCACCTGATGGGCCGGCTGGGTGCCGTGGGCCTCCCCAGCACCCTGGTCTTCGATGATCAGGACCAACTGGTCGCAGCCCATACCGGCGAGATCTCCCGCCCCGCGCTTCGCGCCCTGATAAAGACTGCAAAGGAATGATGATGACACGAATTCTGAAGGCGTTTCTGGCTGGAACGGCTTTGCTGACGGTGGCGGCCTGCGAAACGGCCTCGCATGTGACTGAGCCACCGCCCGCCATCCCTGCGCCGCCCCTGGTCCGGCCGGAAATCGCGGCCCTGTATGACGCACAGGACGACGGAGAGATCAGCGTTCCCGCCATCCCCCCGACCCTGCTGACGGAAGACAAGGCCCGGCAGGTGGTGGACTACTGGACCGATGAACCCGTCGGCACCATCATCGTCGATCCTCATGCCAGGCGGCTTTATCACGTGCAGCCGGGCAACAAGGCCATGCGCTACACCGTGGGTGTCGGTGCCGCGGGATACGGCTTCACCGGCGAGGCGCATACACCCTACCAGCGCGCCTGGCCCCGCTGGACGCCGACCGACAGCATGCTGGCCGAAAAGCCCGACCAGTACGGGCCCTCGGCGGCAGGGGTCGAGGGTGGGCTGTCGAACCCGATGGGCGCGCGCGCGCTCTATATCCACAACAGCGGCGGCGACACCTTCTACCGCATCCACGGCACGCCCGACCCGCAGTCGATCGGCACAGCCAGTTCGGCCGGGTGCATCCGCCTGTTCAACCAGGACATCATCCACCTGGCCGAGAACACCCGCAGCATGAGCAAGGTCGTGGTTCTGACCCAAGCGCAGTCGGGACAAGGAACCGTGCCTCCCGCCGCATCGACGCCCGGAGGACCGGCATGACCCTTGACCGCAGAACTCTTTTGGCCGCCGGGGCGGGCGCCGGCCTCGTGGCGCTTGGTGGCGGGGCATGGACGATGCTGCGTCAGCCCGGCCGGACGGGCGAGCCGAGCGTCGACGACGTGCTTCATGATCCCGATCAGCCTGTTCTGGGCAACCCGCAGGGGGATCTGACCATTGCCGAATTCTTCGATTACCAATGCCCGTTCTGCAAGCGCGGCCATCCCGATCTGATGGCAGAGGTCGAAGCCGACGGGAACATCCGCCTGGTGATGAAGGACTGGCCGATCTTCGGGGGCGCCTCGGTTCTTGCCGCGCAGATGGTGCTGGGGGCGGCGGATCACGAGCATTATGCGGCCGCGCAATCCGCGCTGATGGCCACGCCCGCACGCCTGACCGAGGAAGACCTCCGCGCCACCCTGACCGCAGCCGGTCATGACCCTGACCGAATGCTGGAGGGCTATCTTCGAGAGCGGCCACGATGGGACGGGCTGATGGGCCGCAATGCCCGGCAGGCGGCCGCCCTTGGCCTGCAGGGCACACCGGCCTTCATCATCGGTCGCACCATCCATGCCGGTGCGCTGGACCGGGATCGCCTGCGCGCGGCCATCGCCGCTGCCCGCAACGGCGCCTGAACACATTTCCAAAACCAAGAAGGAGCAGAAGATGACCATGGTTTCACGCCGGCGGATGATGGGGCTGATCACGGCTGGCGGATTGGCCGCACCGGTTCTGGCGCGGGCGCAATCCGCACCTGATCGCAACATCAGCAGTTTCACCATGCAGCGCTGGCAGGATCATTTCGACGACCTGGGCCTTGGCGCCATTGTCGCCGACACCCGTTCCCGCGCCCTGCATTTCTGGTCGGGGGACGGACAGACCTACCGGACCTATCCCACCTCGGTCCCCATCTCGGATGAGCTGACCAAGCGCGGTCATACCAAGATCGTGCGCAAGAAGGAGGGTCCCAGCTGGACGCCCACCGCCTCGATGATGGAGCGGTTCCCCCATTACCGCCCGATGGGCCCCGGCCCGGACAATCCGCTGGGCACGCATGCCATGTATTTGTCCTGGCCCGCCTACCTGATCCACGGCACCCATGACACGCGCAAGATCGGCCGCCTGTCGTCGGATGGCTGCATCGGTCTCTACAACGAGAGGATCGAGGAGTTGTTCGGCATGTGCCCCGTCGGCACCCAGGTCCGGATCATCTGACGGGCAGCGAGAGGAGCGAGGTGTTCCTGTCACACCAGGTCATATTGACAAATAGCGGAGCCCCTTTCTGACACAGGCGATGTCAATGAAGCCAAAAAAGCTGCTTGCGGTTTTGTCGTAACGTGTCGCGAGCCTGCGGGTGTTCTTCAGCTTGTTAAAGCAGCGTTCGACCATGTTGCGCAGGGTGTAGATGCTCATGTCCACGGTCTTTCGGACGTTGCGGTTCTTGTGCATCGCGATCATCGGGACGGCGTCGCTTTTCTCGACATCTTCCCGGATTTTGTCAGAGGCGTAGCCTCTGTTAGCCATCAGAACGGCAGGCGACGGCAGGTTGTCGGCGATCACCAGATCGAGCCGGCATAGTCTGAATCCTGAGCCGGCGTGATTTCGGCCCTCATGGGGAGGCCAGCGCTGTTGACGCGGAGGTGGATCTTGGTCGTAAAACCACCCCGTGAACGGCCAAGAGCCTCTTTTGGAGCCGCCCTTTTGCACCGGCCTTGTGGATGCGGGTCTGGTTCATCGTATCGACAGCCGTGACGCGCCAGCCGACTGGACCAGTCAGATCGTTGAGCTTGGTGCCAAGGCGCCGGGCGAGAAGCCGGGCTGGGCCGCGGGCAGCGAGGTCTTCACCCTCAACCCGGCCCTCGTCTCTGCCGCCTTCGATGCCACGCGCGAGGTCGAACTGGCCGACAGCGACGAAGCCGCTGCCTATCGGGCGAACTATACCCAGGATACTGCACGAGGGGCACCACAGGTGATGGTTTGCGCCTCTGTCTCGGCCGACACCTACTGGCATGGCGAGACGATCGCGCAGGAGGTCGCCGACCACGCGGCCCTGCTGACCGACGGGGCAGCCGACTACTGCATGAGCCAGATGGAGGACAACGCTACCCTGACCGCTCTCACACGCGCGTCCGAGGCGGGACGGCTGGACATGGACCGCGTGGCGATCTTGCGGACAGCTTCAAACTTTGACCGTGCGCATGAGGGCCAGGACACCGCCGCATCATTGTCGGCGACGTCGGGGGGCTTCGGACCGGCCACGGAGAATGCTTTCCGCGTCGGAAATGCATTCGCGTCGATGATCATCGAAGACTGGGACCGGTTCGCCAAAGGCGTCACCGCAGATTGATCAGGGTGGCGGCGGATGCACGAACTTGCCTCTGCCATTCTCTGCTATAGCCTGGGTCCGGAGGGACAGATTCCACCTGACCGAAAGGCAAGCCCACACCCAGCCAAGGCAGTCGGCTCACTCCTTGGCTGCCGATGACAAAGCAACGTTTTGCGCCGAGGCCTTGCCGGGTTGGTTTGCCTATTCGCGACAGGCAGCAGCTTGATCAGCTCTCCCTAGGTGCTTTAGCCTGAATGCAACCGGACATGGAGGGCGCGGACCTGCATCGCAAACTCCTCGAAAGGACCATGGACGACCGTGTCGCTGATCACGTCGCTGATTGGCAGCGGCCTGACACGGAACGCAGGGACGCCCAGCTCGGCAAGCCATTCCGTCATCTGAGCTGCCGAGCTTGCATAAACGATCCGGCCAAGTCCGACCCAGCCATGGGCAGCTGCGCACATGGGGCAGTGTTCGCCCGAGGTATAGACCGTTGCCGTGGCACGTTCCCGGACATCCATGTTGTTCGCGGCCCAACGGGCGATGGCGAATTCCGGGTGCTGCGTGTGGTCGCCACCTCCGATGCGGTTATGGTCCTCGAACAGAACCTGACCCTCGGAGGATACAAGCACCGCGCCGAATGGTTGATTGCCGCTGTGCAGTGCCTGAGCTGCCAGTTCGATGCAGCGCTGAAGATGCTGCCGATCTGTATCGTTGATCATGAGGCTTCCTTTCGGTTCGATGTGCCGAACCATCTTGAGACAGTGCCGCTTTCATGAGCAGTGACTGATCGATTCCAGTCCAGCGGCCCAGCATCAACGGCGGAAGCCTGAGGTTCCTTCAATCCAGCGCCGCAGCGATCGCGTCAAACACGACCAGCGGATCGACAGGCTCCCGGCCCACGGGCTTTGGTTGCGCCATGTGCGTGGCGATCACGACGTTTCGCGTCGGGTTGATATAGATGTTCTGCCCCTGGATGCCGATCGCGGCAAAGGCACCGTCGGCGATGGACGGCTCGGTCCAGCCCGGCCACCACATGTAGCCATACTCGATCGTCTCGCCGCCCTTCAGCTCCTGCGGTTGCCCGGCAGTTTCCGTCCAGCCCTCGGGCAGGATGGCCTCGCCGTCGATCATCCCGCCCTCCAGGAAGAACTGCCCGAAACGCGCGAAGTCCCGCAGGGTGGCGGAGAGGCCGCTGCCGCCGATCTCGACCCCGTCGGGGCTGTCCAGCCACCAGTTTGCATCGGCTTCCATCCCATAGGGCTGCCAGATCTTCTGGGCCAGATAGTCCGCCAGCGGCATGCCGACTGCGCCGTGAACCAGTTCACCCAGAACCTGCGTCTCGCCGGTGGAGTAGGTGTGATGCGTGCCGGGCTCATGGGCGCGGGGCAGGGCGGCCATCACCTCCATGGCGGCGCCGGGGCGCTGTTCGATCTGCGCGCGCAGCAGGTCACGGCGGTCGGACTGCGGATCGGTATAGGTCTCGTTCCATTCCACGCCCGACGCCATCAGCAGGATGTCGCGGATGCTGACCCCGTCATAGGCGCTGCCTGCCAGCGCCGGGACATAATCGACCACCATGTCGTCCAGGCCGCCGATATGACCATCGACGATGGCGGCGCCGACCAGGGTGGAGGTGATCGACTTGGCCACCGACATCGACATCCAGCGCGTCTCGGGCGTGTTGCCGCGCTGATAGGTCTCGTAGACGACCTTTCCGTCCTTCAGGACGATCATCCCGGTGACATTGTCCAGCGACAGGAAGTCATAAAGGTCGTAGGTCGCGTCCCCGACCTGATAGCTCACCATGTTCGGCAGATCGACGGGCGCCTGCGGCAGCTCGCGGGGGTTGTCGCTGGCCGGGATGGTCCGGGTGGGAAAGAGGCGGTCGATGTTGCGGAAGGTGCTGACCGCCAGATCGGGCGTCAGATGGCCATTGTAGACATCCTCGACGGTGCCGATGGGCTCGTCCGCATGCGGATAGTCCTGCGCAGCCGCGAGGCCCGGAAAAGCCAGGCAGAGACTGCCCAGGGTCAGCAGGATGCGCGTGCGATACATCGGGCTCGGGGTCATGCCGTCCTCCTCCTTCTGTTCAACCCATGGGACGACAGTTCTGCACGATGTGCAAGGGGCAGCTCAATCTATGGATTATGCCCTCACCCCCCGTCGGTCTTGAAGACCGCTCACAATCCGGGCGTCACCAACGCCCGGAACCTCGGCTCGCCGCACTGGGGGCGCTGGCTAGGTCGCACGCACCGCTGCCTGGCGCCCGCGATCAGCTTCTCGAAGCCGCGTGGCGAGGAGCACGGTGTGCAGTGATTCGCTCCGGGAGATGCGGGTACCACCATGTTCTTGGCAGGATTTAAAGCCGCGGCTGGACATCGCTCCCCAAGGTGAAGGACCGGGAGACGATCGGCGAACTCTATGTCCGAGGGGCATGCTCCGCAGGTGCCCAGGCCTCCTCTTGCGTGCAGAACCAGCGCCCGCTTTTTGTCTCACTGATTCGAGTGGTCGCGTACTGCGACAGCGTGGCATGGGATATATGCGCGCGCCCAGATGAGAGATGTTGCCATTGAGGTGGTCGCGAAACTGGGCACTGACGTTAAGGTCTGCTTTGCTGTCTGTTGATCTTCACCGCGAGGGAGATCGACGAGGTCGAAACGAAAGCGGAGTGCCCCTGAGTTCAAGGCGAAGGCGACACTTGAGGCGCTGAAAGGCGAGGAGACCGTGTCGGAGTTGGCGAGCCGGTTCGGCGTGCGTCAGCCGATGATCAAGCAGTGGGGACGTGCGCTGCTGGACGGCGCGTCCGGTGTGTTTGAACGCGGTGGCCGCAAGACGCCGGTCATTGATGAAGACCGGGTCAGGGAGCTGCATGCCAAGATCGGAGAACTGCCGGTGGCCAACTCTCTTCTGGCAAGAAAGCTGAAGCCTTGGCGCGGGAGGTGAGGCAAGGCACCGGCTGCGCCGGTCGGGCATCGACTTCTACAATCACCGCCGCCGGCACGAGGCCCTTGGCGGCCGACCACCAGCAGTGGTCTACATCACCGCACATCGAAGCAACGCAAACGGACCAGCAGGAGCAGGTCAGAGCTTAAAAAGCGTCAGATCCTGTCTAGGGAATGAGGAGAACCTCAGATGAAAAGGCGATCGTCGACGAGCTGAACGCGCTGGCCCACGCGAGCCCTGGGACCGCCAAATGGGAAACTACCCAGACAGCACAGGCCAACAGCAAGGTCTCCGTGGGACGCATCGCCGCCATCCGGGCGCGGAATATCCGCGTCCATGCCCCGCTAGGCAACACGTCCTATCATGGCTTCAAGGCCTGCCGGAGCGAGTTCGGGGCGATCGAATAGCCGCCGCGGCAGTTCCTGCTGCTGAGAAGGCGGGCGAGGGTCAGGCAATGAGTTGACCCATGCGGTGATGCCCCCAAACGAACGCGGCGCTTTCCACATAAGTAACCACATCAGTAAATCGACCTCGGACAGCGGCTTACCAAAACCACGCAATCGCGCGTCAGAAATCACTTGACGCTGTGTGCCCACAGAACCCGCAAATCGCGCACTCTTGTACTTTATTGGCACAAGGTTGTTTGGTGACCCCGACAGGACTTGAACCTGTAACCTGCCCCTTAGGAGGGGGCTGCTCTATCCAGTTGAGCCACGGGGCCGACGCCTTGACCTTTAACTGCGCCACGCCCGCCTTGGCAAGCTTTGGCTGATCAAGGGGCAGTTGTCGGCACTCCTGTCCTTCGCTAACATCGCCCGACGCAGATCGAGAACCCGCCCCATGATCCCCACAAGACCCCGCCGCCCTCTGACCCTTCGAGACGTGTCCGAGGCTTCGGGCGTCTCCGAGATGACCGTCAGCCGCGTGTTGCGCAACCGGGGCGATGTCTCGGCGGCGACGCGGGAAAAGGTGCTGACCGCCGCCAAGGCCCTGGGCTATGTGCCCAACAAGATCGCGGGCGGCCTGGCCAGCCAGCGGGTCAACCTGGTCGCGGTGGTGATCCCCTCGCTGTCGAACCTGGTCTTTCCCGATGTGCTGGGAGGCATCTCGGCCGAGCTGGACGACACGGGGCTGCAGCCGGTGATCGGCGTCACCAACTATTCCCCCGCGCGCGAGGAGATGGTCCTTTACGACATGCTCTCCTGGCGGCCCTCGGGCGTGATCCTGGCGGGGCTGGAACACAGCAAGGCGTCGCGGGCGATGCTGCAGAACTCGGGCATCCCGGTGGTCGAGATCATGGACGTGGACGGCGAGGGCATCGACACCCTGGTCGGCATTTCCCACATCCGCGCGGGCCGCGAGATGGCGGCGCGCATCCTGGCGGCCGGCTATCGGCGCATCGGCTTTGTCGGCACCCACATGCCCGAAGACCACCGTGCCAGAAAGCGCCTCTTGGGCTTCGAGGAGGGCCTGGCCCTGGCCGGGGTCCAGCTGGAGGCGCGCGAATATTACCAGGGCGGATCAAGCCTGCTGAAGGGGCGCGAGCTGACCGAGCGGATCCTGACCCGGGCGCCCGATCTGGATTTCCTCTATTTCTCGAACGACATGATCGGGGCGGGCGGGCTGCTCTACTGCATCGACAAGGGCTATGACATTCCCGGCCGGATCGGGCTGGCGGGCTTCAACGGGGTGGACCTGCTGGACGGCCTGCCGGTGCGCCTGGCCACCACGGATGCCCGGCGGGTCGATGTCGGTCGCCGTGCCGCCCGCCTGGTTTCGGGCAAGGACCCGATCCCGGACAACCGGATCATCGCGCTGACGCCTACCTTCATGCCCGGCGACACGATCCGCGCCGCGGACGCGGGCTAGCCTTTTGCGCCATCCGGGGCCGCCTTGTGGGTGGTGCTACTTGCGCCTATCTGTGGGGCCATGGGTATTGCCTTCAACAACCGCCTTTTGTCCCGCAAGCCGCGCGTCGCGGTCATCCGCCTGTCGGGCACCATCGGCGGGGCCGGCCGGGGCGGAGGGCTGAACGACGCGGCCCTGGCCCCGCTGATCGAACGCGCCTTCCGCCGCGGCAAGCCGGTGGCCGTCGCCCTGGCCGTCAATTCGCCCGGGGGATCTCCGGTCCAGTCCTCGCTGATCGCCGCCCGCATCCGCCGCCTGGCCGACGAGACCGAGGTGCCGGTCCATGCCTTTGTCGAGGATGTCGCGGCCTCGGGCGGGTACTGGCTGGCCTGCGCGGCCGACCGGATCTGGGCCGACGAAAGCTCGATCCTGGGCTCGATCGGCGTGATTTCGGCGGGCTTCGGCTTTCACCAGCTGATCGACCGCTGGGGGATCG
Organism: Paracoccus sp. KKT209; assembly: GCF_055635455.1. The sequence continues at coordinate 335,774 of NZ_CM145758.1, forward strand.
AACGTCGCGTTCACACGGCCGGGCGGTCGAAATCCACCATGGACCCGTTCCGCCCCGAAAACCCCGAGGATGTCGCCCGCCTTCACACGATCCTGGAGCCGATCCACCAGGCCTTCAAGGACCACGTGCGCGCCCGTCGCGGCGCCCGCCTGAGCGAGGAGCGCGACCTGTTCACCGGAGAATTCTGGGCCGGACGCGAGGCCGTGCGCCTTGGGCTGGCCGACGGGATCGGGCACCTGGTCCCCAAGATGAAGGCGCTTTACGGCGACAGGCTGCGGTTCGAGGTGCACGGAATGCGCCGCCCGCTGCTGCGCCGGCTTGGCCTGTCGGCCGAGGCGCTGATGGATGCGGCCGAGGATCGCGCCGCCTTTCAGCGCTTCGGGACCCGCGGATGAGCCTGCGCGTCGTTGTCCTGTTCCTGCTTGTCATGGTGGTGATGGCCTTGGTCAAAGGCCCCGCCTTTCGCCGCACATTGAAAAACCTACTGGGGATCGGACGACGTGATCGTTGACATACTGCTTGTGCTGGGCGGCTTGGCCCTGCTTGTTCTGGGTGGCGACCTGCTGGTCAAGGGAGCGGTCAACCTGGCCCTGCGCCTTGGCATGACGCCCTTGGTCGTGGGCCTGACCGTGGTGGCCTTTGGTACCTCGGCACCCGAACTGATTGTGTCGCTCTCGGCTGCGCTGAAGGGGTCCAGCGCCATCGCCATGGGCAACGTCGTCGGCTCGAACATCGCCAATGTGCTGGTCATCCTGGGCTTCACCTCCCTGGTCTCGGTCATCGTCACCAAGGGGCATGACCTGCGCGAAAGCTGGGCGATGATGATCGGCGCCTCGATCCTGCTGATCGCCCTGGCCTTCACCGGAGAGATCGGCCGCCTGGAAGGGATCATCCTGCTGCTGGCCTTGGGCGCGGTGCTCTGGCGCCAGCTGTCCACCGGCCGCGCCGATGCGGCGGAAATCGAGGGCGCGGAACTGGGCGCCACATGGGGCAAGATCGTTCTGTGGCTTGCGGGCGGCCTGATCGCGCTGCCCATCGGGGCGAACCTGCTGGTCAGCGGCGCCACCGACATCGCGCGCGTCTTTGGCATCAGCGAAGTGGTCATCGGGCTGACGCTGGTGGCCGTGGGAACCTCGCTGCCGGAACTGGCGGCCTCGGTCGCCTCGGCCATGCGGGGGCGGGCGGACATGGCGCTGGGCAACGTGGTGGGCTCGAACATCTTCAACATCTTGGCGATCCTTGGGATCACCTCGATCGTGTCGCCCCTGCCGGTCCCGCCCGAGATGCTGCGCCTGGACCTCTGGGTGATGCTGGCCACGTCGCTGCTGCTGGCGCCGTTCCTGTTCCGGGGCCTCAGCCTGACGCGTCCGGTCGGGGGGGCGCTTCTGGTCGGCTATGCCGCCTATGCCTGGGTGCTGCTGTGAAGGGCGTCGCGCTTGTGACCGGCGGCGCCCGCAGGCTGGGGCGCGCCATGGTGCTGGAGCTGGCGCGGCACGGCCATGACGTGGCGATCCACTATGCCGGGTCCGAAGCCGAAGCCCAAGACACCGCCGCCGAGGCCCGGGCCCTGGGCGTGCGGGCCCAGACCTTCCAGGCCGACCTTCTGGACCCCGCGGCGACGGCGCGCCTGGTTCCCGACGTGTCGCAGGCCATCGGGCCACTGACGGTGCTGGTGAACAACGCCTCGATCTTCGACTATGACAACATCCACAGCGCCACGATGGAGGGCTGGGACCGCCATATCGGCTCGAACCTGCGCGCGCCCTTTCAGCTGATCCAGGCCTTTGCGGCGCAGGCACCCAAGGCCGCTCGCGACGAGAACGGAGAGCCGCAGGCCCGCGCCGTGGTCATTAACATGGTCGATCAGCGCGTCCTGAAGCCCACGCCCGAGTTCATGACCTATTCCATCGCCAAGGCGGGGCTGTGGTCGCTGACCCGTACCGCGGCGCAGGCCCTGGCGCCCGACATCCGGGTCAATGCCATCGGGCCAGGCCCGACCATGATCGGCGCCCGCCAGTCGGCCGCGCATTTCGCGGGACAGCGCGCCGGCACGATCCTGAACCGCGGCGCCGATCCCCAGGGCATCACCCAGGCGCTGGCCTATCTTCTGGAGGCGCGGGCCGTGACCGGGCAACTGATCTGCGTCGATGGCGGCCAGCACTTGGGCTGGCGGACACCGGATGTGCAGGGGCCTGAATAGGCCCGATCCGGACCTGTGGCGGCCTGTTGTCCACTTCGGTCAGGGAACCGGACCTATGTCTTGGAATCTTCATGCTTTTTCCCCTGTGGCGGGGCGAGGGATTAAATTCCTCAATGAATTCAATCCCCTTGAAAACTGCCTATTTTATCGGCAACTTCACGAAGGTGTAACGATTGCTGGTCCCTTCGCTCCATCCTCACAGCTCGCCCACAGAATTATCCACAGATTCCGTGGAAAGCTTCGTGCTTGCGCTCCGGTTCCGGAACTTGCAGCGGCCCTCAGAATCACCACTTTGACCTCATGACCCAGAAAACCGGCCACGCGCTGATCCAGGATTATCTTCGCACGCTTGACGGCAGCCCCGGCGTCTACCGGATGCTGAACGCCCAGCAGGAGGTGCTTTACGTCGGCAAGGCCCGCGACCTGAAGGCGCGGGTGTCGAACTATGCCCGGCCTTCGGGCCATTCGGGCCGCATCGCGCGGATGATCCGCGAAACGGCCAGCATGATGTTCCTGACGACGAACACCGAGACCGAGGCGCTGCTGCTGGAGCAGAACCTGATCAAGCAGCTCAAGCCGCGCTACAATGTGCTGCTGCGCGACGACAAATCCTTTCCGAACATCCTAGTGGCCAAGTCCCACGGCTTTCCGCAGATCAAGAAGCATCGCGGCGCCAAGTCCGAAAAGGGCGACTATTACGGCCCCTTCGCCAGCGCGGGCGCGGTGAACCGCACGCTGACGCAGTTGCAGCGCGTCTTTCTGCTGAGGAACTGCACCGACAGCACCTTTGAATCCCGCACCCGCCCCTGCCTGCTGTTCCAGATCAAGCGCTGCAGCGCGCCCTGTGTGGGCCGGATCAGCGAACAGGATTACGGCACCCTGGTCAGCGATGCCGAGCGCTTTCTGCAGGGCAAGACGACGACGATCCAGTCGAACCTGGCGGCCGAGATGGCCAAGGCCGCAGAGGACATGGAGTACGAGCGCGCCGCAGCGCTGCGCGACCGGATCAAGGCGCTGACCGCGGTTCAGTCCGTGCAGGCCATCAACCCCAAGGGCGTGGCCGAGGCCGACATCGTGGCGCTGCATATGGAAAGCGGGCAGGCCTGCGTGCAGGTCTTCTTCATCCGCGGCAACCAGAGCTGGGGGAACCGCGACTTCTATCCCCGGCTTGGCGGAGCTGAGAGCCCGGACGAGGTCATGCAGGCGTTCCTGATGCAGTTCTATGACGACAAGCCGCCGCCGCGGCAGATCCTGCTGTCGCACCCGCCCGAGGACCCGGACCTGACCGCCGAGGTCCTGTCCGAACGCGCCCATCGCAAGGTCGAGGTGGCCGTGCCGCTGCGGGGCGAAAAGTCCGACCTGGTCGCCAATGCCCTGCGCAACGCGCGCGAAAGCCTGGCGCGCCGCATGTCGGAGAGCGCGACCCAGCTGCGCCTGCTGGAGGGCCTGGCCGAGGCCTTCGAGCTGCCCGCCCCCCCGCGCCGGATCGAGGTCTATGACAACAGCCACATCATGGGCACCAATGCCGTCGGCGGGATGATCGTCGCGGGGCCAGACGGCTGGATCAAGAACCAGTACCGCAAGTTCAACATCAAGGGGACCGAGATCACCCCGGGGGACGACTTCGGCATGATGAAGGAGGTGCTGACCCGCCGCTTCACCCGCCTGCTGAAGGAGGATCCGGACCGCCAGACCGAGGCCTGGCCGGACCTGCTGCTGATCGACGGCGGCGCGGGGCAGGTCAGCGCAGTCGAAAGCATCATGGCCGAACTGGGGGTTGAGGACATCCCGATGATCGGCGTCGCCAAGGGCCAGGACCGCGACCACGGCAAGGAGGAATTCCACCGCCCCGGCCGCCGGCCCTTTGCGCTGCGCATGAACGACCCGGTGCTGTATTTCGTCCAGCGTCTGCGCGACGAGGCGCACCGCTGGGCCATCGGCACGCACCGCGCCAAGCGCGCCAAGGCGCAGATGTCGAACCCCCTGGACGAGATCGCCGGCATCGGTGCCGCGCGCAAGCGGGCGCTGCTGACGCATTTTGGCAGCGCCAAGGCCGTCAGCCGTGCCGGATTGCCCGATCTTCAGGCGGTCGAGGGTATTTCGGCCGCCATGGCGCAGAAGGTCCATGACCATTTCCACCCAAAGGGATGAGCGGCCCAAGGCCGATCGGGGTATCCGGTAGCACCATACCACCCAGACGCGAGCGATTCGGAGTAGGCTTCGATCTTGCTCACAGATGACAAAGGAGGCTGACATGCCCTTTGCCGGGTTCTTCGGACCGCTCGCGTATCGCATTGTCCTGCGCGCGCCCCATGATGCCGCTGCCGCATCGCCGATGCCACTGGACGACGACGACCTGACCTGCCTCGACGCGACCATCACCGACATCAACATCAAGGGCAGCGACCCGACGCTGCAGGTGCGGGCGCCCGACGGCATGAACTGGACGGTCGAACTGGGCAGCCATGCCCGCAACCGCGCGCTGGGGCTTGAGGGGCTGGCGCTTTTGCCGGGGGACGCGGTCCGGGTCACCGGCCGCCCGACGCATTACCTGGGCGAGACGCGCATCAAGGCCCTGCACCTGACCATCGGGCAGCAGAGTTTCGACCTGGATGACAACACCGACAAGGCGGCCTGACGCCGGGGACCATGGCCGGGGCAGGGGCGTGGCGCCTTGCCCCTTTCCAACCGGTGCGGCAGCGACTAGCGTGCCCTCATGCGCTGGAACCTCCCCAATATCCTGACCCTGCTTCGGCTTCTGGCGGCGCCCGCCGTCCCGCTGATGTTTCTGTATTTCCATCGTCCCTGGGCGGATTGGGCGGCGCTGACGCTGTTCCTGCTGGCGGCGATCACCGACTGGTTCGACGGCTACCTGGCCCGCGCCTGGAAGCAGGAAAGCCGCTTTGGTGCCGCCATGGACCCGATCGCCGACAAGGCGATGGTGGTGATCGCGCTGGTCGTCATCACCGGCTATTCGGGCATGAACCCCTGGCTGATCCTGCCGGTGACGGTGATCCTGTTCCGCGAGGTCTTTGTCTCGGGCCTGCGGGAATTCCTGGGCGACAAGTCCCGCACCCTGGCGGTCACCAAGCTGGCCAAGTGGAAGACGACCCTGCAGATGGTGGCCATCGCGGTGCTGTTCCTGGGCACCGGTCTGGCCTATGTCACCGACGGCCGGCCGCCCCGCGTGGGCGAGACCGGCCTGGTCTGGTCGGGCAGCTGGGCGGCGCTGGCCACCCATGCCGGGCTGGTGCTGATCTGGCTGGCCGCCGTGCTGACCGCCGTGACGGGCTGGGACTATTTCGTCAAGGCGCTGCCCTATCTGAAGGAGCCGCCGCGTGACCCTTGAGATCCTCTATTTCGCCTGGCTGCGCGAACGCGTGGGCCAGCCGCGGGAAACCGTGACCACCGACGCCGCCACGGTGCGCGACCTGGTCGCGCAGCTGGTCGCCCGTTCCGACGGCCATGCCGCGGCATTCGCGGATCTGGGCACGCTGCGCTGCGCGGTGGACCAGCAACTGGCCGACCTGGACGCGCCGCTGGCGGGGGTGCGCGAGGTCGCGTTCTTTCCGCCCATGACGGGCGGCTGATCCATGTCGGCGCGTGTCCAGGCCGAGCCCTTCGATCTTGCGGCCGAACTGGCGGGCTTTGGCGCGGGGGCCGGCGCGGTGGTGACCTTCACCGGCCTCGTGCGCGACGACACCGGCCTGATGGCGGCGCTGCAGATCGAGCATTATCCCGGCATGACCGAACGGGCGCTGAACGATTACGGCGCCGAGGCCGCCCGCCGCTTTCAGTTGAGCGACTGGCGCATCATCCACCGTCATGGACGGATCGAGGTCGGGGCGCCGATCATGATGGTCGCCACCGCTGCCCGTCACCGCCGCGCCGCCTTCGAGGGGGCCGACTATCTGATGGATTGGCTGAAGTCCCGCGCCCCCTTCTGGAAGCAGGAGATCGCCCGCGACGGCAGCGCCACCTGGGTCGAGGCCAAGAACAGCGACGAGGACGCGTTGTCGCGGTGGTAGGCCGCGCCTACGCCGGGTCGCCTATGGGGGTTGCCGGATGATCCGCCCCGAACTGCGCCAAAGCTTCGGCCGGCATGCCGAACTCATCATCTTCGTCGGCCTGGCGGGTCTTGGCCTGTGGCTGGCCTTTCGCGGCGGCTGGTTCCTGGCCCTGGTCGGGGGCGCCGTGGCGCTGGTCGGGGCGGTCCTGGCCCTGGGCGCGCTGCGGCGCGGCGCCTTCCGCCGTCCCGTGGCGGCGCCCGGCGTGGTCGAGGTGGTCGAGGGGGCGATCCGCTATTACGGCGCCACCGAACTGGGCGGAGAGATCGCCCTGCGCGACCTGACCGAAATCCGCCTGCTGCGCGTGCGCGCCCGCGCCCATTGGCGGCTGCGCAGCCATACCGGCGAGGCGCTGCTGGTGCCGGCCGATGCCGCCGGGGCCGAGGCGCTGGCCGATGCCTTCACGGCCCTGCCGGGGCTTGACATGCGGGCCGTCTCGGCGGCGCTGGCGCATGTGGCCGATCAGCGTGACGCCATCCGCACCGTTTGGCGGAGACAGGACTGAGGCGGCTTGACTCGGCTGGCCGGCCTTGCCACCTGTGATCGACTTGAAACCTTGAGAGGCCTCGACCGCATGTCCATACCCCAGCAGGGCGGAGGCCCCATCGAGCATCGCGACCAGCTTGCCGCCTATATCGCCAGCGGCGAAAAGCCCAAGGCGGACTGGCGCATCGGCACCGAGCACGAAAAGTTCGGCTATGACCTGGCCAACCGCATGCCGCTGCCCTACGAGGGGCCGGCCTCGATCACCGCGATGCTGGAGGGGCTGCGCGACCGGTTCAACTGGTCCCCCGTCCTGGAGGCCGGCAAGCTGATCGGGCTGGAGCGCGACGGCGCCAATGTCAGCCTGGAGCCCGGCGGCCAGCTGGAACTGTCCGGCGCGCCCTTGGAAACGATCCACCAGACCTGCAATGAGGTGAACCAGCACCTGGCCGAGGTCGAGACCGTCGCCCGGGAGATCGGCGCGGGCTTCATCGGGTTGGGCGCCGCGCCCATCTGGGGCCAGGACGACATGCCGATGATGCCCAAGGGGCGCTATCGGCTGATGACCGATTACATGGGCCGGGTGGGCACGCTTGGCACGCAGATGATGTACCGGACCTGCACGGTGCAGGTGAACCTGGATTTCGCCAGCGAAGCCGACATGGTCCAGAAGATGCGCGTGGCGCTGGCGCTGCAGCCGGTGGCGACCGCGCTGTTCGCCAATTCGCCCTTCCTGGATGGCAAGCCCAACGGGATGAAGTCCTGGCGCGCGCATATCTGGCAGAACCTGGACGCGGCGCGCACGGGCATGCTGCCCTTCGTCTTCGAGGACGGCTTCGGTTATGAGGCCTGGGTCGATTATGTGCTGAACGTGCCGATGTATTTCGTCTATCGCGACGGGAAATACATCGACGCCCTGGGCCAGAGCTTCAAGGATTTCCTGGACGGTCGCCTGCCCGCCCTGCCGGGCGAGGTGCCGACCCTGTCGGACTGGGCGGACCACATGACGACGGTCTTTCCGGAAGCCCGCGTCAAGAAGTACATCGAGATGCGCGGCGCCGATGGTGGCCCGTGGCGGCGGCTTTGTGCCCTGCCGGCGCTGTGGGTCGGGCTGACCTATGACCAGGGCGCGCTGGATGCCGCTTGGGATCTGGTCAAGGACTGGGACGCGGAAACGCGCGAAGGGCTGCGCATCGCGGCGGGCCGGGACGGGCTGCAGGCGCAGGCGGGCGGCGTCGGGATGCACGACCTGGCGCGCGAGGTGCTGGCCATCGCCGAAGGCGGGCTGAAGGCGCGGGCGCGGTCCGGCAATGACGGGCTGGTCCCGGACGAGACGCATTTCCTCAATGCGCTGAAGGAAAGCGTGGACAGCGGCAAGGTCCCGGCGGACGAGCTGCTGGAGAAATATCACGGATCCTGGGGCGGCGATCTGAACCGCATCTATGACGAATATTCCTACTGATGCAGGCCGGCCCCCTTTGGGGGCTGCACGCGAAGGTGAGGATGCAGTGCTTGATCCGGCGCGCGTCTGGTGGCAGGCCACGTGCAAAACATGCGGGGACGAGTCATGCGTGGTGATGTGATGCAGTGGATCGGGCGGCTGGTCGCGGTCGTATTTGGCCTGGGGGTGCTAGCCGTGCTGGGCGCGGTGGTGGCCCTGGTGCGGCAGGCCGAGGGCGTGCCGCCGATGCCGATCTTTCTGGGGCTGCTGGGGCTGGCGGTCCTGATCCTGCTGGCGGGGGCCTGCCTTGCCCTGATCTCGATCGCCGTTTCGGCCCGTCGCGGGGTGGAGGCGCTGCGGCACCTGTCCGCGCCCGAGGCGCCGGCCGAGGTCCTGCCGGAGGAGGACGACGCTCCGGCACCCGCCGCGCCCCAGCCCGAGATGCAGGGGCCCTTTACCCCCAACGGGCTGCGGGGCGCCGCCGTGCCCCCGTCGCGCCCCTCGCGCCGCATCCTGGTCGCCGAACGCTAAGCCTGCTTGCGGCCGATGCGCGGCTCGGTCCCCGCCAGAAGGCGGCGGATGTTCGCGTGGTGCCGGATGAAGATCAGCACCCCCATGAAGGCCGAGACCGCCGCGATGTCGGTCCGGCCCATGCCCCAGGCAAAGACCGGCGCCAGGGCCGCGGCCAGCAGCGCGCTGAGGCTGCTGATGCGGCTGACCAGCGCGGTCAACCCCCAAGTGGCGCAGGCGATCAGGCCGAGCGGCCAGTGCAGCGCCAGCAGCGTGCCGAGGAAGGTCGCGACCCCCTTGCCGCCCTTGAAGCCCAGCCAGACCGGGAAGCAATGGCCCAGAAAGGCCGCGCCGCCCGCCAGGATGGCCGTAGCCTCGCCTCCGAACTGGCGGGCGATCAGGACGGCGATGGCGCCCTTGCCCGAATCCAGCAGCAGCGTGGCCAGCGCGGCCGGCTTGTTGCCGGTCCGCAGCACATTGGTCGCCCCGATATTGCCCGAGCCGATCTTGCGCAGATCGCCCAGGCCCGCCGCACGGGCGATCACCAGGCCAAAGGGCACCGAGCCCAGCAGATAGCCGAACAGCGTCCAGAGGATCAGGTTCATGCGTCTTCTCCGTGGACACGGCGGCCCGCGACCCAAGTGCCCAGCACGCGCCCCTGCATGCGCGCGCCGTCAAAGGGCGTGTTCTTGGATTTCGACAGCAGCGTGAAGCGGTCCATCAGGAAGGGCGCGTCCGGATCGAACAGCACCAGGTCCGCAGGCGCCCCGGTCGACAACCGGCCCGAGGGCAGCTTCATCCGCCGGGCCGGGTTCAGCGACATCGCCCGCCACAGCTGCGGCAGGGTCAGCCCGCCCTGGTGATAGAGCCGCAGCGCCGCCGGCAGCAGGGTCTGAAGCCCGACAGCGCCGGGGGCGGCGGCCTCGAAGGGCAGGCGCTTGGATTCCTCGTCCTGCGGCGTGTGGAAGCTGGCGATCACGTCGATCAGCCCGTCCGCCACCGCCTGCACCATCGCCTGGCGGTCATCCTCGGACCGCAGGGGCGGGGTAAAGCGGAAGAAGGTGCGATAGTCGCCGACGTCGAACTCGTTCAGCGTCAGGTGATGGATCGAGATCCCGGCGGTGACGTCCAGCCCGGCCTGGCGCGCGCGGCCCAGGGCGGGCAGGGCGCCGGCGGTGGTGATCTGGTCGGCATGCCAGCGGCAGCGGGTCATCGCCACCAGCGCCAGGTCACGGTCCAGGCCGATCACCTCGGCCATGGGAGAGACCGAAGGGATCCCGTAAAGCGACGCGAACTTGCCGCTGGTCGCGGCCGCGCCTTGCGACAGGCCCGGGTCCTGCGGGTGGCCCACGATCAGCGCATCCAGCCCCCGCGCATAGGTCATGCAGCGCGACAGAAGCTTGGTGTCGCGGACCACGCGCACGCCATCGGTAAAGGCCACCGCGCCCAGGTCGGTCAGGAAGCCGATCTCGACCATTTCCCGGCCTTCGCGGCCCTTGGTCAGGGCGGCCATGTGGTGGATGTTGACGGGTGCATCCAACGCGCGCCGCGCCACGAATTCCAGCGACTCGGGCGTGTCGATGGGCGGGATCGTGTCGGGGCGGGCGATCATCGTGGTCACGCCGCCGGCCGCAGCCGCGCGGCCCGCGCTGCGGAAGCTTTCCTTGTGCCGTTCGCCCGGCTCGCCAATCTTGACGCCCCAGTCGATCAGGCCGGGGGCCAGCGCCCGTCCGCCGCAGTCGATGACGGTGGCGCCTTCGGGCGCGGGTTCGCCGGGCGCGCCCCGGCCGCTGATGCGGCCGTCGGTGACGCGCAAACTGCCGGGGGCGTCCTGCTGCGTCTCGGGGTCGATCAGGCGTGCATTGGCAAAAATCAGGTCCATGGTCACACCTCGCCCGTTGCGGCCCGGCCGCGTTCGGCCCGCAGGTTGCGGGCCAGCAGGTCCAGCGCGGCCATGCGCACGGCCACGCCCATCTCGACCTGGTCCTGGATCACGCTGCGGTTGATATCGTCGGCGATGGTGCCGTCGATCTCGACCCCGCGGTTCATCGGGCCGGGATGCATGACGATCGCGTCCGGCGCGGCCAGGGCCAGCTTTTCCGCATCAAGGCCCCACCGGTGGAAATATTCGCGCTCGGACGGGATGAAGCCGCCGTCCATGCGTTCGCGCTGAAGCCGCAGCATCATGACGACATCCGCGCCCTTCAGCCCCTCGCGCATGTCCTCGTACAGTTCTACGCCCATCTCGGCCACGCCCGAGGGCATCAGGGTCGCAGGTCCGATCAGGCGGATGCGGTTCTCCATCTTGCCCAGCAGGATAAGGTTCGATCGTGCGACCCGGCTATGCGCGATGTCGCCGCAGATGGCGATGGTCAGGCGGTGCAGCCGCCCCTTGGCGCGCCGGATCGTCAGCGCATCCAAAAGCGCTTGCGTGGGATGTTCGTGCCGCCCGTCGCCCGCGTTGATGACCGCGCAGTTCACCTTTTCGGCCAGCAGGTTCACCGCGCCCGAATGGGGATGCCGCACCACCAGCAGGTCGGGCTGCATCGCGTTCAGCGTCAGCGCCGTGTCGATCAGCGTCTCGCCCTTCTTCACCGATGACTGGCTGACCGCCATGTTCATCACGTCCGCCCCAAGCCGCTTTCCCGCCAGCTCGAAGCTGGCCTGGGTGCGGGTCGAGTTCTCGAAGAACATGTTGATCTGGGTCAGCCCCTCCAGCGCGTCGGAATGCTTGACCGTGCGGCGGTTGAGGGCGACGTAGTCTTCGGCCAGGTCCAGCAGCGACGTGATCTCGTCCGGCTTGAGATGGTCGATGCCCAGAAGGTGGCGGGCGCGAAAGCTCATGTGCGGCCTCATGGTGGGGACGGGGGTTCTATCGCAGATGGCGGGGAATCCGGCAAGCCGGCAGGGACGATGGCATGGAGCCCTGGGGAAAAGGGTGCGGATCCCTGCACGTGATGCAACCCTCCTCTTGCCGCGTCGCGGGCGGCAGGCTATGGCGCAATCATGCAAATGAGCCGGTATCGCCCTCACATCCTTGCGACCCTGTCGTTGGGGCTGCCGTTGATCGGCAGCCACCTGGCGCGCATGGCCATCGGCATCGGCGACACGGTGATGATCGGCTGGTACGGGGTCGAGCCGCTGGCCGCGCTGGTCATCGCGACATCCTTCTTCCACATCCTGTTCTTCCTGGGCATGGGCTTCGGCACCGGCGTGATGGGGCTGATCGCCAGCAACATCGCCTCGGGCGACGAGACCGAGGTCCGGCGCGGGACGCGCATGGCGCTGTGGCTGTCCTCGGCCTTCGCGCTGATCGTGATGCCCCTGATGTGGTATTCCGAGCCGATCCTGCTGGTTTTGGGGCAGACCGCGACGGTGGCCTCGTTGTCGCAGGACTACCTGCGCATCGCAGGCTGGGGACTGGGCGTCGTGCTGGGACAGCTGACGCTGGCCTCCTATCTGGCGGCGCTGGAGCGGACGCAGGTGGTGATGTGGGTCACGCTGGCGGGCCTGCCGCTGAACCTGGCGCTGAACTGGGTGCTGATCTTCGGCAACCTGGGTGCGCCGGAACTGGGCGTCCAGGGCGCCGCCATCGCCAGCGTCACGGTGCAGGTGTTCCAGCTGCTGCTGCTGGTGATCTATGCCGCCTGGCTGCCGATGGCGCGCAAGTACCACCTGTTCCAGCGCTTCTGGCGGCCCGACTGGCAGGCGATGCGTCAGGTGGCGCTGATCGGCTGGCCGATCGGGTTGACCATGGTGGCCGAAGGCGGGCTGTTCGTCGCCTCGAACATCATGATGGGCTGGATCGGCACGCCGCAGCTGGCCGCCCACGGGATCGCGCTGCAGATCACCTCGATCACCTTCATGGCGCATCTGGGCCTGTCGAACGCGGCCACCGTCCGGGTGGGGCAGGCCAAGGGCCGCGGCGACCGTCCCTGGATGCGCGACGCGGCGCTGACGGTCGTCTGGATGTCGCTGGTCTTTTCGATGGTCTTCATCGCCCTCTATCTGCTGTTCTCGGAACAGCTGGTGCGGCTCTACATGGACCCGACCGACCCGCAGGCCCCCGAAATCGTCCTGCTGGGCTCGATGCTGCTGATGTATGCGGCGCTGTTCCAGCTGACCGACGCCTTCCAGGTCATCGCCCTGGGCTTCCTGCGCGGCGTCCAGGACACGCAGGTGCCGATGTGGATCGCCGGCTTCAGCTATTGGGTGGTCGGCATGCCGGTGGCCTGGGCGCTGGCCTTCCCCCTGGGCTTTGGCCCGGCCGGCCTGTGGCTGGGCCTCTGCGTCGGGCTGAGCTTCGCGGCTGTCCTGCTGATGCGGCGCTTCTGGCGCGGCCACGCGCGCGGGGACTGGACCCGCGTCCCCGCCGCGGTCTAACCTGCGCCCGGAAGGAGATCCCAGATGCGCCCTGTTTTCGTCCAGTTCCGCTGCGAACCCGGCAAGACCTATCAGGTGGCCGAGGCGATCTATGACCGCGAGGTCGTCAGCGAGCTTTACTCCACCTCGGGCGATTACGACCTGATCGCCAAGGTCTACATCCCCGAGGACGAGGATGTCGGCCGCTTCCTGTCCGACCGGCTGTTCGACATCCCCCATATCAGCCGGACCCTGACGACCATGACCTTCCGCGCCTTCTGATGCGGTTCGCGCCCCTGCCGGCGGGCCTGCCCGCCACCGTCCCCTTTGTCGGCCCCGAGACGCTGGAGCGTCGCCGCCAGGCCCCGTTCCTGGCCCGCCTGGGTGCGAACGAAAGCGCCTTCGGCCCCAGCCCCCTGGCCGCGCGGGCCATGCGCGAGGCGGTGAACGAGATCTGGAAATACGGCGACGGCCCCAGCCACCACCTGACCCGGGCGCTGGCCGCGCATCTTAAGGTCCAGCCCTCCAACATCATGGTGGGCGAGGGGATCGACGGGCTTCTGGGCAACCTGGTGCGGCTGATGGTCGGTCCGGACGATGCGGTGGTGACGTCCGAGGGCGCCTATCCCACCTTCAACTATCACGTGACGGGCTTTGGCGGCGCGTTGCGCAAGGTCCCCTATCGCGATGACGCCGAGGATCCGCAGGCCCTGCTGGCGCGGGCCCGGCAGGTAGGGGCGCGGCTGGTCTATCTGGCCAATCCCGACAATCCGATGGGCAGCTGGCACAAGGGCTCGGTGATCCAGGCGATGCTGGAGGACCTGCCCCCCGACTGCCTGCTGGTCCTAGACGAGGCCTATGCGGAATTCGCGCCCGCCGAAGCCATTCCGGACATTGCCGCCGACGACCCCCGCGTCATCCGCATGCGGACCTTTTCCAAGGCCTATGGCCTGGCCGGCGCACGGATCGGCTATGCCATCGGTGCGCCGGACCTGATCGCGGGCTTTGACCGCATCCGCAACCATTTCGGCGTGAACCGCATCGCCCAGGCCGGTGCCCTGGCGGCGCTGGCCGACCAAGGCTGGCTGGCGCATGTCGTGGCCCAGGTCGAGGCCGCGCGCGACCAGATCGCCCGGATCGGCGCGGATAACGGCCTGACCGCCCTGCCGTCCGCCACGAATTTCGTGGCGCTGGACACGGGCCGCGACGGCGACTTCAACCGCGCGCTGGTCGCGGCACTGGAGGATCAGGGGGTCTTCGTGCGGATGCCGGCTGTCGCCCCCCTGGATCGCTGCATCCGGATCAGCTGTGCACCCGCGACGCATCTTGACGTGCTGGCCGACGTCCTGCCCCGGGCGCTGGCAGCCGTCAGTCCCGCATGAAACGGCGCCGCGCCTCCTCGGCGATCGCCTGACGCATCTGCAGCCGCGCGATCTCGGCCAGCAACGCCGCGCGCTCGGCCCCCTCGGGCATGCCGGCCAGACGGGCCTGCGCCGCGATCACCTGCTTTTTCAGGACGATCTCCTCGGGCAGGACGCCCGCCTGCGCCATGATCCGGAAACCTGCGGCGGTCGCATCCCTCTCGACGGGCCGGTCGGGCAGGGGTCGCCCCTCGCCCTCCAGCCCTTGCAACTTTCCCTCGGCGCGGGCCTTCAGCATCATCCGCTCGGCGATCCGCTCCAGCCAGCCCATGCGCACCTCCGCCTGCGCTTCTTCGTTGCCCAAATACCCTCGGCCCAAGGCCCCCGCCGGGGCCGCCGGCCGACCAGGCTCACATCGCGGCCAGCTGCGTCAGCGCCGCCTGCAGGCGCGCGATGTCATCCTCCAGCGCCGCCAGCTTGTCGCGAGTCTCCTCGATCACCTCGGCTTCGGCATTCTCGACGAATTTCGGGTTCGACAGGCGCTTCTGCAAGCCCTCGGCGTCCTTGCGGACCTTGCCTTCGGCCTTCTGCAGGCGGGCTGTCTCTGCCGCGGCGTCGATGACGTCGCCGATGGGCAGCGCAAAGCTTGCCCCCTGGACCGAAACCGCGATCATCCCCTTGCCCGCCGCGCCGTCGACGGGGGCGTTGACCCGCGCCAGGCGCTCGATCAGCGGGCTATTGGCGGCCAGCGCCGCGCGGGCGGCCGCCTCCGCCTCGGTCACGACCAGGTCCAGCTTCGCGCCCGCCGGCACGCCCATCTGCGCGCGGGCCGAGCGTACCGCCTCGATCAGCGCGATCACCCAGTTCATCTGCCGGTCCGCATCCGCGTCGATCAGGTCCGCGCCCAGCTGGGGCCAGTCGCCATGGACCAGCATCGAGGTGCGATCTCCGGTTGTCGCCCACAGCTCCTCGGTCACAAAGGGCATGATCGGGTGCAGCATCAGGCAGCACTGGTCCAGAACCCAGCCCATCGTCGCCCGAGTCTCCTCGGCATGTTCGCCGTCGAACAGCGGCTTGGCAAACTCCACGTACCAGTCGCAGACCTTGCCCCAGACAAAGGCATAAAGCCCCGTCGCCGCATCGTTGAACCGATAGGCGGCCAGCGCCTGGTCCACATCCATCAGCGTCCGCGCCGTCTCGCCGATGATCCAGCGGTTGACCGTATGGGCGGGTGCGGGCCGCTGCCCGCCGCCGCGCACGCCGTTCATCTCGGCAAAGCGGGCGGCATTCCAGATCTTGGTGACAAAGTTGCGGTTCACCTCGACATGCTTCGGCCCCAGCTTGGGGTCGCGGCCCATCGCGGCCATGCTGGTCAGCGTAAAGCGCAGCGCATCCGCGCCATATTCGTCCACCAGCGTCAGCGGGTCGATCACGTTGCCCTTGGACTTGGACATCTTGGCGCCCTTTTCGTCGCGCACCAGCCCGTGGACATAGACCGTGTGGAAGGGCACGTCGCCCACCACTTCCAGCTGCATCATCATCATCCGGGCGACCCAGAAGAAGATGATGTCGAAGCCCGTGACCAGCACGTCGGTCGGGAAATACTTCTCCAACTCGGGCGTCTTTTCGGGCCAGCCAAGCGTCCCGATGGGCCAAAGGCCGCTGCTGAACCAGGTGTCCAGCACGTCCGGGTCGCGTGAGAGGTCGATTCTTTGAACATGCTGACGTTCAGCATTGCCTAAGCCAAAGGCTGCCGGATTTGGGTTCTTGCGGTGACCCGTTTGCAGTGGATCAAAAAAGTCTACTGGGCTAATTCGAATCTCGACGGCGGCCCCGTAGTATTTCTTTGCGTCCTCTAAAGCCTCTTGTTCGGTCGCGGCGCAAAACTGCTTTGGTGGATTATATGTAAGAGCAGCCATGCCATCGTTCTCGATGTCGTAGCCTTCTTCCACCCTCGGCCCATACCAGACCGGGATCTGGTGGCCCCACCACAGCTGGCGGCTGATGGTCCAGGGCTCGATGTTCTCGAGCCAGTTGAAATAGACCTTCTTGTGCTGCTCGGGCAGGATCTGGGTGCGCCCGGTCCGGACGGCCTCCAGCGCGGGGCCGACGATGCGCTGGGTGTCCACGAACCATTGGTCGGTCAGCATCGGCTCGATCACCACGCCCGAGCGGTCGCCAAAGGGCTGCATGATCGGCTTGGCGTCGACCACCGGGCGGCGCTCCAGATGCTCGGCCCCGGTTTCCTTGTCGATCTCCTTGTGCAGGTAGGTCACCGCCAGGCCCTCGGCGGTGATCGCATCGACCACGCGCTTGCGCGCCTCCATCCGGTCCAGGCCGCGCAGATCCTCGGGGACCAGGTTCACGGCCGAGATCTCGCCCACATCCTCACCCCGTGCGGCGCGCGATGCGATGGCGGCGCTTTCGGCATAGGACAGGCCGTCGGCCCGCATCGAGCCCTTGGTGTCCATCAGCGCATAGAGCGGGATGTTGTTGCGCATCGCGACGCCATAGTCGTTGAAGTCATGCGCGCCGGTGATCTTGACCGCGCCGGACCCGAAATCGGGATCGGGATATTCGTCGGTGATGATCGGGATCAGGCGGCGGTGTTCGCGGGGGCCGACCGGAATTTCCACCATCTTGCCGACGATGGGCGCGTAGCGCGCGTCCGAGGGGTGGACGGCCACTGCGCCGTCGCCCAGCATCGTCTCGGGGCGGGTGGTGGCGATGCTGATATAGTCGCGCGTCTCGCGCAGGGTGACGTTGCCGTCCTCGTCGCGTTCGACATATTCATAGGTCTCGCCGCCCGCCAGCGGATACTTGAAATGCCACATATGGCCCGGAACCTCGCGGTTCTCGACCTCCAGGTCGCTGATCGCGGTCTCGAAATGCGGGTCCCAGTTCACCAGCCGCTTGCCGCGATAGATGATGCCCTTGTTGTAGAGGTCGACGAACACCCGGATCACCGCGTCGTGGAAGTTGCCCTCCTCGCCCGCGGGCGCGCCGGGGGCGCCGGACATGGTGAAGGCGTTGCGCGACCAGTCGCAGCTGGCGCCGAGGCGTTTCAGCTGGCCCATGATCGTGTCGCCGGATTCGCGCTTCCAGTCCCAGATCTTCTGGACAAAGGCGTCGCGCCCGATCTCGCGGCGGTTCGGCTCGCCCCGCTGCGCCATCTGGCGTTCGACGACCATCTGGGTCGCGATCCCCGCATGGTCCTGGCCGGGCTGCCACAGCGTGTCAAAGCCGCGCATCCGGTGCCAGCGGACCAGGATGTCCTGCAGCGTGTTGTTGAAGGCGTGCCCGATATGCAGGCTGCCGGTGACATTGGGCGGCGGGATCATCACGGTAAAGGTTTCGCTGCGCGAGGCATTGGCGCCGGCCGCGAAGGCATCCGCCCGTTCCCATTCGGCGCTGATCCGGGCCTCGGCGGCCTTGGCGTCAAAGCTCTTGTCCATCGTCATCGCTGCATATCCCCTTGCCTGGGGACGGATTAGCGAATGCAGGGGCAAAGGCCAAGACATGCCGGCAGGGGCCATGCCGGTTGCGGCAGCTCAGCTGAGGTCGACCACCGGCGCAAAGCCGCCCCAGAACATCCGCTTGCCGTCAAAGGGCATGTCGGACATGGACGACATCTCGGGCTGCGGTTCGGCCATCATCGCGGTCCAGGCCGCATCGGCGGTGGCGCGGTCGGGCCACTCGATCCACGAGAACACCGGCACCTCGCCCTCCACGGCCTGGGTGGCGCGGTAGAAATCGGTCTGCTGGCCATGAGGAACGTCCTCGCCCCAGGCCTCGACCATCCGCAGCGCGCCGAACCGCTTGAACATGGGCCAGGCCGCGCGCGCGTGATCGGCGTAAGCGTCCTTCTGGTCGGCAGGGACGGCCAGCACGAAACCGGAATAGTAGGTCATCTGATCCTCCTGTGATTCCCCACAGGCAGGGTGCGCCTTGAGATATGAAAAAGCAACTGTTAGTATCATTTTATGACCGAACAATCCCGGCTGCGATATGACGAAGGCTGCCTTGCGGCCCATGCCCTCAACCTTGTGGGGGACCGATGGGCCCTGCTGGTGCTGCGAGAGCTGATGCTGGCCGACAAGCGGTTCCAGCAGATCCGCACCGGCCTGCCCGGGATCACGGCGGCGGTGCTGACGCAGCGCCTGACGCAGCTGATCGGCGCGGGCGTAGTTCGGCACGACGCGCGGCTTGGTCTGTATGGCGCGACGCCGTCGGGGCGGGGGCTGCTGCCGGTCCTGCAGGCGCTGTGCCGTTGGGGGGCCTTGCATCCGGGCCATGATCCCGGCCGCTTCATCAGCCCGGCCGCGCTGATGATCTCGATGACGGCGATGATCGACGCGCAGGCGGCGCAGGGCCTGTCGCTGCGCGCGGGCTTCCTGATCGGGCGCGAGGGCTTCGTGCAGCGGCTGACCGGCGACAGCGTCCTTCAGGTTGAGGCGCAGGACGATCCCCGGGCCGATTTCGTGCTGGAGGGCAGCGGCAATTCCTTGGCGCGCGCGGTCTATGGCCCGCAGCCCCTGACCGTGCAGGACGACGTGGTCCTGCACGGCGACGGCGCGCTGGCGCAGCGGTTCCTGGACCTGTTCCGGCTGCGCTAGACCGCGCGATCCAGCTTGGTGGAGAGGTGGATCAGGCTTTCGGAGGACCGGACGCCCTCGATCCCGCCGATCCGGTCCAGCGTGTCGTCCAGTTCGGCGGTCGATCCGGCCGCCAGCTGCACCAGCAGGTCGATCCGGCCGCTGGTGGTGTGGATGCGTTCGACCTGCGGCATGACCTTCAGCCGCGACAGGACGGCGGGCAGGCTGTGCGGCTCGATCCCCACCAGGACCGAGGCGCGGATGCGTGCGCCCTGTGCCGCCTCGCCAAGGCGCAGCGTGTATCCGGCGATCGCGCCGGTGCCCTCCAGCCGCTCCAGCCGGGCCTGCACCGTCGACCGCGCCACGCGCAGCCGCCGCGCCAGGACCGCCACCGAAATGCGCGCGTCGCCCGACAGCTGCGACAATATGTTGCGATCCAGATCGTCCAAGGGTCCCCTGCCGGCAGATTTCGTCAAAATGACATGATCGGTGGCATAATAACCGGGATAAGGTGCGAATCTACCCTTTTCATCGGTGAATTCGGAACCCAAAAGCGCCATTCTGAGTTCAAGCCCCTTACCCGCACTGCCTGTTCGAAAGGAACCGCAATGGGACAACAGAAGACCGTCTGGGACAATCCGGCCGAGGTTATTCGCCATCTCGCCCCGGAACATCCGGTCATGGTCTTCGCGCCGACGGTGCTGCAGGACCGTGCGCGGCAGTTCATTGAAGGATTTCCGGGGCTTGTCACCTATGCGGTGAAGTCCAACCCCGAAGAGGCCGTGATCCAGAACCTGGTGACCGCCGGCATCCAGGGTTTCGACGTCGCCTCGCCCTTCGAGATCGACCTGATCGGGCGCATGGCCCCGCGTGCCGCACGGCATTATCACAACCCGGTCCGCTCGCGGTCCGAGATCGCCCATGCCGTCGCCGCCGGCATCCGCGCCTGGTCCGTCGACAGCCGGTCCGAGCTGGACAAGCTGTTCGAGCAGGTGCCGACAGAGGTGGCCGGCGAAGGTGTCGAGATCTCGCCGCGCTTCAAGCTGCCGGTGCTGGGCGCCGCCTATGACTTCGGGTCGAAATTCGGCGCGACGCCGAAACTGGCGGCCGAGCTGCTGGCCGAGGTGGCGCGGCGCGGCTATGTCGCCTCGCTGACCTTCCACCCGGGCACGCAATGCACCGACCCGATTGCCTGGGAAAGCTATATCCGCGTGGCCAAGGACATCTGCGACATGGCAGGCGTGCGGGCGCACCGGCTGAACGTCGGCGGCGGCTTCCCGTCGCACCGCGTGGTGGGGGTCGAGCCCGACCTGGCCTCGATCTTCCAGGAGATCGGCGACACCGCGACCGAGATGTTCGGCGATGACGCGCCGGCGCTGGTCTGCGAGCCGGGCCGCGGCTTGGTCGGGGACGCCTATTCGCTGATCACCCGGGTCAAGGGGATCCGCGATGGCGGTCATGTCTTCCTCAACGACGGCGTCTATGGCGGCCTGGCCGAGCTGCCCATCATCGGCAACATCGACCGGATCGAGGTGCTGACCCCGCAGGGCCAGCCGCGCGGCGGCGATGCCGGCGGGCGGGTGATCTTTGGCCCCACCTGCGATTCGGTGGACCGCCTGCCCGGAGAGCTGAGCCTGCCGGAGGATGTTGCCGAGGGCGACTATGTGATCTTCCACGGAGCCGGGGCATATTCGACCGTAACCAACACGCGATTCAATGGCTTCGGCGCCATGACCCACGCGACGGTGATGCATCTGTCCTAACGATTCGCTCATGCCCCCATGCTAGTCTTGGGGGCATGACAGCGATTCGCCCGCCCACCACCCATGTCGTGCTGATGGACGGCACCTTCGCCTCTCTGGCCGAGGGCAGGCGCAGCTCGATCGGGCGGATCTACCGGCTTCTGTCCGGGCAGTTGGGGCCGATGCCGGCGGGCCGGATGCGGGTCCATTACGGAATGGGTCAGCAGTGGAACCGCTGGCAGACCCTGCCTGATCTGGCGATGGGCCGGATCCTGGAATTGCGCATCACCGAAGCCTATGGCTGGCTCGCTTCGGGGTATCAGCCGGGCGACCGCATCTTCATGCTGGGCTATTCGCGCGGGGCCTTTGCCGTCCGCAGCCTGGCGGGCATGATCAGCCGCGTCGGCCTGCTGCGCGCCGAGGGCGCGACCGAGCGTCATATCCGGCTGGCCTGGCGCTATTACCAGCAGGGGGCGGCACGTGAGACGCTGGACCTGTTCCGCCGCCGCCGCTGTCACGCCGCGGCCCCGATCCGAATGGTGGGCTGCTTCGACACGGTAACAGCCTTCGGGCTGCGGCTGCCGGCGCTGTGGGTGCTGACCGAGCCGCGCTTTCGATTTCACGACGCGCATCTGGGGCAGGGGATCGAGCGGGGCTATCAGGCCCTGGCGCTGGATGAGACCCGCGCCGCCTTTGCGCCCCTGCTGTGGGATGACGACCATGCCGCCGGGCGGATCGAGCAGATGTGGTTCCGCGGCGCCCATGCCGATATCGGCGGCCAGCTCAGCGGCCTGGAATTCGCACGGCCGCTGGCCAACATCCCCCTGGTCTGGATGCTGGAGCGCGCCGAGGCATCGGGGCTGGCCCTGCCGCAGGGCTGGAGGGAGCTGTTTCCCCGCGACGCGACGGCCCCGTCGATCGGGTCCTGGCGGAACTGGGGCAAGCTGTTTCTGATGCGCGCCCCGCGTCTGGCCGGCCGATATGCGACCGAGGCGCTGCATGTCTTGGTCCTGCGCCCCTATCCGGGGCCTGCCCTATTGACGGGGGCGCTGGCGCCCTTGGCGGCGGACCGTCCGCGACGGCGCAGAAGGAAGGCTCCGGCCGACAGGGAGGAGAACCCGTCGCGTACGGCCTGACGCGCAGCCCGCCAGCGACCGCCGGTCAGGCCACCGCCTCGATGCCCGCCGCAGGCCGGACGCCCAGGGCGGCGCAGACGTCCCGCGTCAGTTCGGGCCGGTTCAGCGTGTAGAAATGCAGCTGGTCCACCCCGCCCGCGATCAGCTTTTCGCACAGGTCCACGCAGAGGCTGGTGGCCAGGGCACGCTCGGCCTCGGGACCGTCCAGCGAGGCCAGCTGGAAGGCCTCCTCGGCCCATTCGGGAACCGTGGTGTTGCAGCTGGCCGCGAAACGCCTGGTGCCGGCCCAGCTCTGGATCGGCAGGATGCCGGGGATGATCGGCGCCTCGATCCCGGCCGTGATGCATTTGTCGCGGAAGCGGAAAAAGGTCTCGGGCTCGAAGAAGAACTGCGTGATCGCGCTGGAGGCGCCGGCATCGATCTTGCGCTTGAGCCAGGCGACGTCGGCATCGCTGTCGGGGCTTTCGGGATGCGGCTCGGGATAGGCGCCGACGCGGATGGTCATGTCGCCGCGTGCGGCGATCTCCTCGATCAGCTCCACCGAATTGGCAAAGCCGTCGTCATGCGGGGTAAAGCGCGCGGCCCCTTGGGGGGCGTCGCCGCGCAGGGCCACGATCTGGCGGATGCCGGCATCGGCATAGGATTGCACGATCTCCATCGTCTCGGCGCGCGTGGCCTCGACGCAGGTCAGATGCGCCGCGACCTCCAGCCCGAACTGGCGGTTGATGGTGGTCACAGCCTCATGGGTCAGCTTGCGCGTCGTGCCGCCCGCGCCATAGGTGACCGACACGAAGTCGGGGGCCAGCGGCGCCAGAACCCGCGCGGTTTCCCACAGCCGGAACGAGGCCTCCAGCGTCTTGGGCGGGAAGAACTCGAAGCTGATCTTCGGCGGGGTCATGGCGAATCCTTTCTGTTGGCGCCACTTGTGCCACGCCCCTCTGCGTGAGACAAATTCATAATCTTCAAGATCAATGTGAGGCCGGCTCATCATGAACCTGGAACTGCGCCATCTGCGGACCGTCCACGCCATCCATGCGCAGGGCGGCCTGGCCCGCGCCGCGGAGGTGTTGAACATCACCCAAAGCGCGCTGTCCCACCAAGTCAAGGCGCTGGAGGAGCAGGCGGGCGTCGAGCTGTTCGTGCGCCGCGCCAAGCCGATGCGCCTGTCTGCGGCCGGCATGCGCCTGCTGCGCCTGGCCGAACAGGTTCTGCCCCTGGTCGCCGCGACCGAGGCCGAGTTCAAGGGCGTCGAGGCCGGCCGCATCGGCCGCCTGCACATCGCGATGGAGTGCCACGCCTGTTTCGACTGGCTGCTGCCGGTCCTGGACATCTTCCGCCGCGCCTGGCCCGACGTGGACGTGGACATCCGCCAGCGGCTGGCCTTTGGCGCGCTGCCCGCGCTGGTGCGCGAGGAGGTGGACCTGGTGATCTCATCCGACCCCGAGGATCTGGCGGGTGTCACCTTCCAGCCGCTGTTCGACTATGCGCCCACGATGGTCGTGCCCGCGGGCCATCCGCTGGTCGCCAAGGGCCATGCCGATCCGGCCGACCTGGCGGGGGAGACGCTGATCACCTATCCAATGGACCGCGCGCGGCTGGACGTCTTCAGCCAGTTCCTGACCCCTGCCGGGATCGAACCCGCCCGGCAGCGGACGGTCGAGCTGACCGCCGTGGCGCTGATGCTGGTCGCCTCCGGCCGGGGGGTGGCGGTCATGCCGGACTGGGTGCTGCGCCGAGAGGCCGCCAATCCCGAACTGGTCCTGCTGCCCCTGGGGGCGCAGGGCATCCGGCGGCGGCTGTATGCGGCGGTGCGCACGGGCGACCTGTCGCAGCCCTACATGGCGCATGTGCTGCGGCTGTCGCGCACCGAACCCCTGCGGATGCTGCGCGGCGCCCCAAGCTGACCTGCGGCCTGACGCTTGGCTTTCCGGCGCGTCTGCCCTATGACCCGCCCAACCCCAATTCCCGGAGCATGTGATGGCAAGCGCCAATCTGAACGTGATGATCAAGGCCGCCCGCAAGGCCGGGCGCGGCCTCGTCAAGGATTTTCGCGAGGTCGAGAACCTTCAGGTCAGCGTCAAGGGCGCCGGCGATTTCGTGACACGCGCGGACCGCGAGGCCGAGCGGGTCATCAAGGAGGAACTGATGAACGCCCGGCCCAGCTATGGCTGGCTGGGCGAGGAGACCGGCGAGGATGCCGGCGACGATCCGACCCGCCGCTGGATCGTCGACCCGCTGGACGGGACCACGAACTTCCTCCACGGCCTGCCGCACTGGGCCGTCAGCATCGCGCTGGAGCACAAGGGCGACATCGTCGCCGCCGTGATCTTCGACGCCGCCAAGGACGAGCTGTTCGTGGCGGAAAAGGGCGGCGGCGCCTTCATGAACGACCAGCGCCTGCGCGTTTCGGGCCGCACGCGGCTGGCCGATTCGGTCTTTGCGACGGGCATTCCCTTCGCAGGTCGCGGGCCGCTGCCCGCCGCGCTGCAGGACCTGGCGCAGTTGATGCCGGTCTGCGCGGGCGTGCGCCGCTTTGGCGCCGCGGCGCTGGACTTGGCCTATGTCGCGGCCGGCCGCTTTGACGGCTACTGGGAGCGCGGCAACAAGCCCTGGGACGTCGCCGCAGGCATCCTGATGGTGCGCGAGGCCGGCGGCTTCGTCGAGGGCATCCGCCCCGATGACAGCCCGCTGGAATCGGGACGCATCATCGCGGCCAACCCGACCCTGCTGGACCCCTTCGCCAAGATCATCCGCAACCGCGACTGACGCACCGGTGACACGGTGGCGGGATTGCGCGACGTGCAACCCTGCCATCGCTTGACCTCGCCTCGGGCGGGGCGCAACAGGGCCGGGACCCTGAAAGCGTGCCCATGCCTGACGATCAGTCCCACCCGCCCTATGCCGCCTCTGCCGCCACGGCATCCGCGCCGCCGCCCCTGCCGCCGATGACCAAGGGGCCCGGGCGCGACCGCACGGGTCTGGCGATCTTCCTGATGTGCGCGGTCAGCCTGATCTTCGCCTTCCAGGACGCCTTTTCCCGGGTGCTGGGCAGCCAGTACCCGGCCTCGCTGATCGTCATGCTGCGCTATTGGGTCTTTGCGGCCTTCGCGGTCGTGCTGGTGTCGCGCCAGCCCGGCGGCCTCAGGCGCGCGATCCGCACCAAGCGCCCCCTGACCCAGATCGCCCGCGGCGCCATCCTGGCGCTGGAGGTGATGCTGATGGTCGAGGCCTTCGTGCGCCTGGGCCTGATCGAGACGCATGCGGTCTTTTCCGTCTATCCGCTGATGGTGGCCGCGCTCAGCGGGCCGCTTTTGGGGGAAAAGGTCGGCTGGCGGCGCTGGACGGCAATCGGGGTGGGCTTTTCCGGCATCCTGGTGATCCTGAACCCCGGCGGCGGGGTTGTCAGCACCACCGCGCTGCTGCCCTTCGCCGCGGCGCTGCTGTTTGCGCTCTATGGCCTGCTGACGCGGCACGTGTCGCGCGACGATCCGGCGATGGTCAGCTTTTTCTGGACGGGGATTTCAGGCGCCGTCGCGATCACGCTGGTGGGCATCTGGGACTGGCAATGGCTGGCGCCGATGGACTGGATCTGGATGGGCTGCCTCTGCGTCTGCGGCATGTCCTCGCATTACCTGATGATCCGCAGCTACGAGATGGCCGAGGCCTCGGCCCTGCAGCCCTTCGCCTATACGCAGCTGGTCTGGGTCAGCTTCATCGGCGTCTGGCTGTTCAACGAGACGCTGCGCGCCAATGTCGTGATCGGCGGTGCGATCGTCGTGGGCGCAGGCATCTTCACTCTGCTGCGACAGAGGCGGAAATCCTTGGCCAGCCCTCCGGCAGGCGGGGCCCGATAAAGGGCTTGGGGTTCGGCCGGGCCGACAGCGCCAGGGTCAGGCGCGCCGGGGGCGGGGGCACCTGACCGCCCCCAGACAGGTCCCACCGGGTGACCACGGGTGCGGGCTTGCCGTGGATGCGCGCGCGATAGACAGGCAACGCCTCGGCCACGCGCATGACATAGTTGCGGGTCTCGTCAAAGGGGATCAGCTCGACCCATTCGACCGGGTCCGCGTCGCGGCGCAGGTCGCCGAAATCCCCCAGCCAGCGCGCCGGCCGCCCCGGCCCGGCATTGTAGCCCGAGGCGATCAGCGCAACCGAAGGACCGAACCGGTCCGACAGTCCCGACAGATAGGCCGCCCCGATCCGGGCGTTATAGGCCGCGTCGCGCGACAGGCGCGCCTCGTCATAGGGCAGGCGCAGCTGGCGCGCCGTCTGCTCGGCCGTGGCGGGCATGACCTGCATCAGGCCGCGTGCGCCGACGGGACTGGCGGCGGTATGGTTGAACTCGGATTCCTGCCGCGCGATGGCCATGACCAGTTCGGGCGGGGGGCCCAGATCCTCGGTCTCCAGCCCGGTCAGGGGGAAATGCGCGGCCGGCCAGATCACGCCCTGGTTGGCCGATTGCTTGGCCAGCCGCAGCCCGTGCCAAGGGGCGCCCGCCTCGTACATGACGCGGGCCATGCGGGCGATGTCCTCGGGGGCGGCGGTACGGGCCAGCTGCAGGAAGAACCGCTGCGCCTCGTCCCGCCGGCCCGACGAGATCAGCCACAGCCCGGCCCGGAACAGCCCGTTGTCGCGCAATCCGCTGCCGCGCCAGTCGGGCAGGGTGTCCAGCGCGGCGCCGGGGACCGCGTAATCCGCGGGCATCGGGGCGTCGACCTTCTCCATCGCCAACTGCCCGTAATAGACGCCCGGAAATCCGGCGGCGGCCTCATAGGCGGTGCGGGCGGCGCGGCCATTGCCCAGTGCCTCGTGCGCGCGGCCCTGCCAGTAAAAGGCGCGGGCCTTGCTGATGGCGGCGCCGACGACGGTTTCCAGGTGCAGGAAATGCTCCAGCGCACCGGCAGGATCGTCCGTCTTCAGCGCCGCAAAGCCCGCCAGCCATTCCAGATCGGCGTAATGGCGATCCTCGGGCGGCAGGAAATGGGAACGCGCCAGCCGCAGCGCGCGCGGCCAGTCGCCGTTGCGCATGGCCAGCCGCGCATAATCGACCCGCATCGGCGCCCATGCGGACGGATCGCGCAGCGCCTCGGCACTGGTCGAGGCCTCCAGCATCAGGGCCTGCGCGCCCTCGTGCTGCTTGGCCCCCACGCGCCACAGAAAGCGGTCCATGGTCAGGCCCGGATCGGCACGCTGGTCGGGCGGCAGGGCCAGGATCAGGTCGTCCACCCCCTCGCGCCCGGACTGGAGCGCGATCCGGGCGCGGGCCAGCGGGCGCTGATCCTCGGGCAGGCGGTCCAGCAGGCGTTCGGCCCCGGCCCATTCCCGCGCGTCCAGCAGCGCCGCGGCGCGCGCCGGGATCAGGTCCTGCAGCGCGGGATGGGCCTCCAGTAGTGCGGCCTCGTCACCGGCGGGCAGGGGGCGGTTGGTGAAGAAACTTTCGCGCAGGATCTTGGCCTCGGCCTCGGGCAGGGCGGCGGCCAGCGCCTCCATCGCGATGCGCGTGGCCGGCAGGCGGTCGCGGAACCACAGCCTCAGGTCGTCTGGCCGCGCATCGGCGCGCAGTTTGGCATCGCCCCGCTGGACCAGCAGGTCGAGGCCCGGCCAATCGGGATTTTCGCGCAGGAAGTTCGCATAGTCGGCAAACTCGCCATGGCCCGCGCGCAGCGACTGCCAGCCGACCATCGCCTCGGCCAAGGGACCCGCGCGCCGTGCGGCGTCGCGGGCGGTTACCCAGTCTGATACGTCGGCGGCCGCCAGCGCCAGGGCCATTGCCCCCGGTTCCTCGGCCCGCGCCGGCAGGGCAAGGGGAAGGGCCAGCACCAGCCCCGCACAGAGCATGTCACGCAGAAGTCGCATCACCACCCTGTGTCACGATCAAAACCCTCCGACGCAATACACAACCTTGGCAAGTTCCGCAGCCGGCGATAGTGAGGCCGCAGAAATCCTTCCAGACCACCCAGACCACCAAGGAGCGTGTCATGTTCAAAGGGTCCCTGCCAGCCCTCGTCACGCCGTTCACCCAGGACGGCGAGCTGGATCTGGACACGCTGAAGAAGCTGGTCGAATGGCATGTGGAAGAGGGCAGCCACGGCCTGGTCCCGGTCGGCACCACCGGCGAAAGCCCCACCCTGACCCATGACGAACATCGGCTGGTCATCGAGGAGGTCGTCAAGGCCGTCGACGGCCGCATTCCGGTCATCGCGGGGGCGGGGTCGAATTCCACCCGCGAGGGAATCGGCCTGCTGCAGCATGCCGCCAGCGTCGGCGCGGATGCGGGCCTGGTGGTGACGCCCTATTACAACAAGCCGACCCAGGCCGGGCTGATCGCGCATTACACGGCGCTGACCGACGCCTGCGACCTGCCGATCATCATCTACAACATTCCCGGCCGTTCGGTGATCGACATGACGCCCGAGACGATGGGCGTGCTGGCAAGGATCCCCTCGATCATCGGGGTCAAGGACGCGACCGGCAAGCTGGAGCGCGTGAGCTGCCAGCGCCTGACCTGCGGCCCCGATTTCGTGCAGCTGTCCGGAGAGGACGCGACGGCGCTTGGCTTCAACGCCCATGGCGGCGTCGGCTGCATCAGCGTGACGGCCAATGTGGCGCCCCGCCTGTGCGCGCAGTTCCAGGAGGCGACGCTGCGCGGCGACTATGCCGCCGCACTGGAGTTCCAGGACCGGCTGATGCCGCTGCACCTGGCGATCTTCGTTGAGCCGGGGCTGGTCGGCGCAAAATACGCGATGTCGCGCCTTGGCATGTGCAATGACAGCGTCCGGCTGCCGCTGACGCCCCTGACCGAGCCGACGCGCCGCCTGATCGACGCGGCGCTGGAACATGCCGGGCTGATCTGAGCCGATCCGGCACAATGGAGTGAGATGGGGGCGCTGCCCCCATCGCGCGCCGTGATTCCCCCCGGCGGGGTGTTTGCGCAACGAAGATGCGTCAGCGCAGACCCAAGCCCGCCCGCATCATCAGCCGCCGCACCGGAGCGATGCCATAAAGCCCGCCCAGGGCCGCCGCACGCAGGTCGCGCAGCGGGCGCGCTTGGGCTTGGCTGGCGCGGTTCAGCGCGTCGATCCCCAGAAGCCGCCCATAGGCCTTGGGGCGGCGGCTGCGGTCATAGCGCGCCAGCGATGCGGCGCTGCCGGGATCGGCACGGCTGAGATCCAGAAGCGCACCCAGGTCGGCCAGGCTCATGTTCAGGCCCTGCGCGCCGATCGGCGGCACGACATGCGCGGCCTCGGCAATCAGGGCGGTGCGGGGGCCGGTGAAGCGGTCGGCGATCTGGCTGATGATCGGCCATTCCGTCAGCTGCGTCGCCTGCGTCAAATGGCCCAGCACCCCGGCGGAGCGGGCGTTCAATTCGGCCTCGAAGGCCGCGCGGGACAGGTCCTTGAGCCGCGCGGTCTCGCGGCCGCTTTCCATCCAGACCACCGCCGAGGAGGGCGTGCCGCCCCGGTCGGGCAGCGGCACCAGCGTGAAGGGTCCACCCGAGCGGTGCACCTCGGTCGAGACATTGTGGTGGGGCTGGTCATGGGTGACGGCAAAGGCCAGCGCCTTTTGCCCGTAACGCAGCGTGCGCACCCCGATGCCGAGCGCCTGCCGCACCGGCGAATTGCGGCCGTCGGCGCCGATCAGCAGGCGCGTGCGCACCCGGCTGCCATCGGTCAGGCCGACCACGGCGCCTTCGTCGCGGGCCACGACCGTGGCCGTGCCCGTACCGGGGCGGAACCGGACGGTCTGGAGGTTGTCCAGCCGGGCCGCGATCTCCCGCCGCAAAAGCCAGTTGGGCAGGTTCCAGCCAAAGGGCTGGGTGCCGATCTCGGCCGCGTCGAAGTCGCGCACCAGCCTGGGCTGCGGCTCTGCGCCGCCGGCATCGACGATGCGCATCACCTGCAGCGCTGTGGCATGCGGGGCCAAGGGCTCCCACAGGCCGATGCGTTCCAACAACGTGACCGAGGGCGTCAGGAAGGCGGTCGAGCGCAGGTCGGCGCCGTCCTTGCCTTCATCTGTGACGGGCGGGGCGGGATCGACGCAAAGAACCGAAAATCCCTCGGCCCCGAAAGCCGCCGCGGCGATCAGCCCGGCGATCCCCCCGCCCGAAATCAGGATGTCGATGTCGTCGATCGTCGTGCCGGTCATGGAACAGCCCCTTGGTCCTTGGCCTTCTATCCTGCCCCCCGGCGGCGCCGGAGGGAAGGGGCGGTGCTGTCGCAGCCGGTCAGTTTCCGGCGGTGAAGGCCAGCATGATGGTGAAGACGACGACCGTCAGCGCAAGCCCCAGCAGCCCCAGCACGGGCAGGCCGAGATTGGTGACCAGCAGCACGGCCGCCGCCAGCACGGCGGCCACGGCCAAGACGATGACATGGAAAAAATGGCGCGATTTCGCGATCTGGTTCATGGGTTGGATCCCCTTGGGTGGCGCGCGTTCGCGAACCGGCTTAGTTGGCCGCTGCGGTCGGCGCAATGCGACGCAGGAACGCAGCCAGGTCGTCGGTGCGGTGCTGCACATGGACCCCGTGATCGGCATCATCGGCCAGGCTGTCGGGTCCGTGGCGGCCCTGGCCGACCAGGACCGTGCGCATGCCCAGCTGATGCGGGACCAGCAGGTTGCGGGGATCGTCCTCGAAGAAGGCGGCCTCGCGCGGGTCGATCCGGGCCTGGGCCAGCACGCGGTCAAAGGCTTCGCGGGCGGGCTTGGGGTGAAATCCGGTCTCCTCGATGCCATAGACCGCATCGAACAGCTCCTCTCCGTGCAACCCGCGCCCGGCCAGCACCTTGCGGGCATAGCGGGCATCGCCATTGGTGTGGATGATCCGGCGGCCGGGCAGGGCGGCGATCGCCTGCGCCAGATCCGGCGCCGGGTCCAGGACCGAGAAGTCGATGTCATGCACGTCGGCCAGGTAGGCAGCGGGGTCCACGGCATGTTCGGCCATCAACCCGGCCAGCGTCGTCCCGTGCAGCCGCCAGTATTCGGCGCGCAGCCGGTTGGCGGCATCCTGCGGCACGCCCAGGGCGCGCATCATCCATTGCGTCATCCGCGTCTCGATCTGCGCGAACAGCTGCGCCTCGGGCGGGTAGAGCGTGTTGTCCAGATCGAAGATCCAGACGCGTACATGCGAAAAATCCATGTCCTTGGCATAGCTTGGGCCGGGCGCGCTTGCAATTCGGCGCGGGCCGTCCAATCGTGCGGCCATGAAGGACGCCTATTCCCTGATCCTGGCCGCCATCGAGGGCGGCACCTATCGCCCCGGCGACCGGCTGGTCGAATCCGAGCTGGCCGAGCGCTTCGGCGTCAGCCGCACGCCCGTGCGCGAGGCGCTGCAGCGGCTGGAGACGCAGGCCATGCTGGTGCGCGACGGGCGCAGCCTGATCGTCGCCTCTCTGGATCACAACCAGCTGGCCGAGCTTTACACCGTCCGGGCCGAGCTGGAGGCGCTGGCCGGTCGGCTGGCCGCGCGCCACGCGACCCCCGAGGAGGTCCGCGTCCTGGCCCAGATGGTCGAGGAGGACCGTCAGGCCAAGGGCGACCCCGAGATCCTGGCCCGGACCAACAAGCGGTTCCACCGGCAGATCCACCTGGCCTCGCACAACCGCTACCTTGTCCAGCAGCTGGACCTGGTGCACCGCACGATGGCGCTGATGGCGCGCACCTCGCTGGCGGCCGAAGGGCGCAGCGAGACGGCCCTGGCGGAACATGCGCGGATCGTGGATGCGATCGCGGCGGGTGACGGGGCGGCGGCGGACCGGGCGCTGCGGCAGCATATTTCCATGGCCTGGGAGACACGGCTGAAGCTGGAGGCAAAGGCCGGTGGCTGAGGTCCCGCGCCTGATCCTGACCGAGGATGACATCGCCGAGGGCTGCGCCCATCTGGCGGCCGTCTGCCCGGTCTGGGCGCGGGTCCTGCCGCAGCTGGGCCCCCTGCCGCTGCGCCGGCGCCCGGACGGCTTTGCCGCCATGGCCAGCGCCATCGTGGGCCAGCAGATCTCGGTCGCGGCGGCGGCCTCGATCTGGACCCGGCTGGAGGCCGCGGGCCTGACCGACCAGGCGGCGCTGCGGGCGGCCGACGATGACACGCTGCGGGCGGTGGGCCTATCGCGTCCCAAGGCGCGCTATCTGCGCGGCATCGCCGAGGCGCGGCTGGACTGGGAGGGCTTGCGGGATCTGCCCGACGACCAGGCCATCGCGCAGCTGGTGGCGTTGCCCGGCATCGGCGTCTGGACGGCCGAGATCTATCTGAAATTCGCCCTGGGCCGCGCCGACGTATTCGCGGCCGGCGACCTGGCGCTGCAGGAGGCGGCGCGGGTGATGTACGACCTGCCCGAACGGCCCGGTCCCAAGGCGCTGCGCGCGCTGGCCGAACCCTGGCAGCCCTGGCGCGCGGTTGCGGCGCGCGGGCTCTGGGCCTATTACCGGCTGGCCAAGGGACGCGAGGGAACCACATGACCGCACCGCTGACATCCGCCCGCAAGGGCCCCGCCAAGGCCGGTTCGGTCGTCGTTTTTCTGCACGGCTACGGCGCCGACGGGACCGACCTTCTGGGCCTGGCCGATCCGCTGGCCGCCCATCTGCCGGACACGGCCTTCTATGCGCCCGACGCGCCGGAACCCTGCCGCAACAATCCCATGGGCTTTCAGTGGTTTCCGATCCCCTGGCTGGACGGCTCGTCCGAGGCCGACGCGCGCTCCAGCATGGGGCAGTCGATCACGGCTCTGGACAGCTTCCTGGACAAGGTGCTGGCGGATGAGGGGCTGACGGCGGAGCGGATGGTGCTGGTCGGCTTTTCCCAGGGGACGATGATGGCGTTGCACGTGGCGCCGCGCCGGCCCAAGGCCGTGGCCGGCATCGTGGGCTTTTCCGGCCGCCTGCTGGAGCCCGAGACCCTGGCCGCCGAGGCGCGGGTCAAGCCCCCGGTCCTGCTGGTGCATGGCGATGACGACCAGATGGTGCCCTTCGAGGAGATGGGCCTGGCGGGCCAAGCGCTGCAGGCGGCGGGCTTTACCGTCTATGGCCATGTGATGAAGGGGACCGGGCACGGCATCTCTCCGGACGGGCTGTCGGTGGCGCTGGCCTTCCTGCGCGAGCAGCTGGGGGCCTGAACCGGCTGCCTTCCGCCCTACGGCGGCCCCCTGTCATGCTGCTGTCACCGCCGCCCGTTATGTCCTGGTTTGCCCCGGATAGATGCGGGGACTTGCCAGATGCCCGACGCGATATATAGTCGGGTTATGGATCTGACGGGCGCCCCGGTCACCCCACGGGGCAGGCGGGAAGGCGATATGCTGGACGAGCAACACCAGACGGAATTCCGAACCCAGTTCGTGCGCGAGCCGGCCAGCCTGCGTCATCACCCGGCGCTGGTTCTGAACGCCGATTTCCGCCCGCTCAGCTATTACCCCCTGTCGCTCTGGCCTTGGCAGGAGGCGATCAAGGCGGTCTTCCTGGACCGGGTCAGCATCCTGGCCGAATATGACGAGGTGGTCCGAAGTCAGCGACAGGCCTTCCGGATCCCCTCGGTCGTCGTCCTCAAGGATTATGTGAGACCCCAGAAGCGCGTGGCATTCACGCGCTTCAATCTTTTTCTGAGGGACGAATTCGCCTGCCAGTATTGCGGCGCCAAGGGCGATCTGACCTTTGACCATGTGGTGCCGCGGTCCCGCGGCGGCGTCACCAGCTGGGAAAACGTGGTCGCCGCCTGTTCGCCCTGCAACCTGAAAAAGGCCAATCGCAGCCTGCGCCATTCCGGGATGCACCTGCGCAAGCCGCCCCGCCAGCCCTCGTCGGACGAGATGCACGCGATCGGACGGCGCTTTCCGCCGAATCATCTGCATGACAGCTGGATGGATTTCCTCTACTGGGACGCCGAACTGGAAAGCTGAGCCGCGGCCCGGTCAGATGTCGCGGTTATCCGTCACCGGTCAGCTTTCAGGGTCCTGCCCCTCGCGGTGGCCCAGATGCAGCAGCAGCGCCGCGCTGAGGGCGACCAGAAGGATCGCGACGGGCGGGATGCCGGCGGAAAACCCGACCCACAGCGTCAGGGCTGCGCCCAGAATGACAAGCGTGATCAGCATCAGGAAATGGGTCAACGGCATGGGAACGCTCCTCTCCTGCTCCTCAATATGAGGATGCAGGGGAAGGTTGGAAAGGACATCGTGAAAATGCCGGCCGGTTTCCGCAGCCTTTCAGGCGGTTCGGGCGGTTTTGTCGCAGCGCCCGCGGAAAGGGGTCCGGAGGCCGCCATTGCATGGCAGCTCTGCGCATTTCCCACAGAAAACCACGGCCCATCCCCTCCAGCGGTAATTTCCTTCCGCCGGCAGGAGTGTTAAATGCTGATCCAGCCAAAGGAGATCAGCCATGCCCGCCTATCGTTCCCGCACCACCACCCATGGCCGCAACATGGCAGGCGCGCGTGGCCTGTGGCGTGCGACCGGGGTGAAGGACAGCGACTTCGGCAAGCCCATCATCGCCATCGTCAACAGCTTCACCCAGTTCGTGCCGGGCCATGTCCACCTGAAGGACCTGGGCCAGCTGGTCGCCCGCGAGGTCGAGGCGGCCGGCGGCATCGCCAAGGAATTCAACACCATCGCGGTCGATGACGGCATCGCCATGGGCCATGACGGGATGCTCTATTCGCTGCCCTCGCGCGAGGTCATCGCCGACAGCGTCGAATACATGGTCAACGCCCATTGCGCCGACGCGATGGTCTGCATCAGCAACTGCGACAAGATCACGCCAGGCATGCTGATGGCCTCGCTGCGGCTGAACATCCCCACCGTCTTCGTGTCCGGCGGGCCGATGGAGGCGGGCAAGGTCGTGCTGCAGGACGGCCGCGTCAAGGCGCTGGACCTGGTCGATGCCATGGTGGCCGCGGCCGATGATTCGGTCTCGGAAGCCGATCTGCAGTCGATCGAGCAGGCGGCCTGCCCGACCTGCGGGTCCTGTTCTGGCATGTTCACGGCCAATTCGATGAACTGCCTGACCGAGGCCTTGGGCCTGTCGCTGCCCGGCAACGGATCGACCCTGGCCACCCATGCCGACCGCAAGCGCCTGTTCGTCGAGGCGGGCCACTTGGTCGTGGACCTGGCCAAGCGCTATTACGAGGGCGAGGATGCCAGCGTGCTGCCGCGCAACGTCGCCAGCTTTGCCGCCTTCGAGAACGCGATGACGCTGGACATCGCGATGGGCGGTTCGACCAACACCGTCCTGCACCTGCTGGCCGCCGCCCATGAGGCCGGGATCGACTTCACCATGTCCGACATCGACCGCCTGTCGCGCAAGGTGCCGGTCCTGTGCAAGGTCGCGCCCGCCAAGGACGATGTCCACATGGAGGACGTCCACCGCGCCGGCGGCATTATGGCCATCTTGGGCCAGCTGGACCGCGCGGGCCTGTTGGACACCTCCGTGGGCAGCGTCCATTCCGGCACGCTGGCGCAGGCGCTGGACCGGTGGGACGTGTCGCGCACCGATGCGGCCAGCGTCCACGACTTCTTCCGCGCGGCCCCCGGCGGCGTGCCGACGCAGACGGCCTTTTCCCAGGACCGCCGCTATGGCGACCTGGACCTGGACCGCAAAAAGGGCGTGATCCGCGCGCCGGAACATGCCTTCAGCCAGGACGGCGGTCTGGCGGTGCTGTACGGAAACCTGGCCGAGGACGGCTGCATCGTGAAGACCGCAGGCGTGGACGAATCGATCCTGACCTTCGAAGGCCCGGCCCACATCTTCGAAAGCCAGGACGACAGCGTCAGCGCCATCCTGACCGGCAAGGTCAAGCCCGGAGAGGTCGTGCTGATCCGCTATGAAGGGCCGCGCGGCGGGCCGGGGATGCAGGAGATGCTGTACCCGACCAGCTACCTGAAATCCAAGGGCTTGGGAAAGGCCTGCGCGCTGGTGACCGACGGGCGTTTCTCGGGCGGGTCCTCGGGCCTGTCGATCGGCCATGTCTCGCCCGAGGCGGCCGAAGGCGGCACCATCGGTCTGGTGGAGCAGGGCGATACGATCCGCATCGATATCCCCAACCGCCGGATCGAACTGGTGGTGGACGACGCCACCCTAGCCGCCCGCCGCGCCGTCCGCGAGGCGGAGGGCTGGAAGCCCGCCAAGCCGCGCCAGCGCAAAGTCTCGACCGCGCTGCGTGCTTATGCGGCGATGACCACCAGCGCCGCCCGCGGCGCGGTGCGGGTCATCCCGGAATAAGAGGGCGGGGCGCCGGTCAGTCGGCGCCCTCCAACTCCTCGATCAGCGCCTCCATCTCCGCGATCTCGCGGCGCTGCGTCTCGATGATGGCATCGGCAAGGTCACGGACGCGGGGATCGGTGATCTCGGCCCGGGTGCTGGTCAGGATGGCGATCGAATGGTGGGGGATCATCGCCTTCATCCAGGACACCTGGTCGACCGTCGCCTGGCTGCGCACCATCGCGACCCCCAGGCCAAAGACGACCACCGCCCCCGCCAGCACCATGAAGTTCCGCGCCCGGTCGGGAAACATGCCCCACATCGCCACCAGCATGACAACCGCCATGCCTCCGCCCATGTAAAGCGCCATCCAGGCGCGGGTCTGGCTGAACCAGACATGCGACAGGTCCCAGGTGTTCAGATACATCATCGCGAACATCACGAGGGTCGAGACGGCAATGGTTGCCAGGAAGCGTGCATAGGACATGGCGCGGCCTTTCATCCGGGTTCCCGACCCAACGGCAGAAGGACGCCGATGTTCCCTTAGCCCAAGGGGCCGGGGCGGCGTTCCTCGGACAGCATGACATTCGCCTCGACCTGACCCACGCCTGGCAGGGTCATGATGCGGCGGCGCAGGATGCGCTCGAAATCGCTGATGTCGCGGGCGGTGATCCGCAGGCGGTAGTCGAACTGGCCCAGCACATGCTGGACCAGCTGCACCTCGGGGATCGCGGTCACCGCGCGTTCGAAATCCTCAAGGCCCGTGCGGCCTTTGGCGGCCAGCTTGATGCCCAGGAAGACCGTGACGCCAAAGCCCAGGGCGGCGGGGTCCAGCACCACGCGCCGCCCGGCGATCACCCCCTGGTCGGTCAGGCGCTTGACGCGCCGCCAGGCGGCGGGCTGGCCGATCCCCACGGTCCGGCCCAGGTCGGCGGCGCTGCGGGTCGCGTCATCGGCCAGCAGGCGCAGGATCGCCAGGTCGGTCGCGTCCAGGTCGATCACAGCGGCAACTCCCCGCTGTCCTTGATGGTGGCGACCAGCATCAGCGCGTCCAGTTCGGCGATATGGGGCAGGGTCAGGATGCGGTCGCGATAGACCTGCTGCCAATGCGCCATGTCCCGCGCGATGACCGAGGCGCGCCAGTCCACGCTGCCCAGAAAGGACTGGATCTCGATCACCTCGGGCACCTGCCGCAGGGCGGCCAGGAATTCGTCGAAGGCGCGGGGGTTGGTCTTGTCCAGCGTGAAGCGCAGGGACACCTCGACCGCCCAGCCCATGGCGCGCCAGTCGATGCGCGCCTGCACACCGCGCAGCACACCCTCCTCGCGCATCCGCTCCATCCGCCGCCAGAGGCTGGCAGGCGTCACGCCCGCACGTTCGGCCAGGGCCGAATTGGCGGCGCCGGGATCGGCCAGAAGCTGGCGCAGGATGCGGCGATCGGTGCTGTCAGGCATGAAAATCATGAAAGTGGCCATATCACGGCATGATCATTTTACAAGATGCCGCAGCATCGCGCTGATTGCCGCCCGCCATCACCGTTTTCGGGCTAGAACGTCAGCAGCAGAATGAAAGGATACCCCGATGCGCGTTTACTATGACCGCGACTGCGACGTGAACCTGATCAAGGAAGCCAAGGTCGCGATCCTGGGCTATGGCAGCCAGGGCCATGCCCATGCGCTGAACCTGCGCGACAGCGGCGCCAAGAACGTGGTCGTCGCCCTGCGCGAGGGCAGCCCCTCGGCCAAGAAGGCCGAAGGCGAGGGCCTGAAGGTCATGGGCATCGCCGAGGCCGCCGCCTGGTGTGACGTCATCATGTTCACCATGCCGGACGAACTGCAGGCCGAAACCTACAAGAAATACGTCCATGACAACCTGCGCGAGGGTGCGGCGATCGCCTTTGCGCATGGCCTGAACGTGCATTTCGGCCTGATCCAGCCCAAGCCCGGCGTCGACGTCATCATGATGGCGCCCAAGGGCCCCGGCCACACGGTTCGCGGCGAATACACCAAGGGCGGCGGCGTGCCCTGCCTGGTCGCGGTGCACCAGGACGCCTCGGGCAAGGCGATGGATATCGGCCTGTCCTACTGCTCGGCCATCGGCGGCGGGCGCTCGGGCATCATCGAGACCAACTTCCGCGAGGAATGCGAGACCGACCTGTTCGGCGAACAGGCGGTCCTGTGCGGCGGCCTGGTCGAGCTGATCCGCTGCGGCTTCGAGACGCTGGTCGAGGCGGGCTATGCCCCCGAGATGGCCTATTTCGAATGCCTGCACGAGGTGAAGCTGATCGTCGATTTGATCTATGAGGGCGGCATCGCCAACATGGACTATTCGATTTCGAACACGGCAGAATACGGTCAGTACGTCACCGGCCCGCGCATCCTGCCCTACGAGGAGACCAAGGCCCGCATGAAGGCGGTTCTGGCCGACATCCAGCAGGGCAAGTTCGTCCGCGACTTCATGCTGGAGAATGCTGTCGGCCAGCCGACGCTGAAGGCCTCGCGCCGCGCCAATGACGAACACCAGATCGAGCAGGTCGGCGCCAAGCTGCGCGAGATGATGCCCTGGATCTCCAAGGGCAAGATGGTCGACCGCGCCCGCAACTGATCCGGCGCAAGGCCGGGGGTTTCACACCCCCGGACCCCCGTCCCGGACCCCCGCGGGGTATTTGAGCCACGAAGAAACCGTTCTCTGATGTCGAAATACCCTCAGGAAAGGACAGGTCGGGGGGCAAGGCCCCCCTTCCTCATGCCTCCAGCTTGTCCTGGGTGCGCGTCTGGAAATCGGACGCATCGTGACGTTCGTGAAGCTGCTTGGACGGATCGCCGGACACGTTGTTGACCATGATCCCGCGCTGGACCGCCGGGCGCGCCGCGATCTCGGCCTGCCAGCGGTGCAGGTTGCGATAGCTGTCCGCATCCAAGAAGGTCGCCGCATCGCCATAGGCGCCGCCGGTGATCAGCCGTCCGTACCAGGGCCAGATCGCCATGTCGGCGATGGTGTACTCCTCGCCCGCAACAAAGCGCGTCTCGGCCAGGCGCTTGTCCAGCAGGTCCAACTGACGCTTGACCTCCATGGTAAAGCGGTCGATCGCATATTCGATCTTGGTGGGCGCATAGGCGTAGAAATGCCCGAAGCCGCCGCCCAGATAGGGGCCCGCGCCCATCTGCCAGAACAGCCAGTTCAGCGTCTCGGTCCGCGCCGCCGGGTCGGTGGGCAGGAAGGCGCCGTATTTTTCCGCCAGGTACAGCAGGATCGAGCCTGATTCGAAGACCCGCTGCGGCGGGGTGACGGAATGGTCCATCAGCGCCGGGATCTTGCTGTTGGGGTTCGCGCCGACGAAACCGCTGCCGAACTGGTCGCCATCGCCGATCTTGATCAGCCAGGCATCGTAGTCGGCCGCATGGCCGGCCTCCAGCAGCTCCTCCAGCAGGATCGTGACCTTCTGCCCGTTGGGCGTGGCCAGCGAATAAAGCTGCAGCGGATGCTGGCCCAGGGGCAGGTCGCGGTCGTATTGCGCCCCTGCGGTGGGCTTGTTGATGCTGGCGAACTGGCCGCCGTTCTCCTTGCCGGGGGTCCAGACCTTGGGCGGGGTATAGTCGTCGCTCATCGGGATATCCTGTATTGCGTCGGGCCAAAGATGTGGGCGCAGCGGCCCGACATCAACCGGGCCCTTGCGATGTTCCCCATGTGTTCTATAATCGGGCCATGCTTCCGCCCCGTGATCCCGACCAGCGCCTGAAGGCCCGCGGCGCCGACACCCGGCCCGCCGGGCGGTTCGACCGCGAAACCCGCATCCGCGAATCCGACGACTGGGACATCCCCGAGGATCAGGCCCTGCTGCGGACCGAGGTCACGACCGAGCGCCCGCGCAGCATCATCACCCGCAACACCTCGCCCGATATCGGCTTCGACCGCTCGATCAACCCCTATCGGGGCTGCGAGCATGGCTGCATCTACTGCTATGCCCGGCCCAGCCATGCCTTTCTGGACCTGTCGCCCGGCCTGGATTTCGAGACCAAGATCACCGCCAAACCAGAGGCGGCCGAAATGCTGGCCCGCGAACTGGCGCGACCCAGCTATCGGCCCGCGCCGATCGCGCTGGGAACGAATACCGATCCCTATCAGCCGATCGAGGCCAGGCTGGCGATCATGCCGGGCATCCTGCGGGTGCTGCGCGACTGGAACCACCCGGTGACGCTGGTCACGCGCGGCCAGACGGTGCTGCGCGACCTGGACCTGTGGGCGGAACTGGCAGCCCGCGACCAGGCGGCCGTCGGGATCAGCGTGACCACGCTGGACGCGGACCTGGCCCGCGCGCTGGAGCCGCGGGCGCCCGCGCCCGCCACGCGCCTGCGGATGATCCGCGATCTGTCCCGAGCGGGTGTGCCGGTCCGCGTGATGGTGGCCCCGGTCATCCCCGTCCTGACCGAGCCCGAGATCGAGGCGATCCTGACCGCCGCCCGCGAAGCCGGCGCGACCACGGCCAGCATGATCCCCCTGCGCCTGCCGCACGAGGTCGCTCCGCTGTTCCGGGACTGGCTGGACCGCCACCGGCCCGGCATGGCCGCGCATGTGATGAACCGCGTGCAGGCGATGCGCGGCGGACGCGACAACGACCCTCGCTTCGGGCACCGGTTCCGGGGCGAGGGGGTCGAGGCGCAGCTGGCCCTTCAGCGGTTCCGCCTGGCCCGCAGGCGCCTGGGCTACCGCACCGGCAGCCCGCCCCTGGACTGCAGCCGCTTTGGCCCGCCGCCAAGGGCCGGGGACCAGCTGTCGCTGTTCTAGTGGCGCCGCCCGATCGTCAGGCCGCCATCACCATCGCCCGTGCTGCTGAAGGCGCCAAGCCGGGCGGTGATCTGGTCCAGGCTGGGGCGCGGGCCGACCGGGCGCGCCTCCAGCGCGTCGCGCATGGCACGTAGATGCTCGGGCAGGGTGCCGCAGCAGCCGCCGATCACCCGCACGCCCAGGTCGCGCGCCAGGCAGGCGTAATCCGCCATCAACTCGGGCGTGCCGTCGTAATGGATATGGCCGTCCTGCAGATGCGGGACCCCGGCATTGCCCTTGGCAATGATCGGGCGCTCGTTCCCGGACGCGACAAAGCCCGTCACCGTGCGCAGCAGGTCGGACGCGCCGACGCCGCAATTGGCACCATAGGCCACGGGCGGGTTCGGCAGCCGCTCCACCGCGGCCGATAGCTGGCCCGGCGTCACGCCCATGATCGTCCGGCCGACCGTGTCGAAGGAGAGCGACCCGCACCAGGCCATGCCGGCCAGCCGCGCCGCCTCGGCCGCGGCCTTCAGCTCCTCCAGCGAAGACAGCGTCTCGACCCACAGGATGTCGGCGCCGCCGTCGCGCAGCGCCTCCGCCTGTTCGTGGAACATCTCGACCGCGCGGGTATGGGTCAGGCTGCCCATCGGGGCCATGATCTCGCCGATGGGGCCCATGCTGCCGGCGACGATCACGGGGCGGCTGGCGCGGTCGGCCTCGTCGCGGCCGATCCCGGCGGCCAGGCGGTTCAGTTCGGCCACCCGGCCCTGCAGGCCATGCAGGCGCAACCGGCTGGCATTGGCGCCAAAGCTGTTGGTCAGGAACAGGTCCGAGCCGGCCTCGACCGCGCCCCGGTGCAGCTGGGCGATGCGGCCGGGATGGGTGGCGTTCCACAGCTCGGCCGGGGTGGCCGCGTCCAGGCCCATGTTCAGCAGCGTCGTCCCCGTGGCGCCGTCGGCCAGCACATGGGGCCGCGTCTGGAGCATCCGGCTGAGCGCGTCCGTCATCGTCATATCCTTGCCTCGCGGGGCCACGGGGCCCGCGTCGGGGGTTCCAATCATCAGGTCCATGCCAGTTCGCGCCGTCCGGGGGAAACAATTTCCCCATGAACGAACGAAAAACCGCGCCGGTTTCCCGGCGCGGTCAAAATCATCTGCACAATTTTGGCAGATCAGTTGCGGTCGTCGCTTTCGCCGTCGTCGGCACCGCCGATGTCGTCGAACAGCTCGGCGATCTCGAACTCGGCCTCGGCATCAGCCTCGTCGGCCAGGTCGCGGATCGACTTGCCCTGGGCCTGCAGTTCGGCTTCTTCGGCCGAACGCGCCACGTTCAGGGTGATGGTCGCCTCGACTTCCGGGTGCAGCACGACGGTGACGTCGTGCAGGCCCAGGTCCTTGATCGGCGCGCGCAGGGTGACCTGCTTGCGGTCGACGGTGAACCCGGCCTCGGTCGCGGCCTCGGCGGCGTCACGGGTCGTGACCGAACCGTAAAGCGCGCCCGAATCAGAGGCCGAACGGATGACCACAAAGGTCTGCCCGTCCAGTTTCTCGGCAAGGCCCTGGGCTTCGGCCTTGGATTCGGCGTTGCGGACCTCAAGCTGGGCCTTCTGGCCTTCAAAGGCCTTGATGTTGGCCTCCGACGCGCGCAGCGCCTTGCCCTGCGGCAAGAGGTAGTTGCGGGCGTAGCCTTGCTTGACGTTGACGACTTCGCCCATCTGGCCAAGCTTGGCCACGCGTTCCAGCAGGATGACTTGCATCTTTCAGGTCTCCTTACTTCACGACATAGGGCAGCAGGGCGAGGAAGCGGGCGCGCTTGATGGCGCGGGCCAGCTCACGCTGCTTCTTGGCCGAGACTGCGGTGATGCGCGACGGCACGATCTTGCCGCGCTCGCTGATGTAGCGCTGCAGCAGACGCGTGTCCTTGTAGTCGATCGCCGGGGCATTCTCGCCCGAGAACGGGCAGACCTTGCGGCGGCGGAAGAACGGTTTGTTCGCCATGTCTCAGATCCTCTCAGTTCCGCTCGCGGCGTTCG
Source organism: Paracoccus sp. KKT209 (assembly GCF_055635455.1). The sequence goes on from NZ_CM145758.1 coordinate 378,643, forward strand.
CCGCGATCACCACGGTCGCCGCGATCGCCACGGTCCGGACGGTCGCCACGGGGACGGTCGCCGCGGTCGCCACGCTCGCCGCGCTCTTCGCGCTTCTGCATCTGGACCGAGGGGCCTTCCTGATGCTCGTCCACGCGGATGGTCATCACGCGCATCACGTCATCATGCAGGCGGGCCAGGCGTTCCATTTCCAGCACCGCGTCCGAGGGGGCGTCGGTGCGCAGGAAGGCATAGTGGCCCTTGCGGTTCTTGTTGATCTTGTAGGCCAGGGTGCGGACACCCCAGTATTCGTGCTCGACGACCTTGCCGCCGTTATCGGCGAGAACGGTCGAGAAGTGTTCGATCAGCCCTTCGGCCTGCGTATTCGACAGGTCCTGGCGGGCGATCAGCACATGCTCATACAGAGGCATGGCGATCCTTTCGGTGTTGGTGCGCATTTCATCGACGGGTCGTCCCTTCCGCACCCGTCACGAGAGGCTGCGCCGGTTCAGGAAAGCAGGCGGAAGGATGCGGCTTCATATCAGCAAATGCTGCGGACGCAAGGGGATTCGCGGGCGGCCCGGGAGGCGCGTCGGGAAGGTGGACGGACGGCCGCGCCGGCCCTTGCGGTTGCAGCGGCCGCGGGGCAGGCTGCGCCCTGCAATCAGGGGGCGGGGGCGGACGGACGATGGCGCTGGAAGACGCGAAGAACCAGGTGGATCAGGCCTTCACCCGCAGCGAACTGCGCGGCCTGTCCTATGAGAACGCTTTTGGCGGCGCCACCAGCTTCCTGCGGCGGCGCTATACCAAGGACCTGGCGGGCGTGGACGTGGCGGTCACGGGCATCTGCTTCGACCAGGCGGTGACGCACCGGCCGGGCACCCGCTTCGGGCCGCGCGCGATCCGCGAGGCCTCGACCCTGCAGGCCTTCGACGCGCCCTATGGCTGGGGCTATGATCCGCTGTCGCTGCTGAACGTGGTGGATCACGGCGACATGGCCTTCGACTATGCCGACACCCGCGGCGTGCCCGCCCGGATCGAGGCGCATCTGGGCGCCATCCTTGACGCGGGCGCGGTGCCGATCACCCTTGGCGGCGATCACTTCATCACCCTGCCGATCCTGCGCGCGGTGGCGGCGCGGCGGGGGCCGGTGGCGCTGATCCAGTTCGATGCCCATTCCGACACCTGGGCCGATGACGACATGGACCGGATCGACCACGGCACCTTCCTCTACAAGGCGATCCGGCAGGGGCTGGTGGACCCGTCGGCCAGCGTCAGCGTCGGCATCCGCACCGACAATCCCGACACGATGGGGGTCACGATCCTGGACGCGGCCGGGGTCCACCGGGACGGGATCGAGGCCACGCTGGCGCGCATCCGGGCGGTGGTGGGGGACCGCCCCTGCTATGTCACCTTCGACATCGACGCGCTGGACCCGGCCTTCGCGCCCGGCACGGGAACGCCGGTCTGGGGCGGGCTGGCCAGCTGGCAGGCGGCGGCGCTGCTGCGCGGGCTGGCGGGGATCGACCTGATCGGCGGCGACGTGGTCGAGGTGTCGCCCCCCTATGACACGACCGGGGCCACGGCCATCGCGGGGGCCCATGTCGCGATGGAACTGATCGCGCTCTACGGCTGGAACCGGCGATGAACTGCGTCCCGCGACGGCGGGGGGCATCCTGCCCTCGCCCCCCTGCGGCGCCCCTGCCGCAGCCGCTTGCCGCAGCGCCGGGGGGGCGCTAAGTGCAAGGCATGTTGCCCCAGGATCGCCTTGCCCAGATCACGCAACGCTTCGAGTTTCTCGAGGCGCAGCTGAACGCGGGCGCCGCGCCCGACCAGATCGCCAAGATCAGCCGCGAATATGCCGAACTGAAGCCCGTGGTCGAGCAGGTCGCCCGCTGGCGCGCAGCCCGGGACGGCATCGCCGAGGCCCGGGCCATGCTGGACGACCCCGAGATGCGCGACCTGGCCCAGGACGAGCTGCGCCGCCTGAACGACACCCTGCCCGCGCTGGAGCAGGACCTGCGCATCGCGCTCCTGCCCAAGGATGCCGCCGATGCGCGCCCCGCCATCCTGGAAATCCGCCCCGGCACCGGCGGCGACGAGGCCGCGCTGTTCGCGGGCGACCTGCTGTCGATGTACCGCCGCCACGCGGAGGGCCAGGGCTGGAGCTTTCAGATGCTGGAGCTGACCCAGACCGAGTTGGGCGGCGTCAAGGAAGCCGTCGCCCGGATCGAGGGCGAGGGCGTCTTTGCCCGGCTGAAATACGAATCCGGCGTCCATCGCGTGCAGCGCGTGCCGGAAACCGAATCCGGCGGGCGCATCCACACCAGCGCCGCCACCGTCGCGGTCCTGCCCGAGGCGGCCGAGGACGCCCAGATCGACATCCCCGCCGGCGACATCCGCATCGACACGATGCGCGCGTCGGGGGCCGGCGGCCAGCATGTGAACACCACCGATTCGGCCGTGCGCATCACCCACCTGCCCACCGGCATCGTCGTCACCAGCAGCGAGAAATCCCAGCACCAGAACCGCGCCAACGCCATGGCCGTGCTGCGCGCGCGGCTCTATGACATGGAGCGCCAGCGTGCCGATGCCGAACGCGCTGCCGACCGGCGCAGCCAGGTCGGCAGCGGCGACCGGTCCGAACGCATCCGCACCTACAACTTTCCGCAGGGCCGCATGACCGATCACCGCATCAACCTGACGCTCTATGCGCTGGACCGCATCATGGCCGGCGACCTGACCGAGATCATCGACGCGCTGACCGCGCATGACCAGGCCGCGCGCCTGGCCGAGGCCGAATGAGGCTGTCGCTGGCCCAGGCCGAGGGCACGGCCCTTTTGCGCGCCGCGGGGATCGAGGGCGCCGCGCGCGATGCCGACCGCATCCTGGCCGCGGTGCTGGAGATCGAGCCGGGCCAGTTGCGCATCACCGACGACCGGCCGCTTTCGCCTGATGAGGCAGCCCGCTTCAACCGCGGCATCGCCGCCCGCGCCCTGCACCAGCCGGTCGCGCAGATCGTGGGCTTTCGCGACTTCTGGGCGCATCGCTTCAAGGTCACCCGCGACACGCTGGACCCGCGCCCCGAAACCGAGGCTCTGGTCGAGGCCGCGCTGGCCCGGCCCTGGAACTCGGTCCTGGATCTGGGCACCGGAACGGGGGCCATCCTGATCTCGCTTCTGGCGGCGCGGCCGGGCACGCGGGGCACCGGCACCGACATCTCCGAGGCGGCGCTGGAGGTGGCGCGCTTCAACGCCCGCAAGATCAGCGTGGATGCCCGCTTTCGCCGCGCCGACTGGTATGAGGGACTTCAGGGTCCCGTCGACCTGATCGTGTCGAACCCGCCTTATATCGCCTTGGCCGAGATGGCCGGCCTGTCGCCTGATGTCCGCAACTGGGAGCCGCGCCAGGCCCTGACCGACGGGGCCGACGGCCTTGGCGCCTATCGGATCATCGCCGCCGGCGCGCGCGCCATGCTGTCGCCGCGGGGGCTGGTCCTGGTCGAGATCGGACCGACCCAGGGGGCGGCGGTCGCGGCGATGTTCACGGCCCAGGGGGCGTCCGCCCGCGTGCTGCCGGATCTGGACGGCCGCGACCGGGTCGTGCTGGCCGATTTTGCGACCCTCTAGGCGGTTTGCAGCGCGATCACGCGGATTTGGGGCAGTTTTTGCTTGTCTCGGAGGCGCTGGCATGGTTAGTCAGCCGCGTGCGACAGGCCCATTGCCGACGCATGGGTCAGCCTGACACTGCCGATTCCAAAGCGCGCGAGTTGCGTCGTGACCGGGGCGAGGCAGGGCTGAACGGAGAGGTCCTGCACGCCCCCGTAGCCGTCCGACAACGCCGTCCAGTTCATTCTGGCACCCCTGAATTTCAGAAACATGACAGACAGACTGATGAGATCATCCAAATCCCGCTCGCGTAGCAAATCGAACCGTCAGCGATCGCTGGGGAACGTCGTCAACCGTGTCTTCGACAGCTCGGGGCCGGAAGGCAAAGTGCGCGGCACCCCCCAGCAGATCATCGAGAAATACCTGCAGCTGGCGCGCGACGCGCAGCTGTCCAACGACCGCGTGGCCGAGCAGAGCTTTCTGCAGCATGCCGAGCATTACACTCGCATGCTGGGCGAGGCGCAGCGCGAGATGAACGAGCGCCAAGGCCAGGGTCACCGCCAGCACGGCGACGACGATCAGGGCCAGCATAACGGCGGGCACCAGCACGGTGGCAACCAGAACGGGGGCAACCAGAATGGGGGCAGCCAGCATGGCGGGCACCAGGGCGGCGGCAACCAGAACGGCCATCACCAGGGCGGGCAGTCCGGCGGCCGCGACCAGGATCGCCAGCACGACCGCAATCAATCGGATCGGGGCCAGTCGGACCGAAATCAATCGGACCGCAACCAGTCCGAACGCAGCCATTCGGACCGTAATCAGTCGGATCGCAACCCCTCCGACCGTCAGCAATCCGAACGCGGCCAGCAGGATCGGGTCCAGGCCGATCGTGGCGCATCCGAGCGCAACCCTGCGCCCCGCGACCACGCCCCGCGTGACCAGGTTCAGCGCGAGGCAGAAGCTCCCGAGGCTGCCGTGACCGAACAGCCCGTCCGCGATCAGGCCCCCCGGCCGCAGGCCGAACCGGCGCCCGAGACGCAGGAAAGCCTCGGCCTTCCCGATGCCGTCAATTCCAGCGATGGCAGCCACGGCCCGGTGCCGACGCCCGAAACCGAACCCAAGCCGACGCGGGCCCGGACGCCCCGCACCCGCACCCCGCGCAGCACCGCAGCCAGCGCCGAGGGCGGCGCCCCCGCCGCGCCCACCCGCAGCCGCCGCAAGCCGGTGGCCAAGGACCAGGGTAGCGAGGCCGCCGATACCCCCGCCCCCGAAGGCTCGGACCAGAACTGAACGGACCTGTCGAACAAAAAAGCCGCGGTGAGAACCGCGGCTTTTTCATGTCGGGAAGGTGGGGCCGGCCCTCAGCCGGCGCGGGCCTTGGCCAAGGCGCGGGCAAGGGTGCAGAACCGCTGCAGGTCGATCTCTTCCGCGCGGGCGGTGGGCGGGATGCCCGACGCCTCCAGCAGCGCTTCGATCTGCGGGTGCAGGCCCTTGAGGCTGGCGCGCAGCATCTTGCGCCGCTGGTTGAAGGCCGCGCCGGTCACCTGCGACAGCACCGCCGGATCGGCCGGATAGCGCGGTTCGGGCAGCGCGGTCAGGTGGACCACCGCGGAATGGACCTTGGGCGCCGGCACGAAGGCCTCGGGCGGCAGGGACATGACGATGCGCGCATCCGCCCGCCACTGCGCCAGCAGCGCCAGCCGGCCATAGGCCTTGGATCCGGGCTGCGCCACGATCCGCTCGGCCACCTCCTTCTGGAACATCAGCGTCAGCGACTGCCAGAAGGGCGGCCAGGCCTTGGGCGTCAGCCAGCGGATCAGCAGCTCAGTGCCCACGTTGTAGGGCAGGTTCGCGGCGATGCGGATCGGCGGCGTCAGATGCGCCAGCGGGTCCACCTCCAGCGCGTCGCCGTTGATCACGGTCAGGCGGCCCGGATAGGCGGCGGAGATCTCCTCCAGCGCGGGCAGGGCGCGGGGATCCTTTTCGATGGCCAGCACATGGCGCGCCCCGCAGGCCAGCAGCCCGCGCGTCAGCCCGCCGGGGCCGGGCCCGACCTCAAGCACGTCGCAGCCGGTCAGGTCGCCCGCCTGCCGCGCGATCTTGTGGGTCAGGTTCAGGTCCAGCAGGAAGTTCTGGCCCAGCTGCTTTTTCGCGCGCAGGTCATGGGTCGCGATCACCTCGCGCAGGGGGGGCAGGTTGTCGATCATCGCATGGTCCTGGGGGCGGGGGCGCGCCAATGGGTATTTGGGCAACGAAGAAGCATCAGGCGCGGCTGTCCGCCATCTGCCGCGCCAGGCGAAGCGCGGCGATGGTGGATGACGGATCGGCCAGGCCGCGGCCCGCGATGTCAAAGGCGGTGCCGTGGTCGGGCGAGGTGCGGATGAAGGGCAGGCCAAGCGTGACATTCACCCCGCCCGCGAAATCCAGCGTCTTGATCGGGATCAGCGCCTGGTCGTGATAGGCGCAGACCGCCGCGTCGTAACCCGCGCGCGCCGGGTCGTGGAACATCGTGTCGGCGGGCAGGGGGCCGGTCAGGCTCAGCCCCTCGGCCCGCAGCCGTTCGATCAGCGGGGCGATCATGTCGCGTTCCTGCCGGCCCATCGTGCCACCCTCGCCCGCATGGGGATTGAGCCCTGCCACCGCGATGCGGGGCGCCGTCAGGCCAAAGTCGCGGACCAGCCCCTGGTGGGTGATGCGGATCGCCTGTTCCAGCAGCTGCGGCGTCAGGGCGGTTGCGACCTGCTCCAGCGGGATGTGGATCGTCGCCGGCACCACCCGGCAGGGCGGCGTCACCGTGGTCGAGGCCAGCATCATCACCACCGGCACACCGCCCGCCAGATGCGCCAGGTATTCCGTGTGGCCGGGAAAGGCAAAGCCCGCACCTTCCTTCAGCGCCTGCTTGCTGATCGGCGCGGTGGTGATGCCCGCAACCTTGCCCTCCAGGGCCAGCGCGACGGCGCGGGCGATGACATCAACCACGCCCTGCGCATTGGCGGGATCGGGGCGGCCGGGCTTGGCGGGGGCGGCGAAATCATGGCGCAGCACCGGCAGGTGGCCCGGCGGCACCGCGTCCCCCGGGGCCTGAACCTCGGCAAAGGCCGCGCCGTCGGGCAGGTGGCGCGGATCGCCCATCCAGACCAGGTCCACGCCCGAGGCCAGCGCCAGCGGCGCCAGCTCCGGCCCGATCCCCGCGGGTTCGCCGCAGGTCAGCAGGATGCGCGCCATCAGGGCCGCCGGATCACGGCATCGGCGCGCAGGTCGGCCAGCAGCCCGTCCGCCGCCGCGTTGATCTTGCGGTTGAACAGCTGGTCGCGCACCGCCTCGCGGCCGGGCAGGCCGCTGGCCTCGTCGCCGCCCTGGGCCGCCAGGGCCGGCTGGCGCGAACACAGCATCACCAGGTCCGCACCGGCGCCCGACGGGACCAGCCCGGCCTCGCCCGGGTCCAATGAAGCCAGCCGGGTCGCGATCAGCGTCGGGATCTGGCCCTGGGGCGCGGTCTGGCGCTGCACCCGGGGCGCGACCGCGGCGCCCGCCTGCACGTAAAGATCGTCGCAGCTGCGCGTCCGCGCGGCCAGCGCCACCGCATCGGCGGCCGAGGCCATGGGCAGCACCAGGTATTCCAGCACCTGTTCGCGCGCGCCGGGGCGCAGGCTGCCCTGAGCGTCGCGCAGGTGGAACAGCACGACCGCCCCCTCGACCGGCAGCGGCGCCGTGGTCTGGCCCGGCTGCAGCGCCGTGATGATCGGCCGCAGGCTGGGCGGCAGGTTGTCCAGCGCCATCATCTCCAGCCGCCCGCCGGCCTCGGCCGAGGGCACGGCCGAATACTGGCGCGCGGCCTCGGCGAACTGCGCCTCGGTCGGGCGCGCGGCCGAGATGCGCTCGGCCAGGTCCAGCGCCTGCGCCTCCTGGCCCGGGGGGGCGGGGATGATCAGCTCCGACAGGGCCACGCGGTCGATGATCGGGGTCTCGATCACGCGGCGCAGCTCCTGGTCGACCTCTGCGTCGGAAATGCTGATCTGGCCCAGCAGACGGGCGCGCACGACCTCGCGCCAGACCGTGCCCGCCTCGACGAAATCACGGAACACGCCGGCCTCGACGCCCGCGCGCTCCAGCTGGGCGATGAAGGCGGCGGCATCTAGCCCGGCGCGCCCGGCGAATTCCTCCAGCCCCTCCTGCAGCCCCTCGGGGGTGATCTCGACGCCCAGCTGGCGCGCGGCTTGCACGCGCAGGCGGTCGTCGATCAGCGCATCCTCGGCCGTCAGGGCATCGGCATCGGGGGCGCCGATCACCTGCATGAAGCGCATCCGCTGGTCCACCTCATAGCGGGTGACGGCGCTGTCATTCACATAGACGACCGGCGCGAACAGGTTCTGCGCCGCGGCGGGGCCCACGGCGCCCATGGCCACCACCGCCGCCAGGGCGATACCCGAAAGGAAATGCCGCATCTGCTGCCCTCATCTTGGTTCTGCGCGGCAGACTAGCGCATGCAGCTGCGCCGCGCCACTGTGCCCGGCCCGTCTTCTTGCCGGCCAAAGCCGCCAAGGCGCACCGACAGGTCCAGGCTGGTTTCCGGCCGCACCAGGTCCGAACTGGTAAAGCGCCGCGACAGGCCCGTCTCCACCGTGATGCATTCGTTGCGATAGGCCACCTCTAGCGAGGCGCGCTGCGCCCGGTCGGCGGCAAAGTCATAGCGCGTCTCGGCCGTGCCCCACCAGCCGGGCGCGATCTGCCAGCCGACATTGGCGGCCAGCTCGCTGGCATCATCCGCCCGGCCCTCACCCTCGTCGCGGTCGATCCACAGATAGCCGGCCGAGGCCTGCAGGTCGCTGCGCAGCCAGCCCACCCGCAATTCGTTGCGCGAAATGGCAAAGCTGTCGTCGAACAGCGCCCGGTTGGCGACCGCCAGCCCGGTGCCGCTGTCGTAATGCACCGCCAGCAGCCAGTCGCTGCTGCGCCCGCCCAAGGGCGTGGTGGCCGCCACGCTCTGCGCCTCGCGGGCCCGCAGCACCCGGCCGCCGGTCACGCCAAGCGACCAGCCGGTGGGGTCGATCCGCGTCCAGGTCGCGCCGATATTGGCGCGCAGCCCGGTTTCGCGCTTGTCCCAGCCGGGAAAGCGGTTCTCGGAAAACAGGTTGCCCTCGTCGAACTCGATCAGGCGGCTGTCCTCGTTGGGGATGTCCTCATCGGCGCTCTGCGGGGAATAAAGGACCTGCACCACCGGCTCGACCATATGGGTCGCGCCGCCGCGATAGGTCGCCAGCGGCCAGCGCAGTTCGGTCCCGATCCGCGGGTCGACGCGGGTCTCGACCGCGTCAAAGCGGTCGTCCTGGGCGATGCGATAGACATCGGCGTCCAGCCCGGCCAGCGCCGCGGCCACCACCCCGCCCGGCAGGATCCGGCTGCGTCGCCAGCCCACCCCGACCGAGGCGCGCGCCACGTCCCGCCCCAGCTCGTCCAGGTCGGACGGGCGGCGATGCGCATGGGCCGACCATTCCAGCAGCGCCTCGCCGCCGATCACCGGCGGGGTCATGCGCCGCATCCAGATCACGTCGGCCACCTGCGCGGGCGAGGTCGCGTTGTCCTCGTCCTCGCGCAGCGAATGGTAATTGCCGACCCGCCCCCAGACCAGCTTGTCGCGCAGCACCCGTTCCAGGGTCACGCCGCTCCACAGGCGGTCGGCATTGGTGACGCCGTAATCCAGCAGATAGGCCCGGTCCGAGGCGGTCTGGATCTGCACCCCAAGCCGATAGTCGCGCGGCAGGTCGAACCGCGCCGTGCCAAAGACATAGCCCCGCGTCTCGCCGGGCAGCAGGTCGTCGCGGCTGATCGCGGCATTCCATTCCGTCGCGCCGCGCGCAAAGGCTTGGCGATAGCGCAGCTCCAGCGTGCGGGTGCGGTCCAGCGACAGATAGGGCGTCAGCGTCAGGTCGGCATGATCGCCCAGGGTGCGGAAATAGGGCAGCTTGACCCCGAAGCCCAGCCCCGAGGTCGTGCGGATCAGCGGCCGCAGGAACCCCGACCGCCGCTCGACCGTGGGGTCCGGGGCGGTGATCGCAAAGGGCGCATAGGCCAGCGGGATGCCCAGGGCGCGCAGCTGCGGATGGTCAAAGGTGATCAGCCGCGTCTCGGCGTCATGGGTGATGCGGCGGGCGCGGATCTCCCACAGGGGGGTCGGGTCCTCGGCGCAGATCTGGCAGGAGGAGGCCACGACCTCAGTCAGCTCGCTGATGCGCCCGTCCTCGCGCCGCTCCAGCCGGGTCGCGGCCAGCTGCAGCTCGCGGGCGATGACCATGCGCGCGCCGTTGATGATCCCGTCCTGCAGCTCGCGGTCCAGCTGCGCCGATTCGGCGATCAGGATCGCGTCGGCATCCCCGGCCATGGCGGCCGGGCGGGACAGGTGGATCGGCCCCTCGATGGTCAAATCGCCACTGGCCCCGTCCACCACGATGCGCGACGCGACCAGGCGCGTGCCCTGGTACCAGACCACGACCCCGCCCGCCGCGATCAGCGTGCGGTCGCCCTGCAGCACGACATTGTCGGCCAGCACCGTGGCCGCGCCCCCCGGTCCCGCGGCGGGCGCGGCGCGACCGGGCAGCACGACATCCGCCGTGGGCGCCACGCTTTCGGGTGCCCCCGTCAGGGGGGTGCGGTCGCCCACCGGGCTGCTGCCCAGTTCCGGCGCCGCCGGCGCCAGCGCCGAGACGCCGCCGGACAGGGCCGCGCCCGGCATGTCGGGCATGCCGGCGATGCCGGGGGTGCCGTCGAACAGCGACTGCGCCGTCAGCGGCCCGGCCAGGACCGTGGCGCCCATCAGCGCCAGGGCCGTCGCCCTGCACGCGATCCCGAAGGCTTGCTTGCGCGCGTTCATCCGTCCTCCCGTCTCAGGATCAGCCCCAGGGCCAGCAGCGCCCCCACCAGCGGCGGCGTCCATGCCGCCATGGCCGGGGTGATCTGGCCGTTATCCCCCAGAACCTGCGCCAGGTTGCGCAGGAAGAACAGCGCGATCCCCGCGCCAAAGGCCAAAAGCACCGCCGCGCCGGTGTTGCGGCCCCGCACATGCTGCATGGTGAAGGCCGCAGCGATCACCACCATCGCCGCCATCAGAAAGGGCCGCGCCAGCTCCATCTGGAACCAGACCTTGTGGCGCGCGGCCGAAAAACCCGCCCGCTCCAGCCCGGCGATAAAGGTCGGCAGCTGCCAGACCGGCACCGCCTCGGGGCGGCCAAAGCCTTCGCGGATGCGCTGCGCCGTCAGGTCCGAGGCCAGGCGCAGGCTGTCCTGGCGCGCCACCTCGGCCTGGGGATTGGCGCGCTCCAGCGGGTAATCGGCCACATCGCGCAGGTCCCAGGCCCCGGGCGTCAGCCGTGCCTCGCGCGCCTCGATCCGGCGCACCGGCCCGTCCTGGCTGAAGACCAGGAAGGTCGCATCATACAGCGTCACCGCATCCGGGCTGGCGCGGGCGGCGCGGATCACGATCTGGCCGGCCTCCTCCCCGTCCTCCTGCACGGCCTGGCGCAGCCAGACGGCGCTGGCGCCCAGGCTGACGGTCTGCCGGCCGGCGCGGTCGATCTCGGCCACGGCCTCGTCATAGATCTGCCCCGTCGCCGCGACCAGCGGGTTCAGCAAGCCCACCGTCAGCGCCCCCAGCAGCACCGCCGCCGCCGCCGGCGCCGCCACCACCCGCAGCGCCGAGCGCCCCGAGGCGCGAATCGCCACCATCTCGGAGCTGCGCGCCAGGCCCAGGAACAGCGCGATGGCCGACAGCACCGTCATCAGCGGCAGGATCGAATAAAAGCTGCCCGCGATGTTCAGCGCCGCCAGCCGCGCCGCGCCCCCCAGCCCGATGTCGCGGCTGGAAAAGCGGCGGATCATCTCGATCATGTCGATCAGGAACAGGATCAGCAGGAACACCCCCGCGATCAGCAGGAAACTGCGCAGGAACCGCCGCGCCACATAAACGGCCAGGATCATGCCGACCTCCCGCGCGGGCCGCGGGGACGCGCGGCCAGCCACAACAGCCCCGCGCACAGCCCCGCGCCCACCAGCGCCGGCAGGTACAGGATCGGCCACAGCGCCGCGTTCCGCCCGACCTGGTTGGCGGCGGCATTGGACAGGAACTGCACCAGGATCAGCCCCCCGATCGCCCAGCCCACCTGCCGCCAGACGCCAAAGCGCGAAAATCCCCCGATCAGCAGCGTGGCAAAGCCGATCATCGCCGCGATCGGCGCCAGCAGCGGCTGGGCGATGCGCTCATGCGCCTCGCGCCGGGCGGCATCGGCGCTGGCCCCGGTCGCGGCCAGCAGATCAGCGTCCGGGTCCAGCAGCCGCAGCGTGCCGTAATCGCGCAGGTCCCGCCCGCGCGGGCCCCCGCTCTGAAAGACCGCCCCCACGTCATAGCTGAACTCGTCGAAGCGCGTCACCGACAGGCGCGGCTCGCCCGCCTCGCTCCGCAGGCTCTGGGCCATGCCCTCCAGCAGCACCAGGACCGGGCCGGTCTCGGTCCGCACCACCAGCGCCTCCCGGGCGGTATAGGTCAGCCGCTCGGCCGGGTTGCGGCCGTCCTCTATGAACAGGTCCAGCAGGCGCCCGTCGGCGGCGATGTCGCGGATGAACAGCGTCACCCCGCTGGCCGGATACTGAAAGGCGCCGGGCCGCAGGAACTGCGCGGTCACGTTCTCGGCGATCTCGGCCGACCGCTCGGCCAGCCGCGCCCGCGCCATCGGCACCAACCCGTGGACCAGCACCGCCACCATCAGCCCCACGAAGACGCCGAACATCAGCACCGGCCGCGCCAGCCGCCAGGGCGACAGGCCCGCCGCCTGCATCGCCACCAGCTCGGATTCCCCCGACAGGCGGTTCGTGCCATAGGCCGAGGCCGCGAAAGCCGCCACCGGCAGCACGACCGAGATCACCAGCGGCAGCGTCAGCGCGGTGAACTCCAGCACCACCAGCGCCGTCTGGCCGTCGTTCAGCAGGTCGTCGAACAGGCTGACCGCCCGGTTGATCCAGTAGACCGCGACCAGGACCAGCGCGAAGAACCCGAACAGCGTCAGCAGCTGTCCAAGGATATAGCGGTCGATCCGGGGCATGGGCGGCCTTCTTGACGCGTGACGTTCGGTCCTGCTTAGCGGCAAGGGCGGCTCTGGAAAAGGGCCGGGCGGGCGTCTAGGGTCTGACCCAACCAGACGTGAGGACGCTTGACCATGACGCAGCCAGTCGAAATCAACTTCACCGAGATCGCGCCCGAGAAGCTGCCCGATCACCAGGGGCGCGTGGCGCTGATCCTGACCGCCCCCGACAAGCTGCCCGTGCGCCTGCCGCGCGCCGCGCGCGAGGCGGCGCTGCGCGCGCTGGCCTCCAAGGCGGGCCAGGCGCTCAAGCCCGGCCAGACGATGGAACTGGCCTTTCCCGCCGGCATGGCCGCCGAGGCGCTGGTCCTGGTGATGCTGCCCGTGGCCTCGACCGTGGCCGAGGCCCGCCGCGCCGGCGCGGCCATCGGCGCCCGGCTGGGGACCGCGCATACGCTGGTCCTGGCCGGCGTGCAGAAACTGGCGGGCGAGGTCGCCCTGGGCATGGCGCTGCGCGGCTATGACTTCAACGCCTACAAGACCGCCGACAAGGCGCAGGACGATCACGACCCCGACGCCCCGGCCGAACGCCCGCGGGTGACCTTCATGGTCCGCGACCCCGAAGCGCTGGCGAAATCGGCCGGCGATGCCGCCGCCCTGGCCGAGGGCGTGTTCTTCACCCGCGACCTGGTGAACGAGCCCGCCAACGTCCTGACCACCAGTGACTTCGCCGACCGCCTGCAGGCGATGGAGGAGATCGGCCTGACCGTCGAGGTCCTGGACGAGGACAAGCTGGCCGAACTGGGCATGCGCGCCCTTCTGGCCGTGGGCCTGGGCAGCGAGACCCCTTCCAAGGTCGTGGTGATGCGCTGGAACGGCGGCGGGGACGAGGCGCCCCTGGCGCTGGTCGGCAAGGGCGTCGTCTTCGACAGCGGCGGCATCTCGATCAAGCCGGGCGCCGGCATGGAGGAGATGACGATGGACATGGGCGGCGCGGGCGTCGTGGCGGGCGTGATGCGCACGCTGGCCCTGCGGCGCGCCAAGGCCAATGTCGTGGGCTTGGTGGGCTTGGTCGAGAACATGCCCGACGGCCGCGCCCAGCGCCCCGGCGATATCGTGAAATCCATGAAGGGCGACACGATCGAGGTCATCAACACCGATGCCGAAGGCCGCCTGGTGCTGGCCGACGTGCTCTGGTACGCGCAGGAACGCTTCAAGCCGCGCGCGATCATCGACCTGGCGACGCTGACCGGGGCGGTGATCATCGCGCTGGGCCATGACAATGCCGGGGTCTTCGCCAATGACGACGCCCTGGCCGACGGCATTCTGGCCGCCGCGAAAGCCGAGGGCGAGGGCGCCTGGCGCCTGCCCCTGGGCCCGTCCTACGACAGCCTGATCAAGTCGCGCCTGGCCGACATGAAGAACACCGGCGGGCGCGCGGCGGGCTCGATTACCGCGGCGCAGTTCATCCAGCGCTTCATCAAGGACGGCCAGCCCTGGGCGCATCTCGACATCGCCGGCGTGACCCTGCCGCCCAGCGCCACCGACCTCGCCCCCAAGGGTGCGACCGGCTGGGGCGTCATGACGCTGGACCGGCTGGTACGCGACCGCTTCGAGGGCAAATGAGCCGCGCAACGCCCGCAAGCGGTGTACGCGCCGTGCACGCACGGTGCACCCGCGGTGCACGCCCGGTGCGCCCCGATCTCCAGCATCTGCTGGGGGTCCGGCGCCTGCCGTCCGCACCGGTGCCGGATGCAACGCGCGCAGGCGTTGCGCGCCGGCGCAACACCTAGGCGGGCGACATGGGCAAGGTGCTCTTCTACCACCTGACCCGCTCGCCGGCCGAGGCGCTTCTGCCCGTCCTGCTGGGCAAGGCGCTGTCGGCCGGCTGGCGGGTCGAGCTGCGCGGCGCCCAAGCCGACCGGATGGAACGGCTGGACCAGCAGCTCTGGCAGGCCGAGGGGTTCCTGCCCCATGGCCTGGCCGGCGGTCCGCATGACGCGCGCCAGCCGGTGCTGCTGACCGTGCCCGGCCAGGCCCCGGCCAACGATCCCGCCTGCCTGATGGCGCTGGACGGGGTCGAGGTCGCCCCGGCCGAGGCCACCCGCCTCGACCGCGCCTGCATCCTTTTCGACGGCGGCGACGACACTGCCATGTCCCGCGCCCGCGACCAGTGGCGCGCGCTGACCGGCGCCGGGGTCGAGGCCGAATACTGGTCCGAGGAATCAGGCCGGTGGGAGCGCAAGCGCTAGCCGCCTGCGCCCCTCAGGCGGCCGCGTGCCCTGCCAGCCGCGCATGCAGATCGTCCCGCCGCAGCAGTGCCTTGGGCCCCTGCAGCACCGCGCGCCCCCGCTCCATCACCAGGAAGCTGTCGCCCAGATCCCAGGCGAAATCAAAGAACTGCTCGACCAGCACGATCGCCATCTCGCCCCGGTCGCGCAGGGCGGCGATCACCCGGCCGATCTGGGCGATGATGTTGGGCTGGATGCCCTCGGTCGGCTCGTCCAGCAGCAGGACGCGCGGCCGTGTGATCAGCGCCCGCGCGATCGCCAGCTGCTGCTGCTGCCCGCCCGACAGGTCGCCCCCGCGCCGATGCGCCATCTCGGCCAGCACCGGAAAGCTGTCAAAGATCTCGTCGGGGATGCGCCGCTCCGACCGGGGCAGGCAGGCGAACCCCGTCTCCAGGTTCTCGCGCACCGTCAGCATCGGAAAGATCGCCCGCCCCTGCGGGACATAGCCGACGCCCATCCGTGCCATCCGCTGCGCCGACAGCCGCCCCAGGGGTTTTCCGTCAAAGGCGATGTCCCCGCCTGATCGCGGATGCCGCCCGGCCAGAAGGTTCATCAGGCTGGTCTTGCCGACCCCGTTGTTGCCCATCACGCAGGTGACCTCGCCCGCGCGCGCCAGCAGGTCGATCCCGTGCAGGATCTGGCTGCCGCCGTAATGCAGGGTCAGGCCCTTGGCTTCCAGCATGTCCTATCTCCCCAGATAGACGTCGATGACGTCGGGATTGCGGGTGACGTGGTCCAGGCTGCCTTCGGCCAGGACCGACCCCTGGTGCAGCACGGTCACCTTGCAGTTCAGGCGACGCACGAAATCCATGTCATGTTCGACCACCACCACCGCCCGGCTTTCGGCCAGCCGGCACAGCAGCGTCGTGGTCAGCTCGCGCTCGGCCAGGGTCATGCCGGCGGCGGGTTCGTCCACCAGCAGCAGCCGCGGGTCCGAGGCCAGCAGCATGCCGATCTCCAGCCACTGCTTCTGCCCGTGGCTCAATTCGCCGGACTTGCGGCCCAACTGCTCGGCCAGCCCGACCTCGGCCGCCAATTCGGCCACGCGCCCCGCCGATGCCGCCGTCGGCCGCCAGCGCAGCACCGCAAAGGGGCCGCGCGCCGCCTTCAGCGCCATGGTCAGGTTGTCGGCCACCGTCTGATCCTCGAAGACGGTCGGGCGCTGGAACTTGCGGCCGATCCCTTCGCGGGCGATCTGCGCCTCGTTCATCTTCAGCAGCGACCTGGATGTCGCGCCCCAGCGCACCTCGCCGGCATCGGGCCGGGTCTTGCCGGTCACGATATCCATGAAGGTGGTCTTTCCCGCTCCGTTGGGGCCGATCACGGCGCGCAGCTCGACCGCGTTGATGGTAAAGGACAAATTGTTGATCGCCTTGAACCCGTCGAAGGACTTCGAAATCCCGCTGACCTCCAGAAGCGCGCTCATGCCTTGGCCTCGCGTTCCTGCAGGGCACCCTGATCGGGGCCCAGGTCGCGGCCATGCCGGTCCGGTCCCGCCCAACCTGCCATCCAGTCAAAGATCCCGGCGATGCCCTTGGGCGCGAACAGCGTGACCAGCACGAAGGACAGGCCAAGCGCCACCTGCCACCAGTCAACCCAGTTCACCACGTATCCCGGCAGATGGATCGACGGCGCCCGCCCGCCCGTGAACCAGCTGGACAAGAGCGACACGACCACCGCGCCCATGACCGCACCATAGAGCCGCCCGCGCCCGCCGATCGCCACCCAGACCGCCAGGTAGATCGAGGCGATGGGCATTATCTCGGCCGGATTGATGATCCCGGCCTGGGGATAGTACAGCGCCCCCGCGACGGCGGTGATCATTGCCGCCAGGGTAAAGACGACCAGCTTGAACCCCTCGACCGGATAGCCCAGGAACCGCACGCGGGTTTCATCGTCGCGGATGGCGCGGATCACGCTGCCGAACTTGCCCGATACCAGCCAGGCGGCCAGCACATAGGCCAGCGCCAGCGCCGCGGCGGAGGCCCAGAGGAACCACACCGACAGCCTGGCCTGATCGACATGGTCCAGCCCCGGCAGGTTCTGCAGCCCCGACAACCCGTTGTTGCCGCGAAAGCCGCTGTCGTTCTGGAACAGCCACAAGGCCAGCGCCAAGGTCATGGCCTGGGTCAGGATCGACAGATAGACGCCGTTCACCCGGCTGCGGAAGGCCAGCCAGCCAAAGACCAGTGCCAGCAGCCCCGGCACCGCCACGACCAGGATCAGCTGCGCCGTCAGCGAATGCGCAAGGCTCCAGGCCAGGGGCAGCTCCGCGCTGCCCACCACGCCGAAGATCTGGTTGGTGACGGCGTCCTGCAGCTCCTGCGGCGTGGCAGGGATGGGGGATTGAGCCAGCTGGGCTGCGACGATGCCCTCGGTCCGGGCATACATCAGCCACTGCCCGATCATGTAGCCGCCAAGCGCAAAGAACGCCATCTGGCCCAGGGACAGGATGCCCAGATATCCCCAGACCAGGTCCATGGCGACCGCCGCGATGGCCAGGCACAGCGTCTTGCCCAGCACCTTGACCATCGAGGTGGGCACAGCGCCGGTGCCATAGGCCTGGCTGAGCAGCGTCACCGCGACGGTGAACACCGCCAGCCCGGCCAGCACGACCAGGACCGAGGGGTTCCTGAGGATGAAGGGGGTGCGGGTCATGGCCTATACCTCTGCCGCGCGGCCGCGCTGCGGGATGATACCGCGGGGCCGGAACTGGATGAAGATTATGATGAACAGGATCATGAAGGTCTGCGCCGCCAGCGTGTTGCCGGGGTTCAGGCTTTCGATGACCTTGGACAGCCCGCCGATCAGCGTGGCGCCGGCCAGCGTGCCCCAGATGTTGCCCACGCCGCCCACCACCACGGTCATGAAGCTTTGCACGATGTACTGCTGGCCGATTTCCGACGTGACCTGCGCGAACAGACCGATCGCCACCCCTGCGATGCCCGCGATGCCGGACCCCAAGCCAAAGGTCATCATGGCGATGCGGTCGGGGTTGATGCCCATGCTGGCCGCCATGCCGGGGTTCTGCGTGACGGCGCGGACCTCCAGCCCCAGGCGGGTGCGCTTCATGATGAACAGGAACAGCCCCAGGAACAGCAGCGCCAGCACGAAGATGGCGACCCGGATAGAGCTGATGCCGATCACGTCGTTCACCGTGATCGAGCCCTCCAGCCAGGCGGGCGCGGTCAGCGGGCGGGCCTGGGTACCAAAGATGTTCTTGGCCAGCTGCTGCAGCGCGATGGACACGCCAAAGGTCGCCAGCAGCGTCTCCAGCGGGCGATGCGCCAGGTGCCGGATCACCAGGCGATAGAGGACCACCCCTGCGCCGAAGGTCACCGCGAAGGCCAGGGGCAGCGCCACCACCAGCGACAGCGTGCGGTCGGCGATCAGCGTCTGGACGGTATAGGCGGTATAGGCGCCCATCATGATGAATTCGCCATGCGCCATGTTGATGACCCGCATGACCCCGAAGGTGACGGCCAGCCCGATCGCCGCCAGGAAATAGATCGAGGCCAGCGACAGCGCGTCCAGCCCCAGGTCGATGGCGGTCATCGCGCCAAGCCGGACCTGCGCCTGGAGGCGCGCGTCCTCGGCGGCGGCGGTCACGGCGGGGTCGGATTCGGCATAGACCTCGAAGAAGCGGTTCGCCTCCAGTGCGGCCTGGGCCTCCGCCTCGGTCGCGGCTGCGGGAACGGTGCCCGCAGCCTCCAGCGCCTCATAGGCGCGGTCGCGGGCGACAGGGTCGGACAGCTGCGCGACGGGGAGGCCGCCGACCGCGCCGTCGCTGATGTTGGCGGCCAGTGCCGCGCGCTGGTCGGCCGGGGACAGGGGCGGTTGCAGCAGGCCCTGATCGACCAGTTGAGCCAAGGCCGCCGTGCGGGGCAAGGCGTCGTCACCGGGCGTCAGCTCTCGCGCGACATTGGCGCCCGGCGGCGCCTCGGGGGCGACGAGGGCGCGGGTCACCAGCAGCGGGTTCAGGGCGGCGCGGAAGTCCAGGCCCACATCCCCGGCCATCGCCTCGATCGCGGCCACGCGGGCGGTGCTGTCGGGGTCGTGCTGGATGGTCAGCAGGCGTTCCAGCCGCGCCTTGCGCGTCGCCAGCGCCGCGTCGGGATCGTCCAGCGCCGCGCGCAGCGCCTCAAGGCCCGCCAGGTCGCCGCCGCGCGACAGGCTGTCCAGTGCCGCCGCGCGCCGCGCAGGGTCGGGATCGGCCAGCGCGCCCGCGGCCAGCGCCGCCTCGATCACGCCGCGCACGCCGGAATTGGGGCGCAGGGCGCGCGGTTCGGCGCCGGGCAGGGGTGCGCCCGTCACCGCGTCGGTCGCGCCGTCGCCGCCGATGATCGCCAGCCGCCCGTCACCGGTCAGGCCCAGGCTGCGCCCGGCCCAGGCCTGAAGCAGGGCCAGCCCTTCGGGACCGGTCGCGGCGATCTGGTCGACCAGGGGCCCGACCGTCCGGCGCGAGGGCTGTTCGATCTGGTCCAGGTTGGCCTCGACGACCGCCTGCAGGGCGGGATTGGCTAGGGCAGTCAGGGGCACCAGCAGCGCAAGCGCCGCGGCCATCAGGCGATACCGGATCACGCGGGAAATTCCTTGTGGCTGGGGCCGGGCGGTGCGAACCGCCCGGCCGTCACGTCAATAGTTCGACTGGACCTGGACGCAGCTGTCCGTTTCCGTGTTGAACATGCCGCAATCCTTGCCGGGCCAGTCGGCCTCCAATACCGCCGATTCCGGCAGGAAATCGGTCCAGGCGTCGCCCGGCACGGGCTCGGTCTGGCTGACGATGTCGAACTGGCCGTCATCGCGGATCTCTCCGATCAGGACGGGCTTGGTGATGTGGTGGTTGGGCAGGACGGTGGCGGTGCCGCCGGTCAGGTTCGGCACCTCGACGCCCACGATGGCATCCAGCACCGGGTCGACGTCGGTGGTACCCGCCGCCTCGATCGCCGCGACCCAAGCGTTGAAGCCGATGACGGTGGCCTCCATCGGGTCGTTGGTCACGCGGTTCGGATCGCCGGTGAAGGCCTTCCATTCCTCGATGAAGGCGCTGTTCACGTCAGATTCTGCCGTCTGGAAGTAGTTCCAGGCCGCCAGGTGGCCGACCAGGTTGGCGGTATCCAGGCCCGACAGCTCCTCCTCGCCCACGGAGAACGCCATGACCGGGATGTCGTCCGCCGACACGCCCGCTGCCGCCAGTTCCTTGTAGAAGCCGACATTCGCATCGCCGTTGATGGTGGACACGACGCCGACCTTCTTGCCGCCCGCGCCAAGCGCCACGACATCGGCCACGATCTTGGACCAGTCGGAATGACCGAAGGGGGTGTAGTTGACAAAGATGTCCTCGGCCGCGACGCCCTTGTCCTTCAGATAAGCGTCCAGGATGTTGTTCGTGGTGCGCGGATAGACATAGTCGGTGCCCAGCAGCGCCCAGGATTCGACGCCCAGCTCCTCCATCATGTAATCGACGGCCGGGATCGCCTGCTGGTTCGGCGCGGCGCCGGTATAGATGACGTTCTTCGAGGATTCCTCGCCCTCGTACTGGACGGGATAGAACAGCAGGCCGTTCAGCTCCTCGATCACCGGCAGGACCGACTTGCGGCTGACCGACGTCCAGCAGCCGAAGATCGCGTCCACGTCGCTGACCGTCAGCAGCTCGCGCGCCTTTTCGGCGAACAGCGGCCAGTCGGAGGCCGGATCGACGACCACCGCCTCCAGCGGGCGGCCCAGCACGCCGCCCTTGGCGTTCTGCTGTTCGACCAGCATCAGGACCGTGTCCTTCAGCGTGGTTTCGGAAATTGCCATCGTGCCCGACAGCGAATGCAGTACGCCGATCTTGATCGGCTCGCCCTCTTGGGCATGGGCGGTATGGGCCAGCGCCAGGGCGCTGGTCAGCATCAGGATCTTGGTCAGCTTGGTCATCGTACCCCTTTTCCCCCCGGCACATTGGCCGGTGTCCCTGTTGTCCTTGGGAAGGCGCGCAGCCTTCGCATTCGCAGAAAGAGGGGAAAATCGGGCAGTTGGACAGGATTTCAGCAGTCGCTGCGTGCCCCGCGCAGGCAGTGGCGCGGTCTTCGGCAGCGGGCGGGGCAGATGCCCGCCCGCCGGGCAGAGTTACGCCGCCCGGGGCGTCAGACCGCCCTGTTCGACCAGGAAATCGACGATGGCCTGCACGCCGTGACCGTGGCGCAGCTGGGCCATGACCACGGGACGGGGGCCCCGCGCCTCATGTGCATCCTTTTCCAGCAGCGCCGCGTCGACGCCGACATGCGGGGCCAGATCGGTCTTGTTCACCACCAGCAGGTCGGACCGCGCCAGCCCGGGACCGCGCTTGCGCGGGATGTCCTGTCCCGCCGCCGTGTCGATCACATAGATGGTCAAGTCGGCCAGTTCCGGGCTGAAGGTCGCGGCCAAGTTGTCGCCCCCCGATTCGATCAGGATCAGCTCCAGGTCCGGGAATGCCGCGTTCAGGTCCGCGATGGCGGCCAGGTTGATGCTGGCATCCTCGCGGATGGCGGTATGGGGACAGCCGCCGGTCTCGACCCCGCGGATGCGTTCCACGGGCAGGACCTGGGCGCGCATCAGCGCCTCGGCATCCTCGCGGGTATAGATGTCGTTGGTGATCACCGCCATCGACAGGCGGGGGGACAGCGCGCGGGCGATCTGTTCGGTCAGCGTCGTCTTGCCGGCGCCGACGGGACCGCCGATGCCGACGCGCAATGGACCGTGATTGGGGCGGCCGTAAAGGCTCATGAGCGGAAGATCCTTGTGGTCATGGTTTCATGGGCCATCGCGGCGATGTCGGCACCCCAGGTGGCGCTGGTCAGGTCGTCCGGCGTGGCCGTGGCGGCGCGGGCGGCGCGGTCCAGGATGCGCGGCTGCAACGCCGCCAGCATCTGCTGTCCCTGGACCGGGCCCAAGGGCATGAACCGCACTGCCGCGCTGATCAGCGCGGCAGCCTGGGCCTGCAGAAAGGCCGCGATGATCTCTGCCGGGGGCAGGGACATGGCGGCGCAGGCGCGACCCATCGCGACGGGCAGGGCGGCGGGGGCCTGCGGGCACCCGGTCAGCGCCGCCATGTTGGCGGACAGGGCGGTGCCCTGTTCGACCGTCTCGGTCAGGCGCTGGCTGGTCATGCATGCGGCGCGCGCCAAGTCGTCCAGCGCGGCAGGGTCGGCACCCGGCCGCAGCGCCAGCGACAGCAGCACCGCGTCGCACCAGCCCTGGCCGTGATCCAGCCAGTCCTCCAGCCACTGGGGCAGGGTGGCGCGCGTCACCCAACCCGCTTCCATCGCGTATTCCAGCCCCTGCGACCAGGCAAAGCCGCCCACCGGAAAGGCGGGCGACAGCATCTGCGACAGCTGCAGGCGGGCGGCTTCAGGCGGGATCATGCGCGTGGCTGTGGGTCCCATGCGCGGCCTCTCCGGCGCCATGGGGATGGCCGTGGTCATGCGGCCCGTGATCGTGGCCGAAGGTGCGGCCATGGCCATAGGCGCCGCCTTCGGGACGGAAGGGCAGGTCCTTGCGGCAGATCTCGGCGCCCAGCTGGTGCAGCATCGCCTCCAGCACGTGGTCCTGGCGGATGACCAGGCGGTCGGCCTCGATCCGGCAGGGGGTGTGGCGGTTGCCGATATGCCAGGCCAGCCGGGGCAGGTTGCCGCGGATGACCAGCACCGGCTCGGGTGCGGCGCGCACGACGATCTGGCGGCCGTCCGACAGCTGGAACGCGTCGCCGTCGTCCAGACTGGTGACCTCGGGCAGGTCGACCATGAAGTCGCCCCCCTCGCAGGACAGGCGCTTGCGGCGCAAGAGGCGGCCCTCGTAGTCCAGCGAGACTTCGGCGTCGAAGGGCGCAGGGGCGTTGCGGATGATGGAATGGGCAGTGGCGGTCATGGGTCGATCCTCCCTCAAAAGAGGAAATAGCGCTGTGCCAGCGGCAGTTCCGTCGCCGGCTCGCAGGTCAGCAATTCACCATCGGCGCGGACCTCGTAGGTCTCGGGATCAACCTCGATCACGGGCAGGGCGCTGTTCATCGCCATGTCGGCCTTGCCGATGTCGCGGGTGTGTTCGACCGCGATCAGGGTCTTGGACAGCGCCTCACCGGCCCCGGCCTCCAGCCCCGCGCGGGACAAAAACATCGCCGAGGCGCGGCGGTTGTGCCCCCACATGGGCCGCGAAAAGATCGGCTGCACCGGGATCGAGCCGTTCGGATCGCCCATCTGCGCCACGCTGATCTGTCCGCCGACCAGCACCATCTCCGGCTTGGCGGCAAAGAAGGCGGGCGCCCATAGGACCATATCGGCGCGCTTGCCCGGCGTGATCGAGCCGATATGGGCACTGACCCCATGCGCGATGGCCGGGTTGATGGTGTATTTCGCGATATAGCGGCGGGCGCGGATGTTGTCGTTCTGACCCTGTTCACCCTCCAGGCGGCCGCGCTGCTGGCGCATCTTGGAGGCGGTCTGCCAGGTGCGGATGATCACCTCTCCGATCCGGCCCATGGCCTGGCTGTCGGACGAGATCACCGAGAACGCGCCCAGGTCGTGCAGGATGTCCTCGGCCGCGATGGTCTCCTTGCGGATGCGGGATTCGGCAAAGGCCACGTCCTCGGGCACCCGGCGGTCCAGGTGGTGACAGACCATCAGCATGTCGAGGTGCTCCTCGACCGTGTTGGCCGTGTAAGGCCGCGTAGGGTTGGTCGAGGACGGCAGCACATTCGCCATACCGACCATGCGGATGATGTCGGGCGCATGCCCGCCGCCCGCGCCCTCGGTGTGATAGGCATGGATGGTGCGGCCGCCGATCGCGGCCATCGTGTCCTCGACAAAGCCCGATTCGTTCAGCGTGTCGGTGTGGATCATCACCTGCACGTCCATCGCGTCGGCCACGATCAGGCAGGTGTCGATTGCCTTGGGCGTGGTGCCCCAATCCTCGTGCAGCTTCAGCGCGCAGGCACCGGCGCGGATCTGCTCCTCCAGCGGGGCGGCGATGGAGGCATTCCCCTTGCCCGCGATGCCGATGTTGACCGGCAGGTCGGCGCAGGCCTCCAGCATGCGGGCGATGTGCCACGGCCCCGGCGTGCAGGTCGTGGCCAGCGTGCCATGCGCGGGGCCGGTGCCCCCGCCCAGTAGGGTGGTGACGCCGGAATGCAGCGCGTGGTCCACCTGCTGCGGGCAGATGTAGTGGATGTGGCAGTCGAACCCGCCGGGCGTCAGGATGCGGCCTTCGCCGGCGATGATCTCGGTCCCCGGTCCGATGATCAGGGTCACGCCGGGCTGGGTGTCGGGGTTGCCGGCCTTGCCGATGCCCGCGATCAGGCCGTCGCGGATGCCGACGTCGGCCTTGACGATGCCTTGGTGGTCAAAGACTACGACGCCGGTGATGACCGTGTCCATCGCGCCGCCCGCGCGCGTGACCTGGGACTGGCCCATGCCGTCCCGGACGACCTTGCCGCCGCCGAATTTCACTTCTTCGCCGGGGATGGTCAGGTCGCGTTCGACCTCGATGATGATCTCGGTGTCGGCCAGGCGGATGCGGTCGCCGGTGGTGGGACCGTACAGCGCCGCGTAATCGGCGCGCGACAGTGTGGTCACAGCGCACCCCCGATCTGGCCGCGAAAACCGTGGACGGTGCGGGCGCCCGCATAGCCCACCAGCGTCACCTGGCGCGACTGTCCCGGTTCGAACCGCACGGCGGTGCCTGCGGGGATGGCCAGGCGCATGCCGCGCGCGGCCTCGCGGTCGAACTCCAGCGCGGCGTTGGTTTCGGCGAAATGATAGTGGCTGCCGACCTGGATCGGCCGGTCGCCGGTATTGGCGACCATCACGGTCACGGTGGCGCGGCCCTGGTTCAACAGGATCTCTCCCTCGGCCGCGATGACCTCTCCGGGGATCATCAGCCCTGTCACGAGCGGCCCCGCAGCAGGAACCACGCCGCCGCGCCAAGCGCGGTGATCAGCGCGATGGTCGCCAGATGGTCGGGCTGCGTCAGCAGGTGCAGCGGCGAGGCCTGGGCATGGTGGCCGGGATGGGCCTGGGCCAGCTGGGGCAGAAGCAGGGCCGTCGCGGTGAGGGAAAATCGGATCATTCAGGCCTCCTGGCGGATCGGGTGGTGAACGGTGACCAGCTTGGTTCCGTCGGGAAAGGTGGCCTCGACCTGCACCGATTCGATCATCTGGGGCACGCCGGACATGCATTGGCCGGCGGTGATCACATGCGCACCCGCTTGCATCAGGTCGGCGACCGATCTGCCGTCGCGGGCGCCCTCGACCACGAAATCGGTGATCAGGGCGATGGCCTCGGGGTGGTTCAGCTTGACGCCGCGGGCCAGCCGACCGCGCGCGACCATCGCGGCGACCGAGACCAGCAGCTTCTCGCGTTCGCGGGGGGAAAGGTTCATGTCAAACCTGCCAGATGCGGGGAAGGGGATCGGGGCGCAGCACCCGAAGAAGGCGGTTGATCTGCCGCCGCAGGGGCCAGCCATCGGCGGCCAGCAGGCGCAGCACCAGGCGCCCGGGCAGCGCGCTGGCGGCCGAGGTGACGCCGGGTTCGTCCAGCACGGCGCGGGCCGCCTGCAGCAGATCGGGCGCGTGGGGGGCGATCATGGCCATGGTCGCCATTGCCGGCCGACCGGCGGTCAGCGCGGGGCCCGGCATCCGGGCCAAGGTGGCGTCGTCCAGTGCCAGCGCGTCGTGATGAACCACATGGCCCTCGCGGCGGACGATGCGGCGGTCGCGCAGGTGCAGGCGGGTGGGGCGCTCGCCCATGGCCAGCCGCCCCAGGACCAGCATCTCCAGCAGCAGGCAGCCGGCACCGGCCGCCAGATCGACCGTCGTCTGCCGTTCCAGCCGCGCCGCGTCGTAGAGGATGGTCTCCTGCGGCAGCCAGTCCAGCCAGGCGCCCGCACCGACCGACAGATCGGCCCGGGCCTGGGCCGGCGCGGCGGTGGCGCGATAGGCGCGTTCCGCCGTCTGCGTGGTGGCCAGCGCCCGCGCATCTGCGCGCAGGTCCACCGCAAAGGACAGCCTGTCGCCCGAGGCCAGACCCCCGGAGGTGTTCAGGAAAACGATCTCGGGCAGGCCCGCCGTCATGCGCGGCAGCATCGCCTTGGCCGAGCCTTGTTGCGCCAAGTCGATCAGCCCGCGCGGCCCCATGACCACCCGCGCCGCCCCTTGGCTGCGCTGCATGGTGGTCGCGGTGGCGGTGCTGTCGAACATGAGGGCAAGGGGCGCCGTCAGGCTGCCAAGGTCAACGCCGGTCGCGCCGCCACCTGCTTGCCGGACAAGCATTTCCGGCGCATCTGCCGAAAGAACCGGCAGACTGCCTATGCGGGCGGCGGTTCCTGTCCGAGGTTACGCCGGGCGGTCCAGCAGCGCGTGCAGCAGGCGCTTGCGGGCGGGGGGGATGGCGCGGATCTCGACCCCGGTAAAGACGTGCATGGTGCGCAGGACCGGGTCCACCACCGCATGGTCGCTAACCCAACCGCCCATGGCCAGGTAGCTGCGCAGCAGCGGCGGCATGGCCGCCATCGCGCGCTTTGGATCCGGCTGGCGCAGGCGCAGGGCGCGGGCAAAGCGGAACACCTTGGGCGCCTTGACGCGCGGCCACCAGCGGCGGGGCGCCAGGTGGCGTTCCTTGAGCATGGCGAAAGCCTCGGCATGAGGCTCTGGCTCGCAGCCGGTGAAGCTGGAACAGCCGAACAGCATCTCGACGCCGGTCTCGTCCACGAATCGGGTCAGGGCGGCCCATGCGATGCGGAGGATGTCGGGGTCCTGCCGGTCGGGATGGATGCAGAACCGCCCCATCTCGACCATCGGCCCGTCAAAGCTGCCCAAGGCCTCAAGGTCGTAGTAGCGGGCCGAATAGCTGCGCTTGATCTGCGATCCGTTGGTCAGCGGCAGGAAACGGTAGCTGCAGACCAGCTGGCCCGACGTGACATCCTCGATCAGCATGTGCCGGCAGTCCGGGTCCAGTTCGTCGGCCTCCAGACGGGTGCCGTCGTCGGGTTGTCCGGTGCGGGCGATGAAGCACAGCCAGCGGAGCCGTTGCGACATGCGCAGATCCTCTGGCGTCTCGGCCAGGCGGGCGCGGTAATGGCCTTTGACAAGCGGCTGCATGGCGCGACCTTCGCTGAAGACAGGTGCAACATACACCCGCCATGTGTCGAAATCACGAAGTCACCTGAGGGAAGGCCAAGTTTCTGGCCGACTGCCCTGCGGCGCGGCAGGTCAGTCGGCGTCGTCGAACTGGTCGCCCAGGACATCCTCGACATAGATGCGCTGGATCAGCAGCATCGCCACGATCAGCAGCGGCGTTCCCAGCAGCACCCCCGCAAAGCCGAACATCGCCCCAAAGGCCACGATGGCGATGATGGTCAGGGCGGGGGGCAGTTCGACGGCATAGCGCTGGATCAGGGGCATCAGCACCTCGCCCTCGAACATCTGGATCACGAAGAACAGGATCGCGACATAAAGGGCCGTCTCGGGGCCTTGGGACAGCGAGAACAGGACCGCGATCGCGCCCGAGAAGAACGGCCCGACGATCGGCACGATATTGGTGAGCCCTGCGATCAGCGCCAGAAGGAAGGCCAGCGGCACCCCCAGAAGCCACAGCCCGATCCAGGCCAGGATCGCCACGACCACCATGTCGACCGCCTGTCCCGCCATCCAGGCGCCCAGCTTGCTGCCCAATTCATCCATGATCCGGGCAGCGCGGCTGCGCTGGCGCAGGGGCACCAGGCGCAGCGCCCCGCGACGATAGAGCGGCGCCTCGACCGCGACGTAAAGCGCGACGATCAGGACCACGAAAAAGGACGACAGGCTGCCCAGGACCGAATTCAAGACGCCGGTCAGGATGCTGATCAGATCCGGCAGGCGTTGGGCGATCTGGGCGGCGTTCTCGCCACCGTTCTCCTCGACCTGCCCCACAATGGTCTGTCCCAGATCACCGGGCAACCAGTTGTTCAGCGCCTGCCAGGACTGCGGCAGCGCAGCCATCAGGTCCCGGAACTGCGCCGATACCGCCGGCCCCGCCAGCCATCCGGCCCCGACCACCAGGCCGATCACCACCAGAAGAACCACGAAGACGCCCAGCTTGACGTTCAGGCCCACGAGCCGGTTCAGCCCCCGCCCCCCGGCCCGGAGCGCGATGGCGATCAGAAGGGCCGCGAAGATCAGCAGCAGGACGTTGGACCAGAACCACATCGCCCCCAAAAGCAGCAGGATCGCGGCACCGGAGGCCAGCGTCCCCAGGGTCAGCGCCCTTTCCTTGCCTGCGGGCGGGGCGGGCGCCTTGGGGCTGTAGGCAGGCGGGGCAAGGTCGATCATGGGAAATCCTTCGGTGGCCGATCAATCAAGCTTTCGCCACCGGTGCCGGTTCCATGGCATTGCGCGCGTCAACCTTGCCGGGGAAGGCCAAGCCTGCTAACCGGACGCGGACTTCCGCAAGCCGCGGGCCCGTCCCGCAGATCAGACAAGGTAACGACCCATGGCCATCGAACGCACGCTTTCCATCATCAAGCCCGACGCGACCCGCCGCAACCTGACCGGCAAGATCAACGCCAAGTTCGAGGATGCCGGCCTGCGCATCGTTGCGCAGAAGCGCGTCAAGCTGTCGGCCGAGCAGGCGGGCAAGTTCTACGAGGTCCACAAGGATCGCCCCTTCTATGGCGAACTGGTCGAGTTCATGGCCTCCGAGCCGGTCGTCGTGCAGGTCCTGGAAGGCGAGAACGCCATTGCCAAGAACCGCGAAGTGATGGGCGCGACCAACCCGGCCAATGCCGACGAGGGCACCATCCGCAGGGAATTCGCCCTGTCCATGGGCGAGAACTCGGTCCACGGGTCGGACGCGGCGGACACCGCCAAGGAAGAGATCGCCTTCTTCTTCTCGGGCCTGGAACTGGTCGGCTGAGGTCGATCCGATCTTTTGGAATGTGAAAATGGGGCCCCGGTGGCCCCTTTTTCTTTGCCTGCCCCCTCCGCGCCCTTGGTTGCGGCACCCGCGCGCAGAGGCTATGCCCTTTTCCAGGGCAATGATTTCAGGGGGATCCCATGCGGGCATTCGTGTTTCCAGGGCAGGGCGCGCAGACGGTCGGGATGGGGCGCGATCTGGCCCAGGCCTATCCGGCCGCGCGCGCCGTCTTTGACGAGGTGGACGAGGCGCTTGGCGAAAAGCTGTCGGCGCTGATCTGGGAGGGCGACGCCGAGACACTGACCCTGACGCAGAACGCCCAGCCCGCGCTGATGGCGACCTCCATCGCGGCCTTCCGCGCGCTGGAGGCCGAGGGCTTCGGCATCGCAGATGCCGACTTCGTCGCGGGCCACTCGCTTGGGGAATATTCGGCGCTCTGCGCGGCCGGGGCTCTGACGCTGTCGGATACCGCGCGACTGCTGCGCCTGCGCGGCCAGGCCATGCAGGAGGCCGTCCCGGTGGGGCAGGGCGCCATGGCCGCCATCCTTGGTCTGGATTTCGACACCGTCGACCGCATCTGCCGCGAAGTGGGCGGCGATGAGGTTGTGCAGGCCGCGAATGACAACGATCCGGCGCAGGTCGTGATCTCGGGGCACAAGGGCGCCGTCGAGGCCGCCGCCGAGGCGATGAAGGCTGCGGGGGCCAAGCGGGCGCTGATGCTACCGGTGTCGGCGCCCTTTCATTCGGTGCTGATGCAGCCCGCTGCCGCCGCCATGGCCGACGCGCTGGCGGGCGTGGACATCCAGCCGCCCGCCGTGCCCGTCTTTGCCAATGTGCGTGCGGAACCCGTGACCGAGCCGGGCGCCATCCGCCGCCTGCTGGTCGAGCAGGTGACCGGCACGGTGCGCTGGCGCGAATCCATCGCCAACTTGGCCGAGGCCGGCGTGACCGAATTCTGGGAGATCGGCGCGGGCAAGGCGCTGTCGGGCATGATCAAGCGCATCGCCAAGGATGCAGTGGTGCGCAACGTGGGCGTGCCGGCCGACGTGGCGGCGCTGAAGGGGTGACCGGAGGACCGGGGCCAGGCCCCGGACCCCGGGGTATTGGGACAACGACGAAGAGGCTTGGGATGTTCGATCTGACGGGAAAGACCGCGCTGGTGACCGGCGCGTCGGGCGGGATCGGCGGCGCGATCGCCGAGGCGCTGCACGCGGCTGGCGCGACCGTTGCCCTGTCGGGCACGCGCGAGGCGCCGCTGCGCGAATTGGCCGAGAAGCTGGGCGATCGTGCGTATGTGGTGACGGCGAACCTGGGCGAGGCGGAATCGCTGGCCGCGCTGCCGAAGGCCGCGGCCGAGGCGATGGGGTCGGTGGACATCCTGATCAACAATGCGGGCATCACGCGCGACAACCTGTTCATGCGCATGTCCGACGAGGAATGGGCGCAGGTTCTGGACGTCAACCTGACCAGCGTCTTCAAGCTGTCGCGCGCGGTGCTGCGCGGCATGATGAAGGCGCGGTGGGGACGGATCGTCAACATCACCTCGGTCGTGGGGGCGACGGGCAATCCGGGGCAGGGCAACTATGCCGCCGCCAAGGCGGGCCTGGTCGGCATGTCGAAATCCCTGGCCTACGAGGTCGCAAGCCGCGGCATCACCGTGAACTGCGTGGCGCCCGGTTTCATCGAGACGCCGATGACCGACAAGCTGACCGACGACCAGAAGGGCAAGATCCTGACCCAGATCCCCGCCGGCCGCATGGGCCACGCGCAGGAGATCGCCGCGGCGGTCCTGTACCTGGCCAGCCCCGACGCCGGCTATGTCACCGGCGCCACCTTGCATGTGAACGGCGGCATGGCGATGATCTGAGGGTCTTGCGCCGCCGCAACGCCCCGCAGGAATCCTTGCGAAAGCGGTTGCATGAAGGTTCATGGGTGCTATATCCCCCGCTTTAGCAGCAGGGGAACCGCCCTGTGCTGAACCGGGCCGCCAGGTCCGTGCAAAACTTGGGCGGATGCCCGCGAGAATGAGGATATGACATGAGCGATATCGCTGATCGCGTGAAGAAGATCGTGGTCGAGCATCTGGGTGTCGACGAGGACAAGGTGGTCGAGTCCGCTTCGTTCATCGACGATCTGGGCGCCGACAGCCTCGACACCGTCGAGCTGGTCATGGCTTTCGAGGAAGAGTTCGGGATCGAGATCCCCGATGACGCCGCCGAGACCATCCAGACCGTCGGCGACGCGGTGAACTTCATCAAGGGCGCGGTCTGATCCGCCACCTTTGGGCCGCGCATCCGTCGCGGCGGCCAGACGGCGCCCCCTGAAAGGGAGGCGCCGTTTTTCATGGCCATGACCTTTCGTCGCAATGGGCGGTTTATATCGCACGCGATGGAACCTCGGGGACGGGCACCTTGTTGTGGCGGCGAAACATCCGAACACAGGAGGCTATCATGGCCGTGAACGTGCAAGGGCTTGAAGACAATGCCCGCAAGACATCCATCGAAACCCTGAACGCCCGTGTCGCCGACAGCATCGCCCTGGGCCTTGCGGTCAAGCAGGCGCATTGGAACATGAAAGGGCCGAACTTCATTGCCGTTCATGAATTCCTGGATGCCGTCTATGCCCGCGTTCTGGACCATACCGACGTGATGGCCGAACGGGTGCAGATCCTGGACGGGCGCGCCATGGGCACGGCCGAGGTGGTGAAGGATGCGACGACGCTGAAACCCTATCCGACCGACGTCACAAAGGTGCAGGATCACCTGAGCGAACTTTGCGCCCGCATCCGCGATCATGGGGCCAAGGTGCGCGCGGCCATCGACAGCACGGACGACGCGGGCGACGCCGATACCGCCGATCTGCTGACCGGCGTGTCGCGCGAGTTGGACAAGGACCTGTGGTTCCTTGAAAGCCACCTGGAATAATCGGCGCGGACAGGCCGCGACAACGGGCGCCTGCGGGCGCCCGTTCGCGTTCAGCGGCCCAGCTTGGCGTGGACCTCGTCCAGGTCGACCTCTCCGAGGGGCATCTTGTTGTCGGGATTGTCGAAGTCATAGCGGAACAGCTGGAAATCGTCCTTGTAGATTTCCCAGGCCAGGTGCCGCGACAGGTCGTCGAAATAGTCGCTGACCTTATGGGCGCGCTTGGGCCCGTGCCCTTCCGATTCGTTGAACCGGGGCACGTCGGCCAGGTCCAGCGGAACCGGGGTCTCGGCCTCGTTCAGCACCTTTTGCATGCCGTCGTTGAAGGCCTCGGTGAAGAAGATGCGATCATAGCGACCGCCGTTCACGATGAAGGTCGAGATATGTCCCGACATGGCCGACCAGTGAATGTCAGGCTCCATCGGCTTGCGGAACCGGATGGTGTCGCGCGCGAACAGCAGGAAGCGGCGAAAGCTGGCGACCTGGTCGAATTCAAAACCATTTTCCGGGCTGCCCACGTCGATGCCATAGCGCTGGACCAGCTGCGGGACCAGGTTGCCGCGATAGCGGCGGCCATTGCGCTGGATCCCCGCGATCTTGTCGAAGAACGAGGACAGGATCCGCGCATAGGGGTTGCGCACGCAGGTGAAGGTCACCGCCTCGTGGGACCGGACCGCGCGTTCGATCGGGTCCTGGCTGTGGTCCTGGGACCACTTGTGCATGCCCTCGTTCGCGTCATGGATGTCGCCGTCGAAGAAGCGGCCGTGGTCCGAATAGTACATGATCTGGCCGATGGTCGAGCAGGCGCATTTCGGCACGACCCGATAGATCATGCTCTCGCTTTCCGTCATCCAGACGCCGGGAAAACCCATGCTTCAATTTCTCCGATCGATCGCGGGCGGCCGCACTTGGGCCGCGACGGGCCGGGCTGCTTGTCCCAACAGTAAAAATGGTTACACACACAAATCAAAACGAGGCGGGATTTTCAACGCCTGACATGGTCGGACTGCCATCATTCCGAGGGACGACAAGACGACATGGCCCGCATCGCCTTCATCCTTCTGGCGCACAAGGACCCGCAGGGGGTGATCGACCAGGCGCGCCGCCTGACGGCGACGGGCGATTTCGTGGCGATCCACTTCGACCGCCGTTCGCCCATGCCGATGTTCCAGCAGATCCGCGACGCGCTTGGGGACCATCCCCGCGTGACCTTTGCCGCACGGCGCATCAGGTGCGGGTGGGGTGAATGGTCGCTGGTCGCGGCCACGTTGGAGGCGTTGCGCGCGGCCGAGGCGGCCTTTCCCCAAGCCACCCATTTCTACATGCTGTCGGGCGACTGCATGCCCATCAAGTCAGCCGAATTTGCCCGGGCCTTCCTGGATGCCGAGGATTGCGACTATATCGAGAGCTTCGACTTTTTCAAAAGCGACTGGATCAAGACCGGCTTCAAGGAGGAGCGGCTGATCTATCGGCACTGGTTCAACGAGCGCAAGCAGCGCCGGCTGTTCTATGCCAGCTTCGACCTGCAGCAGCGCCTTGGGCTGCGGCGCGAGGTGCCCCGCGACCTGCAGGTGATGATCGGGTCGCAATGGTGGTGCCTGCGCCGCCAGACGGTCGAGGGCATCTTCGCGCTGATCCAGTCACGCCCCGAGATCGTCCGCTTCTTCAGCACGACCTGGATCCCGGACGAGACCTTCTTCCAGACGCTGGTCGCGCATTTGGTGCCGCGCACCCAGATCCGGACGCGGACGCTGACCTTCCTGATCTTCACCGATTACGGAATGCCGCTGACCTTTTACAACGACCACTATGACCTGCTGCTGCGCCAGGATTACCTGTTCGCGCGCAAGATCAGCCCCGAGGCGCTGGAGCTGCGGGAACGGCTTGGCGCGCTGTGGCAGAGCGAGGGGCTGGATTTCGCCCTAGTCTCCGAAGGGCGGCGTCTGTTTGCCTTTCTGACGGGACGCGGGCGGATCGGCCGGCGTTTCGCCCCGCGCTTCTGGGAAACCGACGGCAGCCTGGGACACCAGCGCGTGGTCCACATCCTGGTGGCCAAGAAATGGCATGTGGCCAAGCGCCTGACCGCCGCCATTCGGGCGCGATCCGATATTCCTGCCGTGGATTACATCTTCAACGAATCCGAGGCCAACCTGCCGGACATGGGCGGCGTCGAATCCTCCCTGAACAAGCGCGAGCGGCATCGCCGGGCGCTGGTCAAGCTGCTGTTCGACCAGTTCGAATCCGATCACCTGGTGTTCTGCGTCGACCCTTCGGCGCTCAGCCTCATCGCCGATTTCGATGGCGACCGGGCCGAGACGCGGATCCTGTTCGTGGACAGCCGGTTCGACGACGCCTATATCCGCGGCCACATGGAGCGGGTCGGACTGGTCAGCCGCGATGCGCCCGCCGAACTGGCCGACCGGCTGCTGCCGATCATGCGCAGCGACCTGGAACACGAGGCCGACCGCCTGAAGGAGGCGGGCTTTGCGCAGTTCGCGACAATCTCGGAAACCGCCGCGACCGAGCGCAACGCCCTGGCCATTGCGTCCTTCCTGGGCGTCAGCCCGGAGGAGGGGCGGGCGCTGGCCGAAACTCCACATCTCTTTTCCGACTAGAAAGGTAGCCGCATGTCCTTTGCCTATGACGACAGCAACATCTTTGCCCGCATCCTGCGGGGCGAGATCCCCAACGACACCGTGGCCGAAAATGACCACGCGCTGGCCTTTCGCGATATTTCGCCCAAGGCGCCCAGCCATGTCCTGGTGATCCCCAAGGGGCGCTATGTCAGCTTTGACGACTTCGCGGCCAATGCCTCCGAGGCCGAGATCGCGGGCTTCATGCGCCTCTGCGCGCAGGTCTGCGCATCCGAGGGCGTCGGGCTGGACCAGGGGGGCGAGGGCTTTCGCGCGATCACCAATGCCGGCAGCCACGGCGTGCAGGAGGTGCCGCATTTCCACATGCACATCATGGGCGGAGCCGTCATGGGCCCGATGATCGGCGCCCGCTGATCGCAGCGCCGGGTGGGGGTCGCCAAGACCCCCAAACCCTCAGCCCCGGGTCAGTTCAACAAAGACATCCTCGAGGTCGGGCTGTTCGGTCGCGACGTCCAGGATCGGGACCCCGCCGGCGCGCAGCGCGTCCAGGACCTGGTCCGCGCGCAGGCGCGAGGGCGGATAGGTGATCGCCAGCCGCCCGTCCTGCCGCCGTTCGGCCCGCGCCCCCTGGGGCAGGTCGGGCAGCGGGATCTCTCCGCCGGTGTCCAGAACCAGCGTCTTGCCGTCCGTGCGCGCCAGCAGGTCGCGGGTGCTCTGGCGGATGACGACCTCGCCGTGGTTGATGATGGCGATCTCGTCGCACATCTGCTCGGCCTCTTCGAGGTAATGCGTGGTCAGGATGATCGTCATGCCCTGCTGGTTCAGCTTGCGGACATTGGTCCACAGCATCTCGCGCAGCGTGATGTCCACGCCGGCCGTGGGCTCGTCCAGGACCAGGATCTGCGGACGGTGGACCAGCGCCTTGGCCAGCAGCAGCCGCCGCTTCATGCCGCCCGACAGGTTCCGGGCATAGGCATTGGCCTGGTCGGTCAGGCCCACCAGCGCCAGAAGCTCGTCCGTCCAGCGTTCAGATTTCGGCACCCCGTAAAGTCCCGCCTGCACCTCGAGGCTGGCGCGGGGGGTGAAAAAGGGGTCCATGTTCAGTTCCTGGGGCATCACGCCGATGGCCGCGCGGGACTGGCGCGGGTTGCGGTCCTGATCAAAGCCCCAGATCGTGACCTGGCCCGCGGTCTTGTTCACCAGCCCCGCCAGGATGTTGATCATGGTGGACTTGCCCGCGCCGTTCGGCCCCAGCAGCCCGAAGATGCTGCCGGCGCGGATCGTCAGGTCGATGCCCTTCAGCGCCTCCTTGGCGGGGGCGTTGCCCTGGGCGGCATAGGTCTTGCGAAGACCGGTGATCTGGATGGCGTCGGACATGGGGCAATCCTTGCAGAGCTTGCGAAGGCAGGCGGCGCTGCGCTAATGGGGGTTAGACCAGATGATGCAAGCCGCCACAAGAAGGCCAGCCATGACGCAGCACGTGACGCCCGAAACCCCGCTGTCGACCGAAACCGGCCCCGAGGCGCTGAACCGCCCGGCGCCCGTCACGGAAGTCGTGACCCGCTGGCGCGTCAGCTGCGACGGCGACGACGCGGCCGGCATGGGCCACCCGCGCGTCTGGCTGGCGATCGCGCCCGAGGCGGGCTATGTCGATTGCGGCTATTGCGACAAGCGCTTCGTGATCGACCGCGATCACGCCCACGACGACCACTGAGATCAGCATCCCGGGCTGGCGCGCCTTGATCGCTCCTTTGGAGCCCCTCAGGGCGGGGCGACTGCGCCACCCTTGGCCCCGCCCTGCCGCGTCGGCTTCTTGCCCCGGCACCGGTCCGAGCAGTAGCGCACCTGATCCCAGTCCCGTTCCCATTTCTTGCGCCAGCTGAAGGGCAACCCGCAGGCCAGGCAGGTCTTGGTCGGCAGGTCGGACTTGCGGCGCATCCGGGGCATCGGCACCTCCTTTGCGGCGGGTGGAAGAATCCGGTCCGCCATGTCAAAACACGGGCCGAAGCAGCAAGGATAGGTGATCATGGGCGACGCATTCGGCAAGGGCTGTCATCTGCATCTGATCGACGGATCGGCCTTCATCTTTCGCGCCTATCATGCGCTGCCGCCCCTGACGCGCAAGTCCGATGGGTTGCCGGTCGGCGCGGTCGCGGGCTTTTGCAACATGCTGTGGCGTTATGTGCAGACGGATGACGGCCACACCGCGCCGACCCATGCCGCGGTGATCTTCGATCACTCGTCCAAGACCTTCCGCAACGAGATCTATTCCGCCTACAAGGCGCAGCGCCCCGAACCGCCCGAGGACCTGCGCCCGCAGTTCCCGCTGACCCGCGACGCGACCCGCGCCTTCAACATCGCCTGCATCGAGACCCAAGGCTATGAGGCCGACGACATCATCGCCGCCTTGGCCTGCCGGGCGCGCGAGGCGGGCGGGACCGCCACGATCATCAGCAGCGACAAGGACCTGATGCAGCTGATCGGCGACGGCGTGGACATGCTGGACCCGATCAAGAACAAGCTGATCGGCCCCGACGAGGTGATGGAAAAGTTCGGCGTCGGCCCCGACCGCGTGGTGGACGTGCAGGCGCTGGCCGGCGATGCGGTGGACAACGTGCCCGGTGCTCCGGGCATCGGCATCAAGACCGCCGCCCTGCTGATCCAGGAATACGGCGACCTGGAAAGCCTGCTGGAACGTGCGACCGAGATCAAGCAGCCCAAGCGGCGCCAGACCCTGATCGACTTTGCCGAGCAGATCCGCGTCTCCAAGCGGCTGGTCGAGCTGGACTGCAACACGCCCCTGGACTTTACCCTGGAGAGCCTCGAGGTGCGCGCGCCCGAGCCGGAGCGCCTGCTGGCCTTCCTGTCCGAGATGGAGTTCCGCACCCTGACGAACCGCGTGGCCCAGGTGCTGGGCGCCGAGGCCCCGGCGGTTCAGGCAGCCCCCGCCAGTGATGCGCCCGCGGCACCCGAGCAGCCTCCCATCGACACGACGGCCTATGAGACGGTGGCCGACATGGAGGCGCTGGAGGCCTGGATCGCCGCCATCCGCGAGGCAGGCCAGGTCGCCATCGACACCGAGACGACCGCGCTGGACGAAATGCAGGCCGAACTGGTGGGCGTCTCGCTGGCGGTGGCGCCGGGGCGGGCCTGCTATATCCCCTTTGGCCATGTCGCGGGGGGCGATGACCTGTTCGGGCAATCGGCGCGCGTCGGGGGGCAGATGGAGGCCGCCGCCGTCCTGGCCGCGCTGAAGCCGGTGCTGGAGGACGCGTCGATCCTGAAGATCGGCCAGAACCTGAAATACGACTGGAAGATGCTGGCCCGCCACGGCATCCGCATGACCCCCTTGGCCGACACGATGCTGATGTCCTATGCCCTGAACGCCGGCACCCACAACCACGGCATGGACGAGCTGGCCGAGCGCTATCTGGGCCACAAATGCATTCCGATCAAGGAGCTGATCGGATCGGGGAAAAGCCAGATCAACTTCGGCCAGGTGACCCTCGACAAGGCCGCGCCCTATGCGGCCGAAGACGCCGATGTGACACTGCGCCTTTACCAGCATTTCGCGCCCATGCTGCCGGTGGAAAAGGTGTCGACCGTCTATCACACGCTGGAACGGCCGATGATCCCGGTTCTGGCGCAGATGGAGATGGCCGGCGTGCGCATCGACACGGATGTCCTGAAGCGCATGTCGAACGCCTTTTCCCAAAAGATGGCGGGACTGGAGGACGAGATCTATGGCCTTGCCGGCCAGAGCTTCAACATCGGCAGCCCCAAGCAGCTGGGCGAGATCCTGTTCGACAAGATGGGGCTGGCCGGGGGCAAGCAGGGCAAGACCGGGGCCTTTTCCACCAGCGCCGACGTGCTTGAGGACCTGGCCGCCGAAGGTCACGACCTGCCGGCCCGCGTGCTGGACTGGCGCCAGATCAGCAAGCTGAAATCGACCTATACCGACGCGCTGCCGACCTTTGTGAATGCCGAAAGCGGCCGCGTCCACACCTGCTATTCGATCACCGGCGCCCAGACCGGGCGGCTCTCCTCCACCGACCCGAACCTGCAGAACATCCCGATCCGCAGCGACGAGGGGCGCCGCATCCGCCAGGCCTTCATCGCGCCCGAGGGTTATCGGCTGGTCAGCCTGGACTACAGCCAGATCGAGCTGCGCATCCTGGCGCATGTGGCCGACATCCCGGCGCTGAAGCAGGCCTTTCGCGACGGCATCGACATCCATGCCATGACCGCCAGCCAGATGTTCGGCGTCCCGGTCGAGGGGATGGACCCGATGATCCGCCGCCGCGCCAAGGCGATCAACTTTGGCGTCATCTACGGCATCTCGGGCTTTGGTCTGTCGCGCAACCTGCGCATCCCGCGGGCCGAGGCGCAAAGCTTCATCGACACCTATTTCGAGCGCTTCCCCGAGATCCGCGCCTACATGGACCGCACCGTGGCCGAGGCCAAGGCCGACGGTTTCGTGCGCACGCTGTTCGGGCGGCGCATCAACACGCCCGGCATCAACCAGTCGGGTCCTGCCGCCGGCGGCGCCCGCCGGGCCGCGATCAACGCGCCGATCCAGGGGGCGGCGGCCGACATCATCCGCCGCGCGATGATCCGCATGCCCGAGGCCATCGCCGACCTGCCGGCGCGGATGCTGCTGCAGGTGCATGACGAACTGGTCTTCGAGGTGCGCGAGGATGGCGTCGACGACCTGATCGCCCGGGCCCGCGACATCATGGAAAACGCCGCCGAACCCTCGGTCCGGCTGTCGGTGCCGCTGGTCGTCGATGCGGGGCATGGACTGAACTGGGCCGAGGCGCATTAGCGCCCCGGCCGGTCACACCGCGACCGAATGGCTGCCCTGCGGGGCGGCATAGGCGTCCAGCGCCTGCGCGATCAGGCGCGTCAGGGGCCGCCCCTGGGGCAGGATCTCGAAGGCCTCGTCCGTCAGGCGCACGGCGCCGTCGAAACGCTCCAGCAGCGGCGTGAAGATGCCGTCGGGCAGGGGGCCGACCTCGGCCCGGAGGGCGGCCAGGTCGATGCGGAAATCGCACATCAGCGCCTCGATCAGCCGGCCGCGCCAGCGGTCCTCGGGGGTGAAGATATGGCCCCGCACCACCGGGACCCGTCCCTCGCGGATGGCGGCCGTATAGGCGCCGGTGGCCGGCACGTTCTGCGCATAACCTTGCGGATAGCGCGAGATGGACGAGGCGCCCAGGCCGATCAGCACCTGGGCCGGATCGTCGGTATAGCCCTGGAAGTTGCGCCGCAGCCGGCCTTGGGCCGCGGCCTGTGCCAGCCCATCGCCGGGGCGGGCAAAATGGTCGATGCCGATCTGCTGGAATCCGTCGGCCAGGAACAGCTCGGCCGCCGTCTCGAACAGGGCCAGGCGCGCCTCGCCGTCAGGCAGCGATTCGTTCGGGATCATCACCTGGCGCTTGGACATCCAGGGCACATGGGCATAGCCGTAAAGTGCGACCCGGTCGGGGGCCAGGGCCATGACCTTCTGCACCGTGTCCGCAATTCGCTGCCCGGTCTGATAGGGCAGGCCGTAAAGGATATCGACATTCAGGCTGGCGATGCCGTGCTGCCTGATCAGCGCTGCGGCCTGGGCGGTGATCTCGAAACTCTGGGGACGGCCGATCGCCTCCTGGATCTGCGGGTCGAAGTCCTGCACCCCGATCGAGGCGCGGGTCATTCCCGCCGCCGCCAGCGCGGCCATGCGCGGCGCGTCGATCTCGGACGGGTCGATCTCGACCGAGAACTCGCCGCCCTCCTCCATCGGGAAGGCGTTGAAGACCGCGCCCGCCAGCTGGCAGATCAGGTCCGGCGTCAGCAGGGTGGGCGTGCCGCCGCCCCAGTGCAGGCGCGACAAGGCGATACCCGGCGCCAGGCGCCGGCGCAGCGCCTGCAGCTCGGTCTGCAGGGTCTGAACATAGCTTCGCACCGGGTCCATGCTTTGCGTCCCCTGCGTGCGGCAGGCGCAGAACCAGCACAGGCGCCGGCAGAAGGGCACATGGATATAGAGCGAGATCCGCGACCCCGCCGGCACGGCGGCCATCCAGCCGGCGACCAGATCGCCGTCCACGGCCGGCACGAACTGGGTTGCGGGCGGATAGCTGGTATAGCGGGGGGCACGAGCCTCGAACAGGCCGGCGCGTCTCAGTTGCGAAAGGTGTTCCATGTGCCTACAATAAGAGCATGACGCGGACACCTGCCTTGACCCAGATCAAGCCCGGCAAGACGGGCAGCTCCGCGCCCGAGGACGTGCGCTGCACGGATTGTCCGATCCGCTACCGTGCCGTCTGCGCGCATTGCGAAGGCGACGAGCTGACGCAGCTGGAGCAGATCAAGTTCTATCGCACCTTCGAGGCCGGCCAGCCGATCCTGTGGGAAGGCGACCGAATGGATTTCGTGGCCTCGGTGGTTACCGGTGTCGCCACGCTGACCCAGACCCTGGAGGACGGCCGGACGCAGATGGTGGGCCTGCTGCTGCCAAGCGATTTCCTGGGCCGCCCGGGGCGCGACACCGCCGCCTATAACGCCACCGCCGCGACCAAGGTCGTGCTGTGCTGCTTTCGCCGCAAGCCCTTCGACCAGATGATGCAGCACACCCCGCACCTG
Organism: Paracoccus sp. KKT209; assembly: GCF_055635455.1. Next base: position 419,632 of record NZ_CM145758.1, read on the forward strand.
GCCCATCGCCTGCTGGAGATGACCCTGGACGAGCTGGACGCGGCGCGGGAATGGATGCTGCTTCTGGGCCGCAAGACGGCGCGGGAAAAGATCGCCTCGTTCATCGCCATCATCGCGCGGCGCGAAGCCGCGCTGCACAAGCGCCGCCCCGGCGGGCGGATGGAGCTGGACCTGCCGCTGACCCGCGAGGCGATGGCCGATTACCTGGGCCTGACCATCGAGACCGTCAGCCGCCAGGTCGGGGCGCTCAAGCGCGACGGCGTCATCGAGCTGGTCGGCAAGCGCGGCGTGATCCTGCCCGATTTTGCGCGGCTGGTCGAGGAATCGGGCGACGATTCGGACGGCGGCTGGCTGGCCTGACCCGGCGTCACCGGCATGCCGCGCCTTCACAAGCCGCGCCGGCAGTGATAACCGGGCGCTTCCCGGTCGCAGCCTACCCGGGTCACAAAAACAAGGGTCACAGAATGAACACCACTCTCGTCTGCTCGGGCGGGCTCGATTCCGTATCGCTCGCCCATGTGCTGGCCACGCAGGGGCGCCTGTCGCGCCTGGTCAGCTTTGATTACGGCCAGCGCCACCGCAAGGAGCTGGACTTTGCGCTGGCCTGTGCGCGCCGGCTGGACGTGCCGCATCACCTGGTGGACCTGTCGGGCTTGGGCGCCGCGCTGAGCGGCTCGGCCCTGACCAACGACATCGACGTGCCCGACGGCCATTACGCCGAGGACACGATGCGCGTCACCGTCGTGCCCAACCGAAACGCGATCATGCTGACCGTGGCCTTCGGGATTGCCGCCGCCAATGGCGATGCTGCGGTGGCGGCGGCCGTGCATGGGGGCGATCACTTCATCTATCCCGACTGCCGCCCCGCCTTTACCGATGCCTTCGCCGCCATGCAGAAGGCCGCGCTGGAGGGTTATGCCGATGTCGCGCTGGACGTGCCCTTCGTTCATGCGACCAAGGCCGATATCGTGGTGGCGGGCGCGGGCGCGGGCACGCCCTTTGCCCAGACCTGGTCCTGCTACAAGGGCGGGGCGCGGCATTGCGGACGCTGCGGCACCTGCGTCGAACGACGCGAGGCCTTCCACCTGGCCGGCGTTGCGGACCCGACCGATTACGAGGATCCGGATTTCTGGCAGGTCGCCGTCGCGGCCCATACGCAGCAGGGGGTGTGATGTTCAGGATCAGCAAGGAGTTTCACTTCAGCGCCTCGCACCGGCTGGACCACCTGGCGGCGGATCACCAATGCGCCCGGCTGCACGGCCACAATTATGTCGTGGTGGTCGAACTGGCGGCGCCCGACCTGAATGCGGACGGCTTCGTGCGCGACTATCACGAGTTGAAGCCGCTGAAAGACTATATCGACGGCAGCTTTGATCACCGCCACCTGAACGACCTGCTGGAGGTGCCGTCCACGGCCGAGAACCTGGCCCGCCACTTCTTTGACTGGTGCCGCGCCCGCTGGCCCGAGACCAGCGCCGTCAAGGTCAGCGAGACGCCCAAGACCTGGGCCGAGTACCGGCCGTGACGCGCCTGCGCATCGCCGAGATCTTCGGCCCGACCATCCAGGGCGAGGGCGCGCTGATCGGAGAGCCCACCGTCTTCGTTCGCGCCGGGGGCTGCGATTACCGCTGCTCATGGTGTGATTCGCTGCATGCGGTGGACAGCGCCTTTCGCGACACCTGGGCGCAGATGACCCCGGAAGAAGTCTGGGACCAGGTCGAGGCGCTGTCGGGCGGGCAGCCCCTGACGGTGTCCATTTCGGGCGGGAACCCGGCGATCCAAGACTTCGGTCCGCTGATCGCGCGGGGCCGCGCGGCGGGCTATCGCTTTGCGCTGGAAACGCAGGGGTCGATCGCCCGCGACTGGTTCGACCAACTGCACATGCTGGTCCTGAGCCCCAAGCCCCCGTCCAGCGGCGAAAGCCCGGACCTGGACGCGCTTGCCGCCTGCATCCGGGCGGGGCAGGGGGCAGGGCAGACGGTGATGAAGATCGTGATCTTCGACGACCGCGACTATGCCTGGGCGCAGGAAATGGCCGGGCGCCATCCGGATCTGCCGCTGTATCTGCAGCCGGGCAATCCCGAGGTCGATCCCGGCCTGCCGGTGGCGGCCCAGGACGTGGCCGACCGGCTGCTGTGGCTGGTCGAGAAGGTGACGGCCGACCGCTGGTTCACGCCCCGCGTGCTGCCGCAGCTGCATGTCATCCTGTGGGGGAACCGCCGCGGCGTCTGATCTGCGTCCCATGACATCGCGGGGGGACCCGCCGTCCCCCCGCACGGCCCACCGACCGATCCCTGTCAGCGCGCCAGGAACACCGGCACGCGGGCCTGTTCCAGCATGTTACGCGTGGCCCCGCCCAGGATCGCCTGGCGCAGACGCGAATGGCCATAGGCCCCCATCACCACCAGATCGGCGCCGATCTCGATCGCGCGGCGGTTGATCTCGTCGCTGATGCGTGGCGCGGTGCGGGCCAGGACGGCGATCTCGGCCCGGACCCCGTGGCGGGTCAGCATCTGCGTCAGCGCACCGCCGGGATCCGAACGCTCGGGGCCGTTGCGGCCCGGATCGATGCAGGTGATCTCGACCGATCGGGCGGCCTTGAGCAGCGGCAGCGCGCGGCGGATCGCCGCCAGCGCCTCGGCCGACTGGTTCCAGGCGACCAGCACGCGGCCGGGCGGCAGCGCGGGCGGCGTGGCCTTGGGCAGCATCAGCACCGGGCAGCCGCCCTCGAACAGGGCCGCCTCGGTGACGATCTCGGCGTCGCCCGGCTGGCCCTGCGCATAGGGGCTGGCCAGGACCGTCAAATCGGCAAAGCGCGCGCGCAGGCCGACCAGCCCGGCAATGCCACCGGATTGGGCCACGGCCGATTCGGCCGACCAGCGCAGTTCGGGGACCGGGGCGAGGTGCTGGCGGATGCGGGTTTCCAGCGCCTCGGCATCGCCCATGGCGCTGTCGATCGCCTCCTGCAGGCCATAGGCGGTGCCGCCGGGGAAGTAATAGCCCGGCTGGCTGTGGTCGATGCCCAGGCAGAGGATGTCCAGATGCGCATCCTGCGCCAAGGCCAGTCCGACAGCGGCGTCCAGCTGGGGCAGCTGGCCCGGATCGCTGAGGACGGTCAGGATCGTCTTGTAGGCCATGGAAGTGTCCTCTGTTCCAAAGGGGTGATGGGGACATCCTGCCGCGGCGCCGGGCGGCCGGCCTTGATCCCGATCAAGTCGCGGGTTTGACGCAGATCAAGGTTCGGCCCGCCCCCGCAGCCTATGCCCATTCCATCGAAGGCCCCGAGGGCCGCCGGCGATTCGCAGGCGGAGGGGCGCAGAGCGGGACGCGACGCAGATGGGCACGGGGACGCCATGTGGAATTACGTGAAACTGATCCTGCTGGGCGGGATCGCACTTTTCGCCGCGATCGGGGCCAACCTGGCCCGTGATCCGGCCTATATGGTCAATGCGCTGACCGTCATGCTGGTCGCGGGCGGGATGTTCCTGTGGACCCTGCGCCGCATCGACGAGCCGGTCCTGCCGGTCAACGGCAACGAATACATGGACGGTGTGATCCGCGCCGGCGTGGTCGCCACCGTGATCTGGGGCGTCGTGGGCTTTCTTGTCGGCGTGATTATCGCCTTTCAGCTGGCCTTCCCGGCGCTGAACTTCAGCGACCTGGCGCGGGGCTACCTGAACTTTGGCAAGCTGCGGCCGCTCCATACCAGCGCGGTGATCTTTGCCTTTGGCGGCAACGCGCTGATCGCGACCAGCTTTTACGTCGTGCAGCGCACCTCCGCGGCACGGCTGTGGGGCGGGAACGCGGCCTGGTTCGTCTTCTGGGGCTACAACCTGTTTATCGTGCTGGCAGCGACCGGCTATATCCTGGGCGCCACGCAATCCAAGGAATATGCCGAACCGGAATGGTACGTCGACTGGTGGCTGACGGTGGTCTGGCTGACCTATCTGGCCGTCTTCCTGGGCACGATCATCAAGCGCCGCGAGCCGCATATCTATGTCGCCAACTGGTTCTACCTGGCCTTCATCGTCACCATCGCGATGCTGCACGTGGTCAACAACCTGTCGGTGCCGGTCAGCATCTGGGGGTCGAAATCCGTCCAGGTCTTCAGCGGCGTGCAGGATGCCATGGTGCAGTGGTGGTACGGCCACAACGCGGTGGGCTTCTTCCTGACGGCGGGCTTCCTGGGGATGATGTACTATTTCATCCCGAAACAGGCCGAGCGTCCGGTCTATTCCTACAAGCTGTCGATCATCCACTTCTGGGCGCTGATCTTCCTCTATATCTGGGCCGGTCCGCACCACCTTCACTACACCGCGCTGCCGGAATGGGCCGCGACCCTGGGGATGGTGTTTTCCATCATGCTGTGGATGCCCAGCTGGGGCGGCATGATCAACGGCCTGATGACCCTGTCAGGGGCCTGGGACAAGCTGCGCACCGATCCGATCATCCGCATGATGGTGGTGGCCGTGGGCTTCTACGGGATGGCGACCTTCGAAGGCCCGATGATGTCGATCAAGTCGGTGAACAGCCTGTCGCATTACACCGACTGGACCATTGGCCACGTTCATTCCGGCGCCCTGGGCTGGAACGGGATGATCACCTTCGGCGCGCTCTATTACCTGACGCCGCGCCTCTGGGGACGGGAACGCCTCTACAGCCTGTCGCTGGTCAGCTGGCACTTCTGGCTCGCGACCATCGGGATCGTCCTCTACGCCAGCTCGATGTGGGTCAGCGGCATCATGGAAGGGCTGATGTGGCGCGAGGTCGACCAGAACGGCTACCTGGTCAACGCCTTCGCCGACACCGTCGCCGCCAAGTTCGCGATGAACGTCGTGCGCGGTCTGGGGGGCGTCCTGTTCCTGGCCGGCGGGGTCATCATGGCCTTCAACCTCTGGGCCACCGTCGCGCGGCAGCCCAAGGCCGTCTCCACCTCCATCGCCGTTCCGGCCGAGTAAGGGGCAACGTTCATGGCAATCCTGGACAAGCACAAGATCCTTGAAAAGAACGCGACGCTGCTGCTGATCTTTTCCTTCCTGGTGGTGACCATCGGCGGCCTCGTGCAGATCACGCCGCTGTTCTACCTGGAAAACACCATCGAAGAGGTCGAGGGCGTGCGTCCCTACACGCCGCTGGAACTGACCGGCCGCGACATCTATGTCCGCGAGGGCTGCTATGTCTGCCACAGCCAGATGATCCGGCCAATGCGCGACGAGGTGGAACGCTATGGCCATTACAGCCTGGCCGCCGAATCGATGTACGACCACCCGTTCCAGTGGGGGTCCAAACGCACCGGGCCGGACCTGGCGCGGGTGGGCAGCCGCTATTCCGACGAATGGCATATCGACCACCTGCGCGACCCGCAGTCGCTGGTGCCGGAATCGATCATGCCGAAATACGGCTTCCTGCTGGACCGGGTGATTGGCCCCGACCACATCGTCGAACGGCTGCGCACCGATCGCACCGTAGGGGTCCCCTATGACGAGGAGATGCTGCAGAACGCGGTCGCCGACTTCCGCACCCAGGCCGATCCCTTCGGCGACGCGGCAGGGCTGCAGGCGCGCTATCCCGGCGCCCAGCTGCGCAACTTCGACCGCCAGCCCCAGCTGACCGAGATGGACGCCCTGATCGCCTATCTGCAGGTGCTGGGCACGATGGTCGACTTCTCGACCTTCGAACCCGATCCGAACCGCTGAGGCCGCGCATGGAAACCTACAGCTTTCTTCGCACCTTGGCCGACAGCTGGGTCCTGCTGCTGCTGACGCTGGTCTTCGTGGGCGTGATCATCTTTGCCTTCCGCCCCGGTTCCAGAAGCGTCCAGAAGGACGCCGCCGAAAGCATCTTCCGCAACGAGACCCGTCCTGCCGAGGACAACAACAAGGACGACCGCTGATGTCCGACAAGCCCCGGAACCCGGCCGACGATCACGCCTCGCCGCAGAACCCCGACAACCAGGTGGGCCTGCGCCGGCACAGCGCCGATGCCGAACATGCCGCCAAGCTGGCCGGGGACATCCCGCCCCGCCCGGCCCCCGACCAGCCGATCGCGCCCAAACAGCGCCGCAAGGGGCGCCACGGCGTCGGCCTGAAGGAAACGCCTTCGACCGGGCATGAATGGGACGGCATCACCGAATACGACAACCCGATGCCGCGCTGGTGGCTGTGGACCTTCTACGCCACGATCGTCTGGGCCCTGGGCTACATGGTCGCCTATCCGGCGATCCCGCTGGTCAGCCAGGCGACCCAAGGCCTTTTGGGCACGAACAGCCGCAGCGCCGTCGCAGCCGAGATCGAGCGGTTCCAGCAGGCCAATGCCCCGGTCCAGGCCGCGCTGGTCGAAACCGACCTGGCGCAGATCCCGTCGGACCCGCAGCTGGTCAGCTATGCCACCAATGCGGGCGGCGCGCTTTACCGGACCTGGTGCGCGCAGTGCCACGGCGCCGGCGCCGCGGGGGGGCCGGGCTATCCGAACCTCCTGGACGACAGCTGGCTCTGGGGCGGCAGCCTGGAGGACATCCACCTGACGCTGCAGCACGGCATCCGTGATCCGCTGGACCCCGACACGCGCTATTCCGAAATGCCGCGCTTTGGCGCCGACGGCCTGCTGGAGCGGGCGCAGATCCTGCAGGTGGCGGATCATGTCCGGTCGCTATCGGGGCTGCCGCATGATGCTGCCCGCGCCGCGGCGGGCGCCGAGGTTTATGCCGACAACTGCGCCGCCTGCCACATGGATGACGGCAGCGGCGATCGGGGGCAAGGCGCGCCGGCGCTGAACGACCAGGTCTGGCTCTATGGCTCCGAGCCCGAGACGCTGGTCCGCATCATCAGCGAGGGCCCCTATGGCGTGATGCCGTCTTGGTCCGCGCGCCTGTCCGAAGCCGAGATCCGCGCGCTTGCGGTCTATGTTCATGGTCTGGGCGGCGGCGAATAGCCCCGCACCCGACCCTACGGTTTCCGTGCCCGGTCCCGAAGGCACGGAAAAGTCCGGCCCCCCGTCCTGTTCGCGCATTCCTCGGGGGGCCGGCACATCATTCGCGGCCTTGGCTGCGATCCAGGCTTCTGCGCCGGCCCGTCCGCGTGGAAGACCGGCCCCCGACCTGTTCGCGCGTTCGTTCGGGGGCCGGCATTTCCTTCCCGTCAGTCCAGCAGGGCGCCCCGCAGGGAATTCGGCGCGCTTTCCAGGACGCGGACCTGCACCAGGTCGCCCACCTGCGCCTGCGGCGCCTCGACAAAGACGGAATGCAGGTAGTCGGACTTGCCGACCATCTGGCCCGTCTCGCGGCCGGGCTTTTCGAACAGCACGCTCACCGTGCGTCCGACCATGCTCTCCTGCGCCGCCCGCTGCTGGCGGCTCAGCAGGGCCTGAAGCTCCTGCAGGCGGGCATCGGCCACCGCGCCTTCTACCTCGGCGCGGTCATAGGCCGGCGTGCCGGGACGCGGCGAATACTTGAAGCTGAAGGCGGTGCCAAAACCCACCTGTTCCACCAGGCGCAGCGTGTCGGCATGGTCTTGGTCGGTCTCTCCCGGGAAGCCCACGATGAAGTCGCTGGTCAGCAGGATGTCGGGGCGCGCCTGGCGGATGCGGTCGATCAGGCGCAGGTACTGGTCGGCCGTGTGCTTGCGGTTCATCGCCTTCAGGATGCGGTCGCTGCCCGACTGCACCGGCAGGTGCAGATAGGGCATCAGCGCGGGGATGTCGCGATGGGCCGAGATCAGGTCGTCGGCCATGTCGTTCGGATGGCTGGTCGTATAGCGGATGCGGTCCAGCCCCTCGATCTCGGCAATGGCGCGGATCAGGCGGCCAAAGCCCCATTCGCGACCGTCGGGACCTTGGCCGTGCCAGCCATTGACGTTCTGGCCCAGCAGCGTGATCTCGCGGACGCCGCGCGCCACCAGGTCGCGCGCCTCGCGCAGGATGCGGTCCACGGGGCGGCTGACCTCGGCGCCGCGCGTATAGGGGACCACGCAGAAGGCGCAGAACTTGTCGCACCCCTCCTGCACGGTCAGGAAGGCCGCGGGCGCGCGGCGCGTGGCGCGCCGTTCGGGCAGGTGGTCGAACTTGTCCTCTTCGGGAAAGTCGGTCAGGATCGCCGGCGCCTCGCCGCGCATCATCGCGGGCAGGCGGTGATAGGTCTGCGGACCCACGACCAAGTCCACCAGCGGCATGCGCCGGATGATCTCGGCCCCCTCGGCCTGGGCCACGCAGCCGGCGACACCGATCTTCAGGTCGGGCTTTTCGGCCTTCAGCGGCTTCAGGCGCCCCAGGTCGCTGTACAGCTTTTCGGCGGCCTTCTCGCGGATGTGGCAGGTGTTCAGCAGGACCATGTCGGCCTGGGCCTGGTCCTCGGTCAGCTCATAGCCCTCGGCGCCCATCGCCTCGGCCATGCGCTGGCTGTCATAGACGTTCATCTGGCAGCCATAGGTCTTGATGAACAGCTTTTTCGCGGCCGTGGGGCTGGCGTCCTGGGTCATGTCATGATGTCCTTGAGATCGGCGCGCTGATACAGGAAAGCTGCGGTTTTGGAAAGGCACGGGATGGAGAGCGACCTGACGCGGATCCCGAACATCGGCCCCGCCACCGCGCGGTCCCTGATCGCGGCGGGTGTGGCGGACGCGGCGGCGCTGCGCGCGGCCGGCGCGCACGAGGCCTATCGCGCCCTGCTGGCCGCCGGAGAGCGGCCGCATTTCATCGGCTATTACGTGCTGCACATGGCGTTGCAGGGCCGCCCCTGGAACGATTGCAAGGGCGCCGAAAAGGACGCCCTGCGCGCCCGCTTCGACGCGCTGGTGGCCGAGATGCGGGGCACGCCCCTGTCGGGGATCGAGGCGGCGCTGGACCTGATCGGGCTGCGCCGCCCCGGTTGATCACTGATCCGCGGCCTGCGTCTCGAAGCGCAGCCCCTTGGCGGTGCGGTCGGCAAAGCCCGTCCAGTAGCTGTGGTCGTCCGCGGGCTTTCCGGCCTCGTCCATCGACCAGACGCCGTCGGCCGGGTTCGCCACCAGGTCCAGGTAGTCGCCCTTGGCAGTCTCGTCCTTCAGGTGCAGGTCCATGAAGGCGGTGGCGAAATGCTGCAGGATGTTGTTCATCCGGACGCTGTCCCAGACCGGATCGGCATAGTGGTCAAAGGGTGCGCGGCCAAGGGTGTCGGAATATTGCCAGGCCTCCGCCGGGGCGGGCATCGGCGCGGCCGCATTGTGGTTGGCATATTCAAAGGTCAGCAGGTGCCGCGTGGTCCCCGTGGTCTGGTCGAAGATCTGCCGGATCGCGTCATAGACCGACACGTCGTCGTCGCTGCCGCTGACCAGCATCAGCGGCTTTTCGAACGCCGCCAGCCCCTCGGCGTCCCAGAAGTCGTGCTGCCGGCCCCAGGGCGCGATGGCGATGATCGCCTTGACGCGCGGATCGACCAGTTCGGAATGGGCATCGCTGCCCGCCGCCAGCCGCGACAGCAGGTCCTGCGGCGGGATGAAACGCTCGGGCTCGGTCCGCGCAATCGCGGTCTGCGACAGGCCCGCGCCGCCAAAGATCATCGCGCCATAGCCGCCCATCGAATAACCCACGACCCCGGTCCGGTCGGCATCGGTGATGGCGCCGATCTCGTCCTCCAGCCCGGCCATGCTGTCCAAAAGAAAACGCTGGTCCACCGCCCGGTTCACCAGGGTCGAGGTGAAGGCCTGCTGGTCGTCATAGGTGCTGTCGGGGTGATCGGCCGACACGACGACATAGCCCTTGGAGGCCAGGTTCTCGGCCAGGTGGCTCATCAGGTAGCGGTTGCCCGGATAGCCATGCGACAGGATCACCAGCGGAAAGCGTCCCTCGGCCGGGGCCGCGTCGCGGGCGGCGCGGCCGGACAGGGTGGTGGGCGTGACCCCGTCGCGCAGGATCGTGTCATAGGTGGTCCCGGCCTCGGTGCCCTCAGCGGCGGGATACCAGATTTCGGCCTGGATGACCCTATCGCGGGTCGGGGGCGTACCTTCGGCGGTCGTGGCCAGAACGTCGATGCGGCCCGGGTCGGTGAAGGTGGTGGCGCGCACGCCGACCGGATGGGGACCGAAGGCCGCAAGTTCCGGCGCATCGGGGCGGATCATGTCGATGCGGTTTTGGGCGGCAAGGGGTGTGGCGCAGACCATGGCCGTCGCGGCGGCCAGCAGCAGATGTTTCATGTCGGCTCCTCCGATGGTTGTCATGCGAACTCTGCCCCGCTTGCACGATCTGCACAAGCCGCCCGCCGTGCCCCATTGAACGCCGACAGCCGCAAGGCTAGCCTGCCGGCAAGATCGGTTGAGGAGCATGACCATGAACACGCCGCAAAGCTGGGAAGCACGCGCCGACGAATATTCGCTTTACGGGTTTACCGACCTGCCAAGCGTGCACAAGCGCGGCGCCGTGGTGCTGACCCATGGCGAGGGCCCCTATGTCGTCGACGTGAACGGCAACCGCTACCTGGATGCCAATTCCGGCCTGTGGAACATGGTCGCGGGGTTCGATCACAAGGGCCTGGCCCAGGCCGCCAAGGACCAGTACGACCGCTTTCCCGGCTATCACGCGTTCTTCGGGCGGATGTCCGACCAGACGGTGATGCTGTCGGAAAAGCTGGTCGAGGTGTCGCCGTTCTCGCGCGGTAAGGTGTTCTACACGAACTCGGGTTCCGAGGCGAACGACACCATGGTCAAGATGCTGTGGTTCATGCATGCCAGCGAAGGCAACCCACAAAAGCGCAAGATCCTGACGCGCTGGAACGCCTATCACGGCGTCACGGCGGTGTCGGCCAGCATGACCGGCAAGCCCTATAATTCGGTTTTCGGCCTGCCGCTGCCGGGCTTCCTCCACCTGACCTGCCCGCATTACTGGCGCTATGGCGAGGAGGGCGAAACCGAGGAGCAGTTCACGGCCCGCCTGGCGCGCGAGCTGGACGAGACGATCCAGCGCGAGGGGGCCGACACCATTGCTGGATTCTTTGCGGAACCGGTGCAGGGCGCTGGCGGCGTCATTCCGCCGTCCAAGGGATATTTCCAGGCCATCATGCCGGTGCTGAAGAAGCACGGGATTCCGATGATCGCCGACGAGGTGATCACCGGGTTCGGCCGCACCGGCAACACCTGGGGCAGCCAGACCTATGACTTTTTGCCCGACGCGATCATCAGCTCCAAGAACCTGACGGCGGGGCTGTTCCCGATGGGCGCGGTGATCCTGGGGCCGGAACTGACCGACCGCCTGCAGGCCGCCATCGACAAGATCGAGGAGTTTCCCCACGGTTTCACCGCGTCGGGCCACCCGGTCGGTTGCGCGGTCGCGCTGAAGGCGATCGACGTGGTGATGAACGAGGGGCTGGCCCAGAACGTCATCGACCTGGCCCCCCGCTTCGAGGACGGGCTGCGCCAGCTGGCCCGGAACCCCAATATCGGCGAATATCGCGGTGTGGGCTTCATGTGGGCGCTGGAGGCGGTGCGCGACAAGGCCACCAAGACCCCGTTCGAGGGGCATCTGTCCGTCAGCGAGCGCATCGCCAACACCTGCACCGACATGGGACTGATCTGCCGCCCGCTTGGCCAGTCGATCGTGCTGTGCCCGCCGTTCATCCTGACGGAAGGCCAGATGGACGAGATGTTCGAGAAGCTGGACAAGGCGCTTGGCAAGGTCTTCGCCGAACTGGCCTGATTCGTAAGGCCGGCTGTTACGGGTGCCGTTCCCTACAGGGGACGGTTTTCAGCGAACTGCCATGTTCAGCTTCGTCGCTGTGGCTGCCCCGTTCCGACAATCGCGCCGCCATACGGAGGCCGGTTCCGGCGCCGCCGCAGCCCCCGGAACCTTGGCGCCGCTGGCAATCCTCACTGCCGCGGGGGCCACGCAAGCCGCATCGGCGCGGTGTGCTGCACCAGCGGCCCCTCGGGCGTCATCCTGACGGAGATGCCGCCGTCGCCCGGCAGCCGCTTGGGGTCGAGGATCAGGCAAGGCGCCGCATCAGGCAGCGGGACCGCTTCCGACGCCACCACGATGCGGTCCGGTTTGCAGGCGGCTGCGGCCCGTTCGCCCGACCCCTTGCCAGTCAGGTGCCAGACCTGCCAGCCATGCGGCAGATCGGCGGCCTTGTCCCGGCGATCCCCCTGCCAGGCCGGACGCGCGGCCGAGGCTTCCTGATCGGCCAGATTCCCGTCCTCCTGCAGCCAGGTCGAGACGACAAAGGCGCCGCCCGCAGGCTTGGACACGGCGCGTCCCAAGGGGGTCATCAGCCCCACGGCCTCGCCCTCGGGCGCGACCAGCAGCAGGGGACGACGGTCCGTCAGCCACAGTCCGGCCGAGGCCACCAGCATCATCAGCCCGATCCCGACGCCGACCGCCTGCGGCGAAGCCACACGCCCGAACCGCGTCCCGGGCCGCCAGCACAGGATGGCCAGCACCGCCCCGAACCCCATCAGCGGCACCACCGGCTGCGGCGGCATCGGCAGCGCGGTGACGGCCCCGTCCAGGCCTGCCACGATCTCGGCCACATAAAGCATCCAGCGCGTGCCCAGGCCCATCACCCACAGGGCCGGTCCCTCCAGCCCCAGGGGGGCCAGAAGGGCCCCGATGACGCCTGCCGGCATCACCAGCGTGCCCATCACGGGCACCGCCAGCAGGTTGGCCAGCATTCCGTATTGCGCCATGCGGTTGAAATGCGCCGCCGCGATGGGCGAGGTGGCCAGCATCGCCACCAGCGACGACACCAGCAGCATCGCCACCGGGCGCAGCCAGAAGGGCAGGCGCGGCGCGACCCGTGACCAGGGGCCATAGACCAGGATCAGCGCGATGGTCGCGGCAAAGCTCATCTGGAAACCGGCGCTGGTCAGCGCCTCGGGGCTGTAGATCAGGATGACGGTCGCGGCCAGCGCGACCGTCCGCAACGAGACCGCCCGCCGGTCGGCGACGATCGCGCCCAGCATGACCGCCACCATGATGAAGGCGCGTTCCGTCGCGACGCCGCCGCCCGACAGCCACAGATAGGCCGCCGCCGCCACCAGCGCCGCGACGGCTGCGATCTTGTGCATCGGGCGCCCCAGGCCGATGCCCGCGCCCTGCAGCCCCACCAGCGCCCACCGCATCCCGGCATAGACGAAGCCGGCCAGCATCCCCATGTGCAGGCCCGAGATCGAGATGATGTGGTAAAGGTTCGAGGCCCGCATGACCTCGTTCGTGGCCTCGAAAATGCCCGACCGGTCGCCGGTGGTCAGGGCGGATGCAACCGCGCCGGCCTGGCCGCCGATCCGGTCCTGGATGGCGGCGCTGATGCGCATGCGGGCGCGGTGCATCCACCACATGCCGCCTTCGGGCGCGCTGACCGCCATGATCGGCGTGCGGGAATAGCCGACCGCCCCAAGGCCCTGGAACCAGGCGTGAAGGCGAAAGTCGAAGCTGCCCGGCGCGGCCGGTCCGGGCGGAGGGCCCAGATGCCCGGTCATCATCACCCGCTGGCCCAGGGGCGGCAGGTCGATGTCGCCCATCAGCGACAGGCGGACCCGCAGGGGCGTCCGGTCGGGCGCCGTGTCGCGCAACTGCACCCGGTCCAGCGTCACCCGCATCCGGTCGCGGCCGGAGCGGTCGATCTCGGTCACCCGCCCTTCGACCGGTCCGTAATAGCGCCATTCCAGTACGGGACCGGCGACGCGGGCAGCGCGATGACCGGCCAAGGCCGCCCCGCTGGCGATCAGGCACAGGGCAAGCGCCACCAGATGCAGGCTGTCCGCCATCCGCCAGGGGATCGCGCCCCGCGTGGCCCATCGTGGCGCGCCAAGCGCCAACGCCAGCGAGCCGGCCGCCAGCAGCGCCAGAACCGCCCATTCGCCCGGGCCCAGAAGGGCCGGCCGCAGGAACCACAAGGCGATGCCCGCCGACAGGCAGACGGGCACCTACGGGAACAGCCCCGCCCTGACCGCCGCAGCCTGTCGGACAGGAGCAACAGGCCTGGCCGGCGCCCGCTGTCCGGCCAAGGAGGGCAGGGGTACCGCCGCCGCGCCCGAATGGGGCAACATCCTTGTCCTTTCCCCGGCTGTTGACTATCACTTGCGCCAAAGGATGGCACGGCGATCCTTACCAGAGCGTTAACGCCTGCACGCTCGGGACCGGTCGCCCCGCCACGTCACGAAATGCCAAAGGCCGCCATGTCCCACGTCGTCACCCGCTTTGCCCCCTCGCCCACCGGCTACCTGCATATCGGGGGCGCGCGGACGGCACTGTTCAACTGGCTCTTTGCCCGCGGCCGGGGCGGCAAGTTCCTGCTCAGGATCGAGGATACCGACCGCGCCCGGTCCACCCCCGAGGCGACGGCCGCGATCCTGAAGGGGCTGGAATGGCTGGGCCTGGACTGGGACGGTGAGCCGACCAGCCAGTTCGCCCGCAAGGACCGCCATGCCGAGGTCGCGCATCAGATGCTGGCGAACGGCACGGCCTACAAATGCTTTTCCACCACCGACGAGATCGCGGCCTGGCGCGAGGTGAACCCGCGCCAGCCCTTCCTCAGCCCGTGGCGCGACGCGACCGACCTGCCCGACGCGCCCTTCGCGATCCGCCTGAAGGCCCCGCGCGCGGGAGAGACGGTGATCGACGACCAGGTGCAGGGCGCGGTCCGCGTGGCCAACGACCAGCTGGACGACATGGTGCTGCTGCGCAGCGACGGCACGCCCACCTATATGCTGGCGGTGGTGGTGGACGATCACGACATGGGCGTGACCCATGTGATCCGGGGCGACGATCATCTGACGAACACCGCCCGCCAGATCCAGATCTATGACGCGATGGGCTGGGACCGCCCGGTCTTTGCCCATATTCCGCTGATTCATGGAGAGGACGGCAAGAAGCTGTCCAAGCGTCACGGCGCGGTGGGCCTGCATGAATTCGCGGCGCTTGGCTATCCGCCGGCGGCGATGCGCAATTATCTCGCACGGCTTGGCTGGAGCCATGGCGACGATGAGCTGTTCGACGACGCGCAGGCCCGCGACTGGTTCGACCTGTCGGGCATCGGCCGGGCGCCCGCGCGGCTGGACTTCAAGAAGCTGGAACATGTCAGCGGCCACCACATCGGCCAGATGACCGACCAGGACGTGCTGGATGCGCTGGCGGATTACCTGTCCGAAACCGGCGCAGACCCCCTGTCCGAGGTGCAGCGCAGCCGCATCCTTGGCGCGATGGGCGCGCTGAAGGAAAAGGCAAAAACCCTGCCGGCGCTGCTGGACCAGGCGCGCTTTGCGATGATCGAACGGCCGGTCCAGGTGGATGACAAGGCAGCCAAGAACCTGGACTCGGTATCCCGTGGTATGCTGAAATCATTGACTGCCGCAGTGCAGAATGCTAGCTGGAGCCGGGACGATCTGGAGGACGCGGCCAAGCAGGTTGCAGAGCAGAACGGCGTCGGGCTGGGCAAGATCGCGGGTCCCCTGCGCGCCGCTCTGGCCGGCACCAGCGCCTCGCCCTCGGTGTTCGACATGATGACTGCGCTTGGCCGCGATGAAACGCTGGCCCGGCTTCAGGACCAGACCGATTTGGCAGGCTGAAGCCTGCCTCCACATGCCGGGCCCTCTGACGATCATTGCGCCGGATGGGCCGGCCAAGCCGGAAAGGACTCATAGGATGGCCGACAAGAGCGCCAAACTGCGAATCAACGACCAGGATTTCGATCTGCCCATCCTCAGCCCGACCAAGGGTCCGGACGTGCTGGACATCCGCAAGCTGTATGGCCAGGCGGACGTGTTCACCTACGACCCCGGCTTCACCTCGACGGCCAGCTGCGATTCCACCATCACCTTCATCGACGGCGACAAGGGAGAGCTGTGGTATCGCGGCTATCCGATCGAGCAGCTGGCGGCCAAGTCGCATTACCTCGAGGTCTGCTACCTGCTGCTCTACGGCGAACTGCCGACGGCCGAGCAGATGTCGGATTTCGAGGGCCGCGTCACGCGCCACACGATGGTGCATGAGCAGATGCACAACTTCTTCCGCGGCTTCCGCCGGGACGCGCATCCGATGGCCACGATGGTCGGCGTGATTGGGGCCATGTCGGCCTTTTATCATGATTCGACCGACGTGGCCGATCCGTGGCAGCGCGAGGTGGCGGCGATCCGGCTGATCGCCAAGGTCCCCACAATCGCGGCGATGGCCTACAAGTATTCGATCGGCCAGCCCTTCGTCTATCCGCAGAACGAACTGGATTACGCCAGCAACTTCCTGCACATGTGCTTCTCGGTCCCAGCCGAGAAATACACCGCCGATCCGGCGCTGGCCCGTGCGATGGACCGCATCTTTACCCTGCATGCGGATCACGAGCAGAACGCTTCGACCTCGACCGTGCGCCTGGCGGGCTCGTCGGGGGCGAACCCGTTTGCCTGCATCGCCGCCGGCATCGCCTGCCTGTGGGGTCCCGCCCATGGCGGCGCGAACCAGGCCTGCCTGGAGATGCTGCGCGAGATCGGCACGGTGGAGCGGATTCCCGAATTCATCGCCCGCGCCAAGGACAAGTCCGACCCGTTCAAGCTGATGGGCTTTGGTCACCGGGTCTACAAGAACTTCGACCCGCGCGCGACGGTCATGAAGGAATCCGCCGACGAGGTCCTGGACCTGCTGGGGGTCAGGAACAACCCGACGCTGCAGGTCGCCAAGGAGCTGGAAAAGATCGCGCTGGAGGACGAGTACTTCATCGAGAAGAAGCTCTATCCCAACGTCGACTTCTATTCGGGCATCATCCTGGAGGCGATGGGCTTCCCGACCTCGATGTTCACGCCGATCTTCGCGCTGTCGCGCACGGTCGGCTGGATCGCGCAGTGGAAGGAAATGATCGGCGATCCGCAGAACAAGATCGGCCGCCCGCGCCAGCTGTATGTGGGCAGCGACAAGCGCGACTATGTCGACCTGACGGCGCGCTGAACCTGCTGTTCCATGACCTGACGGGGCCCCTTTGCGGGCCCCGTTTTCATGTGCCGGGCCGGGGGGCTTGCGCGGGCGGCACGGCAGTGGCAATGGGTCGGGCATGAGTGAACATGATCAGGCAGGGGCGCCCAGGCTGGCGCTGGTGACGGGGGCCTCGCGCGGCTTGGGCGCGGCGATGGCCGAGGGGCTGGCCGCGCGCGGCTATCACGTGCTGGCGGTGGCCCGGACGGTGGGCGCGCTGGAGGAGCTGGACGACCGCATCCGCGCCGCCGGCGGTCAGGCGACGCTGGCGCCCATGGATGTGACCGAGCCCGCGGCCATGCAGCAGATGGTCGAGGCGATCCGGGGTCGCTGGGGCGGCTTGGACCTGTGGGTGCATAGCGCGGTGCACGCGGCACCGATGGCCCCCGCGCCGCATATCGAGGCGCGCGACTGGTCCAAGTCCGTGCTGCTGAACATCGAGGTGACGCGCGGGTTGATCGCCCTTCTTGAACCGCTGCTGCGGGTCCGCGCCGGAACGGCGATGTTCTTTGACGACCCGCGTGGCGGGCAGAAGTTCTTTGGCGCCTATGGGGCCACCAAGGCCGCGCAGATCGCGCTGGCGCAAAGCTGGCGGACGGAAACCGTGCAGACCGGTCCCCGCGTGGTGATCGAGGCGCCCGCGCCGATGCCCACCGCCGTCCGCGCGCGGTTCTATCCGGGCGAGGATCGCTCCGCCCTGACGCCCTGCAGGGTCGAGGCCGAGCGGATCCTGGACAGCCTTTGACCGAAGGCTGATCTGCGCCCCGCGGCGGCGGGGGGCGGCCTGCCCCCGCACAGCGCGCTGCCTTTCAGGCCAAAGGCGCCGTGGCCGCGGTCAGCCAGTTGCGCTCAGCCTCCTGCAGATCCGGCATCAGCGTCTCGCGCACCTGCGCATGATAGCTGTCGATCCAGTCGCGTTCGTCCCGTGACAGGGCTTGCAGGTCAATCAACCGACGGTCGATCGGGCAGAGCGTCAGCGTCTCGAACCCCAGCATGCGGCGGCCCGGCTCGGCCTCGGCCTCGGTCACGGCGACCAGGTTCTCGATCCGGATGCCAAAGCTGCCCTCGCGGTAATAGCCGGGCTCGTTCGACAGGATCATTCCCGCCTCCAGCGCCATGTCGCTGACGCGGCTGATCCGCACCGGGCCTTCATGCACGCACAGTGCCGCGCCGACGCCATGGCCGGTGCCGTGGTCGAAGTCCATCCCCTCGACCCAGAGGAACTGCCGCGCCAGCGCGTCCAGATGCGCCCCCGCCACGCCCTTGGGAAAGCGCGCCCGGCTGAGCGCGATCATCCCCCGCAGCACGGCGGTGAAGGGCGCTATCGCATCGCCCCGGGCCTGGCCCAGTGCCACGGTCCGGGTGATGTCGGTCGTGCCATCCGCGTATTGCCCGCCCGAATCGATCAGCAGCAGGTCGCCCTCGGCCAAATGCCGGTTCGTCGCCTCGGTCACGCGGTAATGGACGATCGCGCCGTTCGGACCCGCCCCCATGATCGTGTCAAAGCTGATGTCGAGGATGCCCGCCTCGCGCCGCAGATCCTCCAGCTGCCGGACCACGTCGATCTCGGTCAGGGTGGCGGGGTCCTGCGCGTCCAGCCAGGCCAGCAGGCGCACCATCGCCAGCCCGTCCCGGTGATGGGCCGCGCGCATGCCCGCCATCTCGGCCGCGTTCTTGCGCGCCTTGGGCAGGACCGCCGGATCAGGGCCGGGGACGACATTGGTGCCCGCGTCCTCCAGGATGCGGAAGGCGGCCTCAGGCGCGCTGCCGGGATCCAGGCGCACCGGCCCCTCGAGGTCAGTCAGCGCGGCCGAGAGGGACTCGGGCGGCAGGATCGAGACCTGGTTGCCCAGATGCGCCCGCAGGCTGTCGTCGAACTTGGCGGGATCGGCGAAAAGCGCCAGATCCCCGCTGTCCGACAGCACGGCAAAGGCTTGCACCACCGGGTTCTTGGGCAGGTCGCTTCCCCGGATGTTGAGCAGCCACGAGATCGAATCGGGCAGCGACAGGAAGGCGGCCGCCTGTCCCGCGGCCTTCAGTTCGGCGGCCAGGCGCGATCGCTTCTGCGCGGCGCTTTCGCCCGCCAGCTCCTCGTCGTGGATGCGGGCCGCGCCGACCGGCGGGGCGGGGCGGTCGGGCCAGATGGCATCGACCGGGTTCGTCTCGACCGCGATCAGGGCGATGGTGTGTTCGGCCAGCGCGGCCTCCATCGTGGCGATTTCCTTGCGCGTGTGCAGCCAAGGATCAAACCCCACCCGCCCGCCCTGCGGCAGCGCCTCGCGCAGCCATTCCGACGGGCGCGTCTCTGGCCAAGGGATCGGCGTGAAATTCCGCAGGTCGATCTGCGCGCGGACCTGAACCCGGTAGCGGCCGTCGATGAAGACGCCGGCCTGCTCCTGGGTGATGATGGCAAAGCCCGCGCTGCCGGTGAAGCCCGTCAGCCATGCCAGCCGCGCATCG
The DNA here is from genome assembly GCF_055635455.1 of Paracoccus sp. KKT209. The sequence goes on from NZ_CM145758.1 coordinate 439,006, forward strand.
GCATCTGCCACGTATTCGCCCTGATGCGCATCGGCGCGCGGTACGATGAAGGCCGCCAGCTGCTGGTCCCGCATCTTTGCGCGCAGGGCCGTCAGCCGGGCCGCGTGATCGCCGCCGCCGGCGGGGTCGTCAAAGCGCTGGAAGCTCATAGCGTGATCGCCTTCATCACCTGGGGCTCGATCACGCGAACGCCGGGCAGGCCGTCGATCAGGGCTTGGGCCGACTGTTCCAGCTGCGGAAAGGTCTTGTAATGGCAGGGGATGACGGTCTTGAAGTCGAAATAGCGACGCGCGGCATAGGCTGCGCGGGCCATGTCCATGGTGAAATGCCCGCCGGCGCAGAGGATGCCGATATCCGGCTTGTGATAGTCGCCCATCCACTCCATGTCGGCCATGATGTCGGTATCGCCCGACAGATAGATCACGTGACCCTCGCCCGCGATCATGTAGCCCGATTCGTGGCCCGCATAGATCGGCCCCTCGGGTCCGGAGATCGAGCTGGAATGCGTCGCATTGACCATCGTCACCTTGGCGCCGCCCAGGTCCACGGTGCCGCCCTTGTTGAAGCCGATCCCCTCGATCCCTTCGGCGCTCTCCCAGTGGCTGACCAGGTCGAAGATGCCCACCACCGGGATCTTCAGCTGCTTGGCCAGCGCCAGCGTGTCGCCGCTGTGGTCGCCATGGCCGTGGGTCAGCAGGATATGGGTCGCCCCCTGAACGGCCGCCTCGCGCGCCTCGGGCGGAAAGCTGGGATTACCGGTCATCCACGGGTCGATCAGGATGACGGCCCCTTCGATTTCCAAGCGAAAGCCCGAATGGCCAAGCCAGGTCAGTTGCATCGCAGTCTCCTCTGTCCGTGTCGCGGGCAGGTTAGCGGTGCCCCTTCCGCGTGACCAGAACCCCCCGACCGGCGATGCGGTTGCCTCGGGGACCGCTCAAACCGGCGCGGCGTCGTCCAGGCGCAGCCGCAGACGTTCGCGCCCGCCCCAGGTCGACAGTTCCAGCTTGCCGGCCAGGTGAAAGCGCCGGCCGCGGGCGCCGATCAGCGACGGGCCAAGCGGGCCGTCCATCGCGCCCCAGGCCACGGCCTCCAGCGCGGGCGCGCCGGGACTGCGGAACTGCAGGCGCAGGTGGCGGTCGCCCATGGTGGCCGCGCTGTCGATCAGCTGGTCGGCAAAGGCAAAGCGCGGCGCCGGGGCGGCTTGGCCAAAGGGGCCGGCATCCTCCAGCATCCGGAACATCGCGGGCGTCGCGCCCTGCGGCTCCAGCAGGCCCGAGATGCGCAGGTCGCGCCCGCCGGTCCGGCCGGCCAAGTCGGGGGCGATCAGCTCGGCCAGACGCTCCATCGCGGGGACGATCTTGGCCTCCTCGACGGTCAGGCCTGCCGCCATTTCATGGCCGCCGCCCTTCAGCAGCAGTCCTTCGCGTGCCAGGCGCTGGATCGCGCGGCCCAGATCGACACCGGGCACCGACCGCGCGCTGCCCTTGCCGATGCCGCCTTCCACGCCGATCACGACCGAGGGCAGGTCCGTCGCCTCCTTGACCCGCGCCGCGACGATGCCCACGACGCCTGGATGCCAACCGGCGCCGGCAGCCCAGGACAGGCGCTGCTCGCCCCGCGCCTCGACCTGCGCCAGCGCCTCGTCGCGCACGGCGGCCTCGATCGCGCGGCGGTCGCGGTTCAGTTCGTCCAGCTGGCGGGCCAGCGCATCGGCCTGATGCGGATCGCGGCAGGACAGGCACAGCGCGCCCAGATTTGCCCGCCCCACGCGCCCGCCGGCGTTGATGCGCGGACCCAGCAGGAAGCCCAGGTGGAACGCGGCCGGCGGCCCGTCCAGCCGCGCGATATCCGACAGCGCGACCAGGCCCGGCCGCTGGCGCCGCGCCATGATCGCCAGCCCCTGCCGCACGAAAGCGCGGTTGACGCCCACCAGCGGCGCCACATCCGCCACTGTCGCCAGGGCCACCAGGTCCAGCATCGACATCAGGTCGGGTTCCGGCAGGCCCCGCGACCGCAGCACGCGGCCGGCCTGCACCAGCGTCAGGAAGACCACCCCCGCGGCGCAAAGATGGCTCAGGCTGCCATCCTCGTCCATGCGGTTCGGGTTCACCACGGCCAGCGCGGGGGGCAGCGTCTCTGCGCCCAGGTGGTGGTCCAGCACGATCACGTCGCAGCCCTGCGCCGCGGCCAGCGCCTCGTGGCTCAGCGTGCCGCAGTCGACGCAGACGATCAGGTCATGCGCGGCGGCAAGCCCGGTCATGGCGGGCACGTTCGGGCCATAGCCCTCGTCGATGCGGTCTGGGATATACAGCGTCGCCTCGCGGCCCTGCCGGTGCAGCCAGTCCAGCAGCAGCGCGGCCGAGGATCCGCCATCGACGTCGTAATCGGCAAAGATCGCGATCCGCTGGCCTTGCACCGCCGCCTCGACCAAGCGCTCGGAGGCCTTGGCCATGTCACGCAGGCTCAGGGGATCGGGCAGCAGCTCGCGCAGCCGCGGCGTAAGAAAGCCGTCGCAGCCGTCGGGCGCGATGCCGCGTTCGGCCAGCACCCGCGCCACCGGCAGGGGCAGCGCGGCCTGCTGCGCCAGGCCCTCGGCCCGGCGTTCCAGATCCGCCTCCGGGCCGATCCAGCGCCGCCCGGTCAGCGAGCTGTCGATTCCCAGATATGCCACGCTGTCACTTCTTCTTCGTTAGGATATCCCGGGGGAGCCCTGGGACAGGAGCGGGGGCGCCGCCCCCGGACCCGGTCAGGCCTTGACGGGGTTGCGATAGATCATCCGCCGGACCGATCCGGTTTTTGAACGCATCAGAATCGTCTCGGTCGTCAGATAGCCGGGCTCGCGCTTGACCCCCGCCACGATCGAGCCGTTGGTCACGCCCGTCGCCGCAAAGATCACGTCCGCGGTCACCAGGTCGTCGCGGGAATAGACGCGGTCCAGGTCGGTGATCCCGGCCTTGCGGGCGCGGCCCTTCTCGTCGTCGTTGCGGAACAGCAGCCGGCCCCACATCTGGCCGCCCATGCATTTCAGCGCCGCCGCCGCCAGGACGCCCTCGGGCGCCCCGCCCGAACCCATGTACATGTCGATGCCGGTCAGTTCGGCCTCGGCGCAATGGATCACACCGGCCACGTCGCCATCGGTGATCAGGCGGATCGCGGCGCCGGTCTGGCGGACCTCGGCGATCATGTTCTCGTGGCGCGGACGCTCCAGGATGCAGACGGTGATGTCGCGATCCGACACGCCGCGGGCACGGGCCAGGGCGCGCACGCGCTCGGCCGGGGACATGTCCAGGCTGACGACATCGACGGGATAGCCCGGACCCACGGCCAGCTTGTCCATATAGACGTCGGGCGCGTGCAGCAGCGTGCCGCGCGGCGCCATGGCGATCACCGTCAGCGCGTTCGGCATGTCCTTGGCGGTCAGCGTGGTGCCCTCCAGCGGGTCCAGCGCGATGTCCACCTCGGGACCGTCGCCGGTGCCGACCTCCTCGCCGATGAACAGCATCGGCGCCTCGTCGCGCTCACCCTCGCCGATGACGACGACACCCTTGATGTCCAGCATGTTCAGCTGGTCGCGCATGGCGTTGACGGCGGCCTGGTCGGCGGCCTTTTCGTCGCCATGGCCGATCAGCAGGGCCGAGGCGTGGGCCGCGGCCTCGCTGACGCGCGCCAGTCCCAGAGACAGCATGCGGTCGTTGAAATCCTTGGGTGCGGTCATGTCCTCGTCCCTTTTGATCAGATCATACGCGCTTCTAAGACCCACCGCCGGGTGCGGCAAGGCCGTAGGCGCTAACGGTTCAGCTTTCCGTCAGCTCCAGCGCCAGGGCGTGGATCTGCGGCACGATGTCGCCAAGCGTCGCATGGACCAGCCTGTGGCGCTGCAGCCGCGAGAGGCCGGCAAAGGCGGGGCTGGCCATGCGGATGCGGAAATGGCTTTGGCCGCCCTCGCGAAAGCCCGAATGGCCCCGATGGCTCTCGCTTTCGTCGATCACCTCCAGAAGGGTGGGGTTCAGCCCCGCCAGGCGTTCCGCCATCTTGTCCGCGATCATCCACTTATCCTTCCGTCAAGGTCTTTCATGTCCCGCCAAATGGCATAAACTGCCGCCTCCGAGTCGCAAAGGTGCCCCTTTCATGAGCAAGAACGACCCGTTCGGTTTCGACATCTCGGCCGCCAAGGACAAGAAGCGCAAGTCCAAGGGCCGGCGCGGGATGTCGGGTGCCTTCGAGACCTCGACCCGCATCTGCGAGCGCGAGGGCTGCGAGGAGGCCGGCCAGTACCGGGCGCCCAAGAACCCCCGGAACCTCGACGACTATTTCTGGTTCTGCAAGGAGCATGTCCGCGAATACAACGCGAACTGGAATTACTTCCAGGGCCAGTCCGAGGAAGAGTTCCAGCAGTTCATCGACAACGCGACGGTCTGGGAACGCCCGACCAAGCCCTTTGGCCGCGCCGCGCAGGAGGACAAGTGGGCCCGCCACGGCGTCAGCGACCCGCTGGAGATCCTGGGCGCCAACGGCACCGCCCCCGAGGCGCGCGCGCAGGTCAGCACGCGCAAGCTGCCCCCCACCGAACGCCGGGCGCTGGACATCCTGGAGGCCAAGGACAGCTGGACCCGCGCCGAGATCCGCAAGCAGTACAAGTCGCTGGTCAAGGACCTGCACCCGGACATGAACGGTGGCGACCGGTCGGACGAGGATCGCCTGTCCGAAGTTGTCTGGGCCTGGGACCAGATCAAGGACAGCCGCTTCATCCGCGACTGAGGCCGTTCAGCGGCGCAGGCGGCCCGCGGCGACGCCCAGCAGGGCCGCCAGCAGCAACAGCAGCGCCGGAAGATCGCCGGACCGGCTCCAGGGCGTTGGGGGCAGGGCGCCAGGCAGCGGGGCGTCGATCCGGCCGGCCACGTTCAAGGGCAGGCTGTCGCGGATCCGGCCGCGCGCGTCGATGACCGCGCTGACCCCGGTATTGGCGGCGCGCACCATCGGCAGCCCCGTCTCGATCGCCCGCAGGCGGGCCTGCGCCAGGTGCTGGTAGGGCCCCGAGATGCGGCCGAACCAGGCGTCGTTGGTGGCCTGCAGAAGCCATGCGGGGCGCGTGTCCAGTCTGCGCAGGTGGCGGGAAAAGATCGCCTCGTAGCAGATCAGCGGCTGGAAGGGCGGGGCATCGCCCGCGGTCATCAGCACCGGGCCCGGACCTGCGGAATATCCGTTGCCTTGCTGGGCCGCAAAGGCGCCGATGCCGATCCGGGCCAAGGCGTCGCCCCAGGGCATGTATTCGCCGAAAGGCACCAGGTGGAACTTGTCATAGACCTGGGTGACGCGGCCCCCCGGTTCCAGCGCGGCCAGGCTGTTGTAGAACCGGCTGCCCTCGCGCCGCTGGATGCCCATGACCAGCGGCCCGCCGGCGGCCTCGGTCATCACCGGCAGCAGGTCCGTCGCGTCCTCCAGCAGGAAGTTCACCGCCGTTTCGGGCCAGATCACCAGGTCGTGGTCGCCCGGCTCGGATGACAGGTCCAGCAGGCGGGTAAAGAAGATGCGCGCCCATTCCGGGTCCCATTTCAGGTGCTGCGCGGCATTCGGCTGCACGATTCGCAGGGAGGTCTGGCTGTCCGGCGGCAGGGGGGACGCCAGCCGCGCCAGCCCAAGGGCCCAGGTGGCGCCGGTCAGGACGATCGCGGCCAGGATGCCCGGCAGAAGCGCCGTGACGCGGGACCGGCCGGGGCGCCACAGCAGGACCGGCAGGGCCGCCAGGACCAGGGTCAGGATGCTGAGGCCCAATGCCCCCGTCCAGGCCGCCCATTGCGCCACCGGCGTGTCGATCCACCCATGCCCGATCATTGCCCAGGGAAAGCCGGTGAAGATCCAGCCGCGCAGCCAGTCCGACAGGGCCAGCGCCACGGCGATCGCCAGCGCCTGCATGCGCCAGCCGCGCGCCAGCCGCGCCGCGGCCCAGCAGGGGATCGCCCAGAAAAGGGCGCCTCCCAAGGCCATCAGCAGCAGGGCAAAGGGCGCCATCCAGCCGTGCCGGGCGACATCAACCAGAAAGGGTTCGGTGATCCAGAAGAGGGCCAGCGCAAACCAGCCAAAGCCCGCAGCCAGCGCATGCCAGAAGACCGCGGCGGCGCGGGCGCGCGCCAGCCGCCACAGGACCAAGGACAGGGCCAGCGGCGTGGCCCCCCAGATGCCGAAGGGCGCAAGGCCAAGGGCAGCGACCAGCCCCAGGCCCAGGTCCGGCGCAAGGTCGCGCAGGGGCGGGCGGCCCCGGCGCGCCAGGCGCGGCGGGACCAGGCTGGAGCGTCGCGCCCGCATCACGCCTCGGCGTCAGCGTCCTTGGACTGGCTGACGGGTTCGGCGGCGTCCGCCTTCTTGCGGCGGGTGCGCTTGGGCTTGTCGGCCGGAGCCTCGGCCGTCTCGGCCGGGACGTCCTCGGCCTTCTTGCGGCGGGTGCGCTTGGGCTTCTCGGCAGGCTCGGCGCCTTGTTCGGCCTCGGGCTGCGCCTCGGCGGCGGCCTTGCGGCTGCGTGTCCGCTTCGGGGCCGGCTGCTCGGCGACGTCCCCCTCGGCGGCCTCGGCCTTCTTGCGGCCACGGCGCTTCGGCTTGGCCGATGCCTCCTCGGGCGCCGCCACCGGCGCCTCGGCCTGAGGCTCGACCGCTTCCGTGACCGGCTGCGGAGCCTCTGCGGCCGGAACTGCCGGGGCTTCGGGCTCTGCGGCAGGCGCGGCGGCCTCCGGTGCACGGGCCTCAGATGTCACGGCCTCATGCGCGGCGGCCTCGGATTTGCGGCGTCCCCGGCCGCGGCGCGGGGTGGGGGCAGGCTCGGCCGCATCGGCGGCGGCGGGCTGCGCCGGCACCTCTTCGGGCGTCTCGGTCATCTCTGCGGTCCGCAGCTCGACCAGCATGAACTGGGGAACATGGTCGCCCATGCCCATGACCTGATGGCCACGGCCCTCCTGATCACGGCCCCGACGCCCGTCGCGGCGGTCATCCCGCCGATCGCCCCGGCGCTCTTCGCGACGCTCCTCACGCCGTTCCTCGCGACGCGGCTCATCCCGACGGCCGTTCTCGGCCCGAGGCTCCGTGCGGGATTCCGCACGCTGTTCGGCACGGGGCTCGGCGGGTTTGGGTTCGGGACGCGCTTCGGGCTGGGTCTCGGCCAGATCCACGACGGCTTCGGACGTGCGGTCCTCGTCGCGGCGCGGCCGGCGGCGACGCTCGCGGCTGCCGCCCTTGCGCTCCTCGCGCTCGCGCGGCTGTTCGGGCGCGGGGCCGCTGGAGGTCGACGACGCAAAGCCGGCCGGCATCTCGGCCCGGGGCAGGGATTTCTTCAAGAGCGCCTCGATTGCGGTCAGGTATTTCTCGTCGGAGGGGGTCGCGATGCTGACCGCCGTGCCAAGCCGTCCGGCGCGGCCGGTGCGGCCGATGCGGTGGACGTAATCCTCGGCATGGCTAGGCAGGTCATAGTTGAAGACATGGCTGACGGCCGGGATGTCCAACCCGCGCGCCGCCACGTCGGAGGCGATCAGCAAGCGCAGCTTGCCGTCGCGGAACGATTCCAGCGTGCGGGTCCGCTGGCTCTGGTCCAGGTCGCCGTGGATCGGCGCGGCGTCATAGCCATGCTTGGCCAGCGACTTGGCCAGGATGTCCACGTCGGTCTTGCGGTTGCAGAAGATGATCGCGTTGGTCAGCGCCTCGCCCTCGGCATCGACCAGCGCGCGCAGCAGGTCGCGCTTCTGCTTGGCGGCCATGTCGCGGCGGGTGGGGGACAGCTCGATCAGGCGCTGCGTGATCGTCTCGCTGGCCGTGGCCTGGCGGGCGACCTCGACACGTTCCGGCGCGTGCAGGAAGGTGTTGGTGATGCGCTCGATCTCGGGGGCCATGGTGGCGCTGAAGAACAGCGTCTGGCGCGTGAAGGGCGTCAGCTGGAAGATGCGCTCGATGTCGGGAATGAAGCCCATGTCCAGCATGCGGTCGGCCTCGTCCACGACCATGATCTGCACGCCGGTCAACAGCAGCTTGCCGCGTTCGAAATGGTCCAGCAGCCGGCCGGGGGTCGCGATCAGCACGTCCACGCCCCGGTCGATCAGCTTGTCCTGTTCGCCAAAGCTGACGCCGCCGATCAGCAGCGCCTTGGTCAGGCGGGTGTGCTTGGCATAGGTGTCGAAGTTTTCCGCCACCTGGGCGGCCAGTTCGCGGGTCGGGCACATCACCAGGCTGCGCGGCATGCGCGCGCGCGCGCGGCCACGGCCCAGCATGGTGATCATCGGCAGCACAAAGCTGGCGGTCTTGCCGGTTCCGGTCTGCGCGATCCCCAGGACGTCGCGGCCTTCCAGGGCGGGCGGGATGGCCCCCTGCTGGATGGGCGTCGGCGTCTCGTAGCCTGCTTCCAGAACGGCCTGCAGCACCTTGGGATCAAGCTTCAGATCAGAAAATTTTGTCATTCGGGGCTTTCCATTAAGCCGCGCCGAATTCTGGCGCGATGCGTTCCATGCCGCGCGCTCCAGTGGCGCCGCTGCGGCAAAGTTGGGACGCAGTCACGGACGCCCCGCCTTGATGCCTGCCGGATGCAGGCCAGCATCGCCTAGCCCAAACTCTCTGCGCCGTCAATCTTTTGCGTGAAGGGTCCCGGAACCCGATCGGCCGCTGCTGGCTTGACTGCACGGCGCGGACGAAGGGACGGACATGGACGGCGACGTGATGCAGGCACTGACCCCGGTGCAGGTGGTGGCACTGGTGGGCGTTCTGGGCGTGGGCGCCCAATGGCTGGCCTGGCGGTTCCGCTTGCCGGCCATCGTGCTGATGCTGGGGGTGGGCCTGGTCGTGGGCCCGGTGCTGGGCTGGTTCATTCCCGACCGCGACCTGGGCCCGATCTATCGTCCGCTGATCAGCGTGGCCGTCGCCATCATCCTGTTCGAGGGCGGGCTGACGCTGGAATATCACCGCTTGGGGGATGCCCGACCCGCCGTGAAGCGGCTTGTCTTCTTGGGGGCGCCGCTTGGATGGGCGCTGTCGGCGCTGGTCCTGTGGCTGGCGGTGGGCCTGTCCTGGCAGGCGGCAGCGGTCTTTGGCGGCGTCATGGTGGTCACGGGTCCGACGGTCATCGCCCCGATGCTGCGCCAGGCGCGGCTGCGGGCCCGTCCCGCGCAGGTCCTGCAATGGGAGGCGATCGTCAACGACCCGATCGGCGTCCTGATCGCCGTCCTGCTGCTGGAGATCGTGCTGGTCCTGGAAACCGGCCTGTCGATGGGCGCGGCGGCCTGGCTGCTGGGGACCGGGATCGGCTTTGCCGCGCTGGCGGGCTGGGCGGGGGGACAGGCGATGGCCCTGTCCTTCCGGCGGGGCTGGGTGCCCGAATACATGAAGGTGCCGATGCTGTTCGTCAGCGTCATCGCCATCTTCGCCGTCACCGACAGCGTCCTGCATGAAACCGGCCTGCTGGCCGTCACGATCATGGGGATGGTGCTGGCGAACGCCAAACTGTCGTCCTACACCGAGCTGCACCGCTTCAAGGAGCAGGCGACGATCCTGCTGGTGTCGGGGGTCTTCGTGCTGATGGCCTCTTCCCTGGATTTCGCAAGCCTTGAGCAACTGACCTGGCGGGCGGCGCTGTTCGTGGTCTTCACCGTCGCCCTGGCGCGTCCGTTGCAGGTGCTGCTGCCGCTGATCGGGACGCGGCTGCCGATGAACGAACGCTGGCTGATCGCGCTGACCGGTCCGCGCGGCGTGGTGATGGTCGCCGTCTCGGGCCTGTTCGGCGACAAGCTGGTCGAGGCGGGCATTCCCGACGGCGCGGCCCTGGCGCCCCTGGCCTTCATCATCGTGCTGGCGACGGTGATCATCCACGGCTTTACCCTGGCGCCCCTGGCGCGGCGGCTTGGCCTGTCGGGGCCCGAGCGTCCGGGCCTGCTGGTGGTGGGCGGATCGCCTTTCGCGGTGGCGCTGGCGCAGGCACTGGTGAAGGCAGGCGTCGGCACGCTGATCGCCGACACGAACCGCCAGCACCTGATCCAGGCGCGGCAGGCCGGGATCCCGACCTATTACGGCGACATCCTGGGCGAGGCGGCCGAGCATCAGGTCGAGTTCATCGCCTATCCGGCCGTTCTGGCGGCCTCGGACAACGATGCCTACAATACGCTGGTCGCCACCGACCTAGGGCCGGAACTGGGCCGCGACGCGGTCTGGCAGATCAGCCGGGTGCGCGACCAGTCCCGCCATGCGCTGCCGGCGCAGCTGGGCGGGCAGCGGCTGGCCAATTCCCCGACCTTCGACGCGCTGAACCAGCGCCTGGCCGAGGGATGGACCCTGCGCAGCACCCGCCTGTCGGACGAATACGACTTTGACGACTGGCAGGCGGACCGTCCGGGGGCCAAGCCGCTGGTCGTCGTCTCCAAGGCCGGGACGCTGCGCTTCAATGCCGAGGATCAGCCGGTCGCGGTGCAATCGGGCGACTGGATCACCGCCTTCGTGCCGCCGGCCCTGTCGGCGCCGAAGGACGGCGGTGAGGATGATCTGGCCGCCGAGGCCGCCGACGTGGCGCGCCAGCATCGCGAAAAGGCCGAAACGGGCAGCTGAGCGGGGCAATGTGTTGACCTCCCCCGACCTCAGGCGTTAACCCGCGGGGGTCAATCAGGAAGCCCAAGATGAACCTTTTCACCGATCTCCGCGGCGTCGTCGTCGAGGCGCTGGACCAGATGGCCAAGGCCGGCGAGTTGCCGCAAGGCCTGGACCTGGCCAATGTGACGGTCGAGCCGCCGCGCGATCCCGCCCATGGCGACATGGCCACCAATGCCGCGATGGTGCTGGCCAAGCCCGCCGGCATGAAGCCGCGTGACATCGCCGAAAAGTTGTCCGCCCGCCTGACCGACCCCCGCATCTCTGCGGCCGAGGTGGCGGGACCCGGCTTCCTGAACCTGCGCCTGTCGCCGGTCGTCTGGCAGCAGGTCGTCGCGGCCACGCTGAAGGCCGGCGCGGAATTCGGCCGGTCCGACATGGGCGCGGGCCAGCGGGTCAACATCGAATTCGTCAGCGCCAATCCGACGGGGCCGATGCATGTGGGCCATGTCCGCGGCGCGGTCTTCGGCGACGCCTTGGCGCGCCTGCTGGCCTTTTCCGGCCATGACGTGACGCGCGAATACTATATCAACGACGGCGGGGCGCAGGTGGATGTGCTGGCGCGGTCGGCCTATGAACGCTATCGCGAGGCCAACGGGCTGGAGCCCGAGATCCGCGAGGGGCTTTATCCCGGCGACTACCTGATCCCGGTCGGCGCGGCGCTGAAGGAAAGATACGGCGACAGCCTGCTGGACAAGCCCGAAGAGGACTGGCTGGTCGAGATCCGCGAGTTCGCGACCCAGGCCATGATGGAACAGATCCGCGGCGATCTGGCCGCGCTTGGCGTGCAGATGGACGTCTATTCCAGCGAAAAGGCGCTTTACGGCACCGGCAAGATCGAGGCGGCGATTGCCCGGCTGAAGGAAATGGACCTGATCTATCGCGGCGTGCTGGAGCCGCCCAAGGGCAAGCTGCCCGAGGATTGGGAACCGCGCGAACAGCTGCTGTTCCGCTCGTCCGCGCATGGCGATGACGTGGATCGGCCGATCCAGAAGTCCGACGGCGCCTGGACCTATTTCGCGCCCGACATCGCCTATCACTTCGACAAGATCGAGCGCGGCTTCGACCAGCTGATCGACGTCTTCGGTGCCGACCACGGCGGCTATGTCAAGCGCATGAACGCGGCGGTCAAGGCGCTGTCGGACGGGCGCGTGCCTCTGGACGTCAAGCTGATCCAGCTGGTCAAGCTGTTCAAGAACGGCGAGCCGTTCAAGATGTCCAAGCGCGCCGGCACCTTCGTCACCCTGCGCGACGTGGTAGAGGAGGCGGGGGCCGATGTCACCCGCTTCATCATGCTGACGCGCAAGAACGATGCGGCGCTGGATTTCGACTTTGCCAAGGTGCTGGAACAGTCCAAGGACAACCCCGTCTGGTATGTCCAGTACGCCAGCGCCCGGGTCCATTCGGTCCTGCGCCGCGCGGCCGAGGCGGGAATCGACGTCGGCGATTCTGCCCTGACCGGCGCGGACCTGTCGGTCCTGAACCACCCCGCCGAGCTGGAACTGGCCCGCAAGGTCGGGGAATGGCCGCGGCTGGTCGAACATGCCGCCCGCGCGCACGAGCCGCACCGCGTCGCCTTCTTCCTCTATGACATCGCCTCTGACCTGCATTCGCTGTGGAATCGCGGCAATGACGACACGTCCCTGCGCTTCGTGCAGGATGGCGATCACGCCACCAGCCGAGGAAAAATTGCGCTGGTCCGGGCAGTTGGCGTTGTTATTTCAAGCGGTCTCGCTATTCTTGGGGTGACTCCGGCAGAAGAAATGCGCTGACGAACAGCGTCGCTGCCGGGTGAGGCTCTGAGCAGGCAAAGTTAATCCGGAACAACCGGCAGGCAGGCAGACATGGCAGTGATGGATTTCCGCGAAGGCGGCTATGTGTTCTCGCGTCACAAGGTGAAGCGCGAATTCTCCTATGACCAGGGGGGCTGGAACGCCCCGCAGGACCAGGACGCGGCGGATCCCCGCGCCGAGGCGGACGGCCTGACCGGGCGGCTGGCGCGGCTGACCCATTACATGGGCGCGGTCGCCTCGGTCGCGCTGATGGTCGGGCTGATGGCCTGGGGCTGGCAGCTGATGTCGCGCGATGTCTCGGGCGTGCCGGTGATCCGCGCGATCGAGGGCGAGGCCCGCACCACGCCGGAAGATCCGGGAGGCCAGCTGACGAACCACACCGGCCTTGCGGTCAACAGCGTGGCCGGCGGCGAGGCCGCGGTTCCCGCCCAGGAGGTCGCGATCGCCCCGTCCCCGGTCGAGCTGTCGGAGGATGACGTGGCGATGGGGCAGCTGGGCGCCACTGCGCGCGAGCCCTCGAACCCGTCCGAGACGCCCCTGACCTTTGCGGGCGAGCCGATCGTTCCACTGTCCGACAGCGAGGCGCGCGCCCAGGCCGAGGCGCAGGCCGCCGCCGCCGCGGAACGGGCGCTGGCCGACCAGGCGGTGAACGATGCCGCCATCATCGACGCCCCTGCCTCGGAGGGGCCGGTCACGGATGTCGTGACGGACGAGAACGGCGTGCCGACCCAGGCCGTCGCCATTGCCGAGGCGCTGGCCCAGGCCCAGGCCGAGGCCGATCCCGGGGTGCTGGTCGCCTCCAGCCGCCCCGCGCCGCGGCCGCGGACCGTGACCCGCGTGGCCGCGATCGCACCTGCCGCTGCTCCGACGCCCGTCGTGGAGGCCGCCCCAGCCCCCGCCGAGGCGCCGGTGGAACGCCCCGCCGCCGCCAGCAGCGCCGGTGGCCCGCTGGTCCAGGTCGGCGCCTTCGACAGCAACGCCATCGCCGAGAACGAGTGGCAGCGCCTGGCCGGACGCAACGGCTCGCTCTTCTCCGGCAAGGCGCCGGTCATCCAGCAGCACCAGTCGAACGGGCGCACCTTCTGGCGCCTGCGCGTCGCCGGCTTTGGTTCGATCAGCGAGGCGCGGCAGTTCTGCTCGGCGCTGCAATCCTCGGGGACGGACTGTCTGGCCCTGGGCCAGTGACCGCATGAGCCATGGCGCCACCATCCTGGGCGGCATCGCCGGCCTGTCGCTGACGGCCGACGAGGCCGCCTTTTTCCGCGATGCCGACCCTTGGGGATTCATCCTCTTTGGTCGCAATGTCGACAGCCCCGACCAGCTGCGCCGGCTGACCGGCCAGCTGCGCGAGGCCGTCGGGCGGGATGCCGTCATCACCGTCGACCAGGAGGGCGGGCGGGTCCAGCGCCTGCGCGCGCCCCATTGGACTGACTGGCCGGAACCGCTGGATCAGGCGGCGGCAGGCCTGCGGGCCATGTGGCTGCGCTATCACCTGATCGGCCACGAGCTGCGGGCGGTGGGGATCGATTCGAACTGTGCGCCGACGCTGGACGTGGCGCAGGCCGACACGCATCCTTTCCTGCGCAATCGCTGCCTGGGGTCGGACCCGGATCGCGTCGCCGAACTGGGGCGTGCGGCGGCTGATGGCCTTTTGGCGGCGGGGGTGCTGCCGGTGGTCAAGCACATGCCGGGCCACGGCCGCGCCATCGCCGACAGCCACCACGACCTGCCCGTGGTGGAGGCGGCCGAGGCCGAGCTTCAGGCGCTGGATTTCGCGCCCTTCCGGGCGCTGTCGGACCTGCCGATGGGCATGACCGCGCATATCCGCTTTCCCGCTCTGGACGACGCGCCGGCCACAGCCTCCAGTCGGATGATCGCGCTGATCCGCCAGGACATCGGCTTTGATGGGCTGCTGATGACCGACGACATCACCATGAACGCGCTGTCGGGAACCGAGGCCGAACGGGCCTCTGCCTCACTGACCGCCGGGTGCGACCTGGTGCTGCACTGCAACGGCACGATTGCGCAGATGCAGCCAGTCGTGGCGGCCGCGGGCACCATGTCCGCCGAGGCGGGCCGTCGGGCCGAAGCCGCCCTGGCCCGGCGCGTGGCGCCCCAGCGGGCCGACATCGCCGCGCTGATGGGCGAATGGCGCGCGCTGACCGCTTGACAGCGGGGCGGACGGGCCTGACCCTGTCTGGCCGATCGGAGGAGACAGCGTGGCCAAGCCCAAGGTTCCCTATCTGAAGCCCGTGCCCGACGACGGCGTCGACGCCGCCGAGGTGGCGAAGCGCCGCGCGGACGAGGCGCTGATCGTCGATGTGGACGGCTACGAAGGCCCGCTGGACCTGCTGCTGACGCTGGCGCGCACGCAGAAGGTCGACCTGCTGAAGATCCGCGTGCTGGACCTGGCTGAACAGTACCTGGCCTTTGTCGAGGAGGCCCGCGCCCTGCGGATCGAACTGGCCGCCGATTACCTGGTCATGGCCGCCTGGCTGGCCTTCCTGAAATCCCGCCTGCTGCTGCCCCCCGACCCCCAGGCCGACGGCCCGTCGGCCGAGGACATGGCCGCGCATCTGGCCTTTCAGCTGGAGCGCCTGGCCGCCATGCGTGAGGTGGCCGCCCAACTGATGGGGCGCGACCGGCTTGGCCAGTCCCGCTTTGCCCGCGGCGCCCCCGAGATCGTGGCCCGCAGCCGCAAGACCCAGTGGCAGGCGGGGCTGATCGACCTGATGCGCGCCTATGCCCGGCTGAAGACCCGCGACGAGTTTCGCCCTTATGCCTTCGACCGCCACGACGTCTTCACGATGGAGCAGGCACTGGAGCGGTTGCGCCGGCTGATCGGCTTTACCGGCGAATGGACGGATCTGTCGGTGTTTCTGCCCGATGGCTGGCATTCCGACCCCAAGCGCCGCCGCAGTGCCACCGCGGCGACCTTTGCCGCCTCGCTGGAGCTTGCACGCCAAGGCCGGCTGGAGATACGGCAGGCCGAGACCTTTGCTCCCATCAGCTATCGGCACCGACCCCATGACGACCGCGCCTGATCCCGCCGCCGATTTCCCGCCGCCGCCCCTGGCCCAGCAGGAGCGGATGGTCGAGGCGATCCTGTTCGCTGCCGTCCAGCCGCTGTCGCTGCACGACATTGGGAAACGGATGCCCCTTGGCTGCGATCCGCCCGAGGCGCTGGCCGCACTGCGCCGCAGCTATGACGGGCGGGGGGTCGTGCTGGAGCGCATCGGCGACGCCTATGCCTTTCGGACCGCGCCTGACCTGTCCTTCCTGATGCAGGCCGAGACGGTGGACAGCCGCCGCCTGTCCCGGGCCGCGGTCGAGACCTTGGCGATCATCGCCTATCACCAGCCGGTCACGCGGGCCGAGATCGAGGAGATCCGCGGCGTCGCCGTCAGCCGCGGCACATTGGACCAGTTGATCGAGATGGAATGGGTGCGCGTCGGCCGCCGCCGCATGACGCCCGGTCGGCCGGCCACCTATGTGGTAACCGACGCTTTCCTGGACCATTTCGGGCTGGAATCCGCCCGCGACCTGCCGGGCCTGTCGGAGCTGCGGGCGGCTGGCCTGCTGGAATCGCGTCCGCCTGCGGAGGGATTGGCGCTGCCCCTTGCGGCTGATCCCGAGGATGCCGACATCGACGCGGGGGACAGCGGCGCGGGTCCGGCCGACGACCTGTTCGACGACGACTGAAAGGTGCGCCGATGAACCTGAACCAGCCGCTCAATATGTGCGCCCGCTTCGCGATGACCTGGGGCAGCAAGCCCATGGCGGGCAGGACGCGACGGGGGCAGGGCAGGAGCCGACAGACGCGGGACCTGGCCCGGCGGATGCGCATGTTGGCGCGCCTGATCCGCCGCTGAGCCTCTCGCCTTTTCGCGCGGCGCGCGCTAGGGCTGCACGATGGACATTCCCGATTTCGACATTTTCCTGGTCGCCACGCCCGGCCTTGAAGAGCCCCTCGCGGCCGAGGCTGCGGCCTTGGACTGGCGGCCGGTGATCCAGCCCGGCGGCGTCACCATCCGCGGCGGCTGGAGCGATGTGTGGCGCGCCAACCTGTGGCTGCGCGGTGCGACGCGCGTGCTGGCCCGCGTCGGCGGCTTTCGTGCAATGCACCTTGCGCAGTTGGACAAGCGCGCCCGCAAGTTTCCCTGGGGCGACCTGCTGCGCCCCGACCTGCCGGTCAAGGTCGAGACGGTCTGCAAGGCTTCCCGCATCTATCACGCCGGCGCCGCCACGCAGCGGATCGAGCGGGCCATCACCGAGGAACTGGGCGCCCCGCTGGCCGCCGATGCGCCGATGACGGTGAAGGCCCGGATCGAGGACGATCTGGTGACCTTCAGCCTGGATACGACCGGCGAATCGCTGCACAAGCGCGGCCACAAGGAGGCCGTCGCCAAGGCCCCCATGCGCGAGACGATGGCCGCGATGTTCCTGGCCGAGATGGGCTTCGACGGCAGCCAGCCGGTGCTGGACCCGATGTGCGGCTCGGGCACCTTCGTTCTGGAGGCGGCCGAGATCGCCCTGGGCCTGGCGCCGGGCCGCAGCCGCGCCTTTGCCTTTCAGCAGCTTGCCAATTTCGATGCCGCGGCCTGGGCGCGGATGAAGGCCGACGCCGCGCCCCGCCCGGCGCCCGCGCAATTCTTCGGCAGCGACCGCGATCCCGGCGCCGTCCGGATGAGCCAGGCGAACGCGGAACGCGCCGGCGTGACAGGGATCACGCAGTTCCAGACCTGCCAGATCACCGATCTTCAGCGTCCCGACTGCGCCCCCGGCATCGTCATCGTGAACCCGCCCTATGGCGCGCGGATCGGCAACAAGGGGCCCCTGTTCGGCCTGCATGCGCAGATGGGCGAGGTGTTCCGCAGCCGCTTCCCCGGCTGGCGCGTCGGTATCGTCACCAGCGAGGCGGGGCTTGCAAAGGCGACCGGGCTGCCGTGGCAGGCCCCGGGACCGATCGTGGCGCATGGCGGGCTGAAGGTCCGCCTGTGGCAGACCGGGCCGCTTTAGCGGAACTGCTTGGCCAGCTTCAGGCCCTGGCCCTGGTAGTTGGACTTGATCCCCTCGCCATAGAGGCGCTCGGGGCGGGCGGCCATGCGTTCATAGACCAGCCGGCCCACGACCTGTCCATGTTCCAGCACAAAGGGCGCCTCGTGGCAGCGGACCTCCAGCACGCCCCGCGCGCCTGCGCCCGTGGCGCCGATGCCAAAGCCTGGATCGAAGAAGCCGGCGTAATGCACCCGGAATTCCCCGACCATTGCCAGGAAGGGCGCCATCTCGGCCGCGTAATCGGCGGGGATGGCCACCGATTCGCGGCTGACCAGGATGTAGAAGGCGCCGGGGTCCAGGATCAGGCGGCCCTCGGTCGTGCGCAACTCGTCCCAGAACTCGGCGGCGGGGTATTCGCCGATGCGGTCCAGGTCGATCACCCCGCTGTGCGGGCGGGCGCGATAGCCGACAAGGTCGCCGGTCGCCGGACGCAGGTCGACCGAAAAGCCCAGGCCATGGTCGATCAGCGCCTGCCCGTCGCCGACCAGCGGCTCGCGCGCGTGCAGGTCAGTCAATTGCGCATCGGTCAGAACTGCCTGACCACGCCGCAGACGCAGCTGGTTCAGGCGCATGCCCGGACGCACCAGGACCGAAAAGCTGCGCGGGCAGATCTCGGCATAGAGGGGGCCGTCATAGCCTTCGGGCAGGCGGTCGAACTCGGTCCCGTCATCGGTGACCAGGCGCGTCAGCAGGTCCAGCCGCCCGGTCGAGGATTTGGCATTGGCAACCGCGGACAGGCCCGGTGGCAGGCTGATGCGCTCCTGCAGCGGCACCAGGTAGACGCAACCGCGCTCCAAGACGGCGCCATCCGACAGGTCCATCTGGTGCATGCAGAAATCATCCAGCCTGTCCGCGATGCGGCGCCCACGTCCGGCCAGAAAGCTGGCGCGCAGCCGATAGGCCCGGGTGCCAAGCCGCAGGTCCAGCGAGGCAGGCTGGATCTGTTCGGGAATGATGGGGCTGTCGGCGGCGATCACGCCGGTGCGGATCAGCTCGCGGATCTCGCTGTCAGGCAGGACACCGTTCATCTTGGTCTCCATGACCCGAGGAGCAGAAAAGGGAAACGCCCACCCCTGAAAAGGGATGGGCGTTTTCGGAATGGTCGGGCCGGAGAGATTCGAACTCTCGGCCTTCCGCCCCCCAGACGGACGCGCTAACCAGGCTGCGCCACGGCCCGACGCGCCTCGTATAGTGCGATCGGGCGGGGATGCACAAGGGCTGCCGTGCGGAAATCTTGCCCAATTTGCAGCGCCCTGTCAGGACAGCCGCAACATCGCCTGGCCAAGGCGCAGCGCGACGGGATGGGCGGCGGCCCAGCGCGGGTCGGAGGGCGTCAGCCCCTCCAGCATCCGGGCAAATTTGGTCAAGCGGGACAGCCACAGGGCTGGCGGCGGGCACAGGGCAGGGGGCTGGCCGGCCGGCAGCACGGGATCGGCAGGGATGTCGGCCAGGGACGGTTCAGGCAGGTCGGCACTGACCAGGCCCGCCGCGGGCGGGGCGATCCCGCCGTCCAGCACATCGACACCGGCTGCGACATCCGGCAGCACTGCAAGGCGCGCCAATCCACGCGCCCGCACCGCCTCGCCCCGGTCGGCCGCGATCAGCTTGCGTGCGCCGCGGATGGTCAGCCCCTCATCGCGCAGCAATTCGCAGATGCCGGCGGCCAGTGCCAGGTCGGCGGGGCGGTAATAGCGGCGGCCATCGGGGCGCTTCATCGGCCGCAGCAGGGGGAACTGGGTTTCCCAATAGCGCAGCACATGGGGGGCGACGCCGATCAGGCTTGCCACCTCGCCGATCGACCGGAATGCCTCTGCGCCCTTTTGCATCCTGTGAAGGTGACCTTACCGCTTGTTGCCGGCGGCCACGCGGTCCTTCATCAGGTGCGAGGGGCGAAAGGACAGGACGCGACGGGGGGTGATCGGCACCTCTTCCCCGGTCTTGGGGTTGCGGCCGATCCGTTCGTTCTTGTCGCGGACCGAGAAGGTGCCGAAGGACGAGATCTTGACCTGCTCGCCGCGCACCAGCGCGTCCGAGATGTGGTCCAGCACGCTTTCGACAAGCTGCGCCGATTCGTGCCGCGACAGGCCGACATCGCGGAACACCGCTTCGGCCAGATCCATCCGGGTCAGAGTCTTGTCGCCCATTGTCGGTCCTCTTGGTTGCGTGAAGGATGGTGCGCTTTGCCTGCCCTGTCAACGAGAAGGGCGGGGAAATCGTTCCCCGCCCGACACTTGCGATGGTGCTGGATGCGATTATTGGGCGCAGGCCTCGATCGCGGCCAGGTCCGGACCGTCCGGGGTCCGCCCCAGGTTGAACGGCGCCGAGGCGTCACGCCAGATGGCATAATCCTGAAGATAGCTCAGCTGGCTGGCATAGACCTTGGCCGACATCGGGTTTTCGCAGGCCACTTCCTGGATTGTCTCGTTGGCCAGCTGCTGCACGCGCTCCAAGGCTGCATCGTCCAGGCGCGTGATCTCGGTGCCGGCTTCGGTGAACTGGCCATAGGCCTCGGTCGCGCGCTTTTCGGTGAAGCTGAGGCTCCACAGCATGGTCGCGTCGGCGGCGATCTTCAGCCGCTCCTGCGTCTCCTCGTCCAGCGCGTCCCAGGCTCCCTTGTTGATCATCACTCCGAAGACTGAGGAGGACTGGTGCCAGCCGGGGGTCGACCAGTATTTCGTCACCTGCTGGAAGCCGCCCGAAAAATCGACGTTCGGGGTCGAGAACTCGGCCCCGTCGATCACACCCCGCTCCAGCGACTGATAGATCTCGCCGCCGGCCATGCTGACCTGGTTGCCGCCCAGCTTTTCCAGCAGCTTGCCCTGTTCCAGACCCGACAGGCGCAGGCGCAGCCCGGCCAGATCCTCCAGCGTGCGAATCGGCTGGCTGACGGTGCGGAAGCCCGATTCGTTGTTGGTGACGCCATAGGGCAGATAGACCATGCCGAACTGGCCATAGACCTCGTTATAGAGATCCTCTCCGCCCCATTCCTGGATCCAGTTCACGTAATCCACTGCGTTGAACAGGCTGGCCGTGGTCGCCAGGGGCGAAAAGGCGCTGTTGCGGCCCGCCCAATAGCCCGGCCAGTCGGCGCCGGCCTGGATGGTGCCCGATTCGACCGCGCCGAAGACCTCTCCGGCCGGGACCAGGCTGCCGCCCTCGTAGAATTCGATCGTCAGCTTGTCGTCGTCCACCAGCTTGTTGGCCAGATCGACCCAGTGCTTGTCGATCTCGATCAGCTCCAGGCTGGAAGGCCAGGTCGTCGTCATCGTCCAGTTCTCGGCCAGGGCAGGGCTTGCCGTGGCCAGCGCCAGCGCGGCGGTCGTCAGCAGATGTTTCATCTTTTCATCCTCCTCATGAAAAACGGGGCGGCCCCGGTCAGCCGTAGAGCGTCAGCGGCAGCCAGGTGACCAGGGCGGGGAACAGGATCATCGCGGCGCACATCAGCAGCACCATGACGATGAAGGGCAGCACGCCCATGATGATGTCGGTCGTGCTGACCTCGGGCGGGGCGATGGCCCGCATGTAGAACAGCGCATAGCCGAAGGGCGGCGACAGGAAGCTGGTCTGCAGCACAACGGCCATCAGGACGACGAACCACAGGGGGTCGATCCCCATCTCTCCGACCAGCGGCAGGAAGATCGGAAAGGACAGCAGGACGATGCCGGTCCAGTCCAGGAACATCCCCAGGATGAAGACCACCAGCAGCATCACCGCGATCAGCGTATACGGGTCGTCGGCCAGGCCCCGGATCAGGTCCTGGCTGGCCCGCAGCCCCCCGGTGATGTTGAAGACGCCGGTGAAGGCGGTGGCGCCCACCACGATGAACAGGATCATCGCGCTGGTCCGCCCGGTTTCCAGCAGTGCCGAATAGAAGGTCGCCCATTGAAAGCGGCCGCGCATGATGACGATCAGCAGCGCCAGCAGCGCGCCGATGGCGCTGGCCTCGGTCGCGGTGGCGATACCGGCCAGCAGCGAGCCCAGGATGCCCAGGATCAGGATCAGGGGCGGCACGGCCTCGATGACCAGCATCTTCCACATGGCGGCGCGGCTGATCTTGTCGGCCTCTGTCACCTTGGGGGCCCAGTCGGGGCGCATCCAGGCGATGATCACCACGTAGATCGCGTACATGACCCCCAGCAGCAGCCCCGGGATCATCGCGCCCGCGAACAGCTGGCCCACCGACAGGCCCGGTGCATAGGAGGCCATCAGGATCAGCATGATCGACGGCGGGATCAGGATGCCCAGGCAGCCCGAAGCGCCGATCAGCCCCGTGGCCAGCCGCTTGTCATAGCCGTATTGCAGCATCGGGCGCAGCGCCATCATGCCCATGACGGTGATCGAGGCGCCGATGATGCCCGTCGTCGCCGCCAGCAGGATCGAGATGAACACGACCGCCAGCCCCAGCCCGCCGGTGACGCGGCTCATCAGGTGGCGCAGCGCCTCGAACATGCGGTCGGTCACGCCACTGTCGGACAGGAAGCGCGCCATCAGCACGAAGAGCGGGATCGCGATCAGGACATAGTTGTCCAGCACGTCGCCGAAGATGCGGTTGATGACGATGCCCAGCACCATCGGCTTGCCGGCGATGAAGGCGCCGAGGACCGCCGTCCCGCCCAGCACGAAGGCCAGCGGATGGCCCATGAACAGGCCCAGCACCAGCAGGCCCGACATGATCAGCGCAATCGATTCACCCGACATCGCGCGATCCCGTATCGTCGGTCCGGTCCAGCAGCAGCTTCAGCACCTCGCCGACCCCCTGGATCAGCAGCAGGCAGGCAGCCGCGAACATCGCCATCTTCAGCGGATAGACGGGCAGCTGCACGGCGCCATAGGTCAGCTCTCCCTGCCGCCAGGAGGTCATGGCGAAGGTCCAGCTGTGCGTGGCGAAGATCCAGGCGAAAGGAAAGAAAAAGATCGCATAGCCCGCGACCTCGACCCACCGGCGCAGGCCGTGGCGCATTCGCGCCGTCAGCAGATCGACCCGCACATGGGCCTGGTGGCGCAGCGCATAGCCGCCCAGCATGATGAAATAGAAGCCGTAAAGCTGCTTGGAGACGTCAAAGGCCCATCGCGTCGGCTGTCCCAGCACATAGCGCATGAAGACGTCATAGATGATGATGCCGGCAAAAATCAGGGCGACGACCGACACGATCCGGCCGACGACCTCATTGATGCCGTCGAACAGACGGACGATCCCCAAAACTCACAGCCCTCCCCAGAGCGGCAGGCATTTTCTGCACCTGCATCATGTGCAGTCTTTCCATTGACCCTGCCCCTGTCAATGGCGGCCGCATTTGCAAAGCCGCCCGACCTGCCCCATCTAGGAGAGGTGACGTGAGGAGACTGACATGGCTGGCGGATGGGCCCGCGACGACGCGGTGAACGAACAGATCGAGATTTCGACGGCCGAGGCCGTGGCCCGCGCGCGCCTGAATGCGGCCCGGCGTGCGGCGCAGGGGGACAGCGCCACCCATTGCGCGGAATGCGACGATCCGATCCCGGAGGCGCGCCGTCAGGCGCAGCCCGGTGTCAAGCTGTGTGTGGGCTGCCAATCCGGCCATGACCGCACGCGGAGGCCGGCAGGCGGCATGAACCGGCGCGCCAGCAAGGACGCATTGCTGAAATAGCAGGGTCGGCGTCGATGGGCGCCGTCACCAGCGCAGGACGACCGAACCCCAGCTGAGCCCGCCGCCGATCGCCTCGGTGACCAGCACCTGGCCCGTCTTGAATTGGCCCCGTCCATCCGCGACCGACAGCGCCAGCGGGATCGAGGCCGCCGAGGTGTTGCCGTGATCCGCCACCGTCAGGACGACCTTGTCCAGGGGCAGGCCCATCTTCTGGGCGGTGGCGGTGATGATGCGCATGTTGGCCTGGTGGGGCACAAGCCAGTCGACGTCCGACCCGGTCAGCCCCGCCTTGTCCAGCGCGGTATGGGCGGTCTTGGCCAGCTTTTCGACGGCATGACGGAAGACCAGGTTCCCCTGCATCCGCAGCTGCCCGGCCGTGCCGGTCGAGGAGACGCCGCCGTCCACGTACAAAAGTTCGCGGTGGGTGCCGTCGCTGTTCAGGTCACAGGAGAGGATGCCGCGGTCGTCGCTGGTGCCCGCGCCCTCCTGCGCCTCCAGCACCACCGCACCGGCGCCGTCACCAAACAGCACGCAGGTGCCGCGGTCGGTCCAGTCCATGATGCGGGAAAAGGTCTCGGCGCCGATGACCAGCACGCGGTTTCCAAGGCCCGCGCGGATCATCGCGTCGGCATTGGCCAGTGCAAAGACAAAGCCCGCGCAGACGGCCTGCACGTCATAGGCAAAGCCGCGCGACATCCCCAGGCCCGACTGGACCATCGTGGCCACGGCCGGAAAGGTGAAGTCGGGGGTGGAGGTCGCCAGGATGATCCCGTCGATATCCGCAGCCGTCATGCCAGCCCGGTCCAGCGCCGCGCGGGCGGCGCGGATGGCCAGGTCGCTGGTGGTCTGGCCTTCGGCGGCAAAGTGGCGCCGCTCGATCCCGGTGCGCGACCGGATCCAGTCGTCGCTGGTGTCCAGCCGGCTTTCGAACCAGCTGTTCTCGACGACGTTTTCGGGCAGGTAATGGCCGGTGCCGCGGATGACCGAACGACGGGTCACGTGGATGCTCCTGTCTCGGCCGCACTGGCCGAAGCGGCTGCGCCCTGTGCCACGCGGGCGGCCAGTCGGTCCTGAAAGCCCGACTTGGCCAGCGTGAAGGCCAGCTTGATTGCCGCCGAGACGCCGGTGGCGTCGGCCGATCCGTGGGATTTCACGACGGTCCCGTTCAGGCCCAGAAAGATGCCGCCATTCACGCGGCGCGGGTCGATCCGCTTTTGAAGGCGCTTGAGCGAGGACATCGCCAGAACTGCTGCGAACTTGGACATGATCGAATTCGAGAAGGCGTCCTTGAGGAAGTCTCCTACAAGCTTGGCGGTCCCCTCGCCGGTCTTCAAGGCAACGTTGCCCGTGAAACCGTCGGTCACGATCACATCCACGCGCGACGAGGGCAGATCGCCCCCCTCGACGAAGCCCACATAGTCGAAATTTCCGGAATCGGCCGCGGCCTCGATCAGGTCATGCGCCTGCTTCAGCTCGCTGCGGCCCTTGTGCTCCTCGGTGCCGACATTCAGCAGGCCGACCCGCGGCTGGCTGACGCCCAGGCCGTTGCGGGCATAGGAAGCCCCCATCAGCGCATATTGCAGCAGGTCATGCGCATCGGCGCGGATATCCGCGCCCACGTCAAGCATGATGTTGAACCCCTGCGGGTTGCGCGACGGCCACAGGCAGGCAATGGCCGGGCGGTTCACGCCGGGCAGCTTGCGCAGGCGCAGCATCGACAGCGCCATCAGCGCACCGGTGTTGCCGCAGGAGACGGCGACCTGAGCCTCTCCCTGCTTGACCGATTCGATGGTGGACCACATGGAACTGCCCTCGCCCTTGCGGACGACCTGGCTGGGTTTGTCATGCATGGTCACGACGGACCCCGCATGACGGATGTCGCAGCGGCCTGCCAAGGCCTTGCGCTTGCCGATCAGGCTGCGCAGCTGGACCTCGTCGCCATGGACGATGAACTGGATCTCGGGGTTCTTCTCGGCACTTTCGGCCATGCCGGCGACCACGACCGCAGGGCCGCGATCGCCGCCCATGGCGTCAACCGATATCACCACGCTGCCCCCGGTTTCGAGGGCGCGCGGTGCCGGCGTGATCGCGGGTTCGACGGTCATGAAGAGGTGCCGCGAACCGTGATCAGGCCGCGTCGTCGTCCAGGTCGATCTCGTTCGCCTGCGCGATCACTTCGCGGTCGGCATAATGGCCGCAGGACGGGCACACGTGGTGCGGACGCTTTAGCTCGCCGCAGTTCGAGCATTCGTTCGGGTTGCCCGCGACCAGAGCATCATGCGCGCGACGCATGTTGCGCTTGGACCGGGTTACGCGATTCTGAGGGACAGCCATGTCACCACCTCGGTTTGTCAGGGTGCTGCGTCGTGACGCCTTGGCACCGGAGATTTGAATTCGTAAATGAACCGCGCAGATACGCCATGACAGCCGCGCCCGCAAGCCCTCGTGGCCGTGGGACGGGATGAATTGCGCCGCGTTCCGGCCTCATTTGCCCCGCTGTGGCTGCAATTTCCCGCTTTTTTCTGCTGTTCGGGCAGAATCGCCGACCCATTGTGGCGCCAAGGCCACGCCCATGACCGGCCGCGCCCTTCAGGATTCGCCGCCCTCGCCGCGCAGCAGCTTGTCCAAGCCCGCAAAGGGCCTGCGGGTATCGGCGGCGGGTTCCTCGGGCTGCGGTGCGGCCAGGCCCGCGCCTTCCGCGCGCGGATATTCCGGCAGGCCCAGGCTGAGCGCCTCGATCATGATCGCCGTCAGGTCGATGAAGTTGCCCAAGGGTTCGACCGTCTCGTCCGGCATCTCGATCTCCTCGGCCTCGGGTGCGCGGGCATGGGGGGTAAACTGGATGCGCACCGGCTCGTCGATGTCGCTGCGCACCGGCTTCAGAGTGACCACGCAGGGCTGGGTGACCCGCGCCGCCAGCCGGCCGGTCAGCAGCCAGCCGTCGCTGCCATGGGCGCGCATCTCTCCGCGGAAATCCAGCCGCGACAGGGCATCCACGCCCAGTTCCTGGGCGATCGCGGTGCGGGTCGGCTCGTCCGGGCGGAGGTGAAAGGGCGTCGGGCTGTTGGGATTGAGATGCGCCACGCGCAGGCGCTGCGGATGCTGTTCGGGTGCGGTCATGGGGCCTCGGGGGTCTGGGGCGGCCGGCGGATTGATATTCTTGAGCCGGGTGGCCGAGTTTGCTAGGCAGGGCGGGCCGCGTCAACCGCCCCAAGGAGGGACCACCCCCATGACCGCCATCAGAAGCCTGATGACACTGGCATTTCTGGCCGTCCTGGGGCTTGCCGCCTGCACGCCGATCTATCGCAACCACGGCTATGTCCCGCCCGAGACTGAGCTTGGGCAGGTCGTGGTGGGCCAGACGACGATGGACGACCTGCCTGGCCTGATCGGCCGTCCGACGGCGCAGGGCCTGCTGACGGGGTCGGGCTGGTACTATGTCGGCTCGCGCTGGCGGCGCATGGGCGCCGCCGCCCCCGAGGAGATCGACCGCCAAGTGGTCGCGATCTCGTTCGCCGAAGGCGGCGTCGTCAGCAATGTCGAACGGTTCGGGCTGGAGCGCGGCCGCGTCGTCACCCTGTCCCGCCGCGTGACCGACGGCAGCGTGACCGAGATCTCGCTGGTCGGGCAGCTGCTGGGCAACCTGGGCAATTTCCAGGCGGGCGACTTCATCGACTGATGCCAGGGGGCCGGTGGTCGGCGGGCCAGGGGCGATGCCGCTTGCCTGCAACGGGCGGCCGGACTAGGGCAGGGGCAGACCCCCGGAAGAGGCCGCGCCATGACCGCTTTGGATGATCTTGCCCCCATTCCCTTCCACGATGCCGAGGCGCCGCAGCGCGCCCGGATGCTGTCGCGGCTGGCGGATACGGAACTGGCGGTGGCGCTGCTGCGCGAGCCGGTCCGGGACGCGGTCGAGCTGCAGATCTTTGAACTGGAGGGCGCCCGCGTCGCCCTGGCCTGCGACAGCGAGGATCGTCTGGCGGGCTTTTTCGGCCAGCCCACCGCCTATGCCGCCATGCCGGGACGGGTGCTGGCGGGGCTGCTGAAGGCCGATGGCGCGGGGCTGCTGGTCAACCCGGGCCATCCCTCCGAGATGCTGCTGGATGCCGCCATGCTGGACTGGCTGATCGGCGCGCTGGAGGCCCGCCCGGAGGAGGCCGAGGCCCGGATGACCCTGACCGCGCCCTCGGCCGAGGTCGCGGCGGCGCTGTCGGCGCCCCTGGGCGAACGGCTGGCCGACCTGCGCGGGCTGATCGCCGGTGCGGCGCTGGTGGGGATCGCGGGCGCCCAGGGCCACCTTCTGCTGATCGCGGGCGCCCCGCCGGACCGGCAGGCTGCCATCGCCAAGGCAATGGCAGAGGCACTGGCCTTTCTTCCGCCGCAGCCCGGCGGAGTCGATATCAGCTTTGCGGAAACGGTCGCCCCCGCGGGCGCCTTGCTTTTCGACCTGACCCCGCCCGAGCCCGAGGTTCAGGCGCCCCTGCCCAAAGGTCCCCCGATCCTGCGCTGAGGTGCCAAGGCCGGTTGCACCCGCCCGCCCAACCTGCGACAAATCCGCGATGGATATTCGTCACAAAGCCCTGCTCGTCCACCTGCTCACCGCCAGCGGCGCCGTCCTGTCGATGCTGGCCATGCTGGCTGCCGTGGACGGCGAATGGGCGCTGATGTTCCTGTGGCTGGTCTTTGCCTTTGGCGTCGACGGGATCGACGGCCCGCTGGCCCGCCGCTACGAGGTCACCAAGAACTGGCCCGCCTATGACGGCGTGCTGATGGACCTGATCATCGACTATCTGACCTATGTGTTCATCCCGGCCTTTGCCCTGTTCAAGTCCGGGCTGCTGTCGGGCTGGACCGGATGGTTCGCGATCATCGTGATCGTCTTCGGCAGCGTGGTCTATTTCGCCGACACGCGGATGAAGACCCGCGACAATTCCTTTGCGGGTTTTCCGGGCTGCTGGAACATGGTCATCCTGGTCCTGTTCGCGGTGCAGCCGCATTGGACGGTCATCCTGGGAATCGTCACCGCGCTTGGCATCGCGATGTTCACCAACATCAAGTTCATCCACCCGGTCCGGACGGAACGCTGGCGCGCCATCTCGCTGCCGATGGCGGTGCTTTGGGTCGTCTTCGCCGGCCGCGCGGCCTGGGTCGATTTCCACCCGTCCAGTTGGGCGATCTGGGGGCTGGTCATCACTTCGGTCTGGCTGCTTCTGGCCGGTGCCGCCCAGCAGTTGATCCCCGAACGGCGCTGACCGCTCAGCCGCCCTGCCGGGCGGTGCGCAGGTCGAAGGCGCCATAGGCCGCCACGACCAGGAAGCACAGGCCCGGCACGATGTAGGACAGGACCGCGCCCTGCGCATCCAGAACGGCGCCCTGGACCAGCGGCATCAGTGCCCCGCCCAGGATGGCCATGACCAGTCCGGCCGCGCCGAACTTGGTGTCATCTCCCAGCCCGTGCAGCGCGATGCCATAGATGGTGGGAAACATCAGCGACAGGCAGGCGGACAAGGCCACCACTGCCCAGACCCCTGCCACGCCCGGCCCCATCGCCGCAAAGACGCACAGCCCCGTTCCGGCCAGGGCCATGACCGCCAGCAGCAGGGCGGGGCGGATCACGCCCATCACGCCCACCATGACGAAACGGGCGATCAGGAAGACGATCAGGCTGGCCTGCAGATACCAGCCGGCCTGCGCCTCGGTCCCGCCGAGGGCCGCCAGGACATACTGGATGGTGAAGGTCCAGACGCAGGTCTGCGCCGCCACGTTGAAGAACTGCGCCAGCACGCCGAAGACGTAATGGCGGTTGGACAAAAGCCGCCGCAGCGTGCCCGTGAAGTCCAGGGGCCTAGCCCTGTCTCCGGCCTGTTCGCGCGGCGTCGGCATCCGCATCATCGCGATGGCGACCCAGATCGCCAGCAGCACGAAGGCGAAGCCGACATAGGGCGTCATCACCGCCTGCAGCTCGGCCTGCTGGACGGCGCGCAGCGTCTCGGTCGTCATGGCGGCGCGGTCGGTGGCGCTGGCGGTGTTCAGCTGCGGCAGGATCAGCGTTGCGGCCAGGAAGACACCGATATTGGTGCCGACCGGGTTGAAGGCCTGGGCCAGGTTCAGGCGGCGGGTGCTGTTGGCCTCGGGTCCCATCGCCATGACGAAGGGATTGGCCGAGGTTTCCAGGATCGACAGCCCGCCCGCCAGCAGGAACAGGGCCATCAGGAAGAACCCGAAGGTCATCGCCTGCGCGGCCGGATAGAACATGAAGGCGCCCAGGATCGCGCAGCCCAGGCCGGTCAGCATCCCGGTCCGGTAGGACCAGCGCCGGTTGATGAAGGCCGCCGGCAGCGCCAGCAGGAAATAGGCCCCGTAATAGGCGAACTGCACGAAGGACGCCTGCAGCGTCGTCATCGAGAAGATGCGCGAGAAGACCTGGACCAGCGGATCGGTCATGTTGGCCGCGATGCCCCATGCGGCGAAGCAGGTCACCAGCAGGGCGAAGGGCAGGCGCATGCCCTGATGAACGAAGGGGGGCGGGGTCATGGCGGCGTCTTCCTTGGCGATCTTCAGCCCGGGCCTCGTTGCACAGAATGCAGGGAACGGAAACCGCCAAACGGCATGAAAAAGGGGCGGGCGCGGATGGCGCCCGCCCCTTGGGAGCAACGGGTGAAACGGCTTACTCGTACTTGCGGATCTGGCCGGACTTCAGCCGCGACATGTAGCTGTTCATCTCGGCCTTCACGATCGGCATCAGCAGGTAGAGCGCGATGATGTTCACGACCGCCATGGCAAAGATCGCCGCATCCGAGAAGTCGATGACCGGGCCCAAACCCGCCGAGGCGCCGATGACCACGAAGAGGCAGAAGATGACCTTGAAGATCAGTTCCTTGGTCTGGCCTTCGCCAAAGAGGAAGGTCCAGGCCTTCAGGCCGTAATAGCTCCACGAGATCATGGTCGAGAAGGCGAAGAGCACCACCGCCAGCACCAGGATGTAACGGAACCAGCCAAAGGCGCTGCTGAACGCATCCGAGGTCAGCGCGACGCCGCTGTTGCCGGTGACGGTCTGGATCTGGGTGCCGGCTTCGTTCAGCACGAACAGGCCGGTGGTGGGGTCGGCGACTAGCTGGCCCGTGATGATGATGACCAGCGCGGTCATGGTGCAGATCACGACCGTGTCGATGAACGGCTCCAGCAGCGACACGAAGCCCTCGGTCACCGGCTCCTTGGTGCGCACGGCGCTGTGGGCGATGGCGGCGGAACCCACGCCCGCCTCGTTCGAGAAGGCGGCGCGGCGGAAGCCCTGGATCAGCGCGCCGATGGCGCCGCCGACCACGCCGTCATTGGTGAAGGCGCCGGCGAAGATCTGCCTGAAGGCCTCTCCGATCATGTCGTAGTTCATGGCGATGATGATCAGCGCCGTGATGACGTAAAGCGCGGCCATGAAGGGCACGATCTTTTCCGTCACCCGGGCGATGGATTTCAGGCCGCCGACGATGACCAGAAAGACAATGACCGCCATGACCACGCCCGTGATCCAGCCCGGATAGTCGCCCACGACGTTGATGATCTGCGCATGGGCCTGGTTGGCCTGGAACATGTTGCCGCCGCCAAAGCTGCCCAGGATGCAGAAGATCGCGAACATCACCGCCAGGAACTTGCCGCCCGGCAGGCCCCGTTCGGCAAAGCCCTTGGTCATGTAGTACATCGGCCCGCCCGAGACGGTGCCGTCGGCATATTCGTTGCGGTATTTCACGCCGAGCGTGCATTCCGTGAACTTGGAGGCCATGCCCAGCAGGCCCGCCAGGATCATCCAGAAGGTCGCGCCCGGCCCGCCGATGCCGATGGCCACCGCCACGCCCGCGATGTTGCCCAGGCCCACCGTGCCCGACAGGGCCGTGGTCAGGGCCTGGAAATGGCTGACCTCGCCTGCATCGTTCGGGTCGGAATAGTCGCCCCGCACCAGCGCGATGGAATGACCAAAGGCGCGGAACTGGACGAAGCCGAAATAGAGGGTGAAGACGGTGGCCGCGATGACCAGCCAGCCCACGATCCAGGGGAAGCTGGTGCCGGGGAAGTTGGAAAAGATCAGGCTGACGAACCAGCCCGTCGAATTGGCGAACACCTGGTTCACGGTCTCGTCGATGCCCTGCGCCGCGGCGGGCGCGGCGGCCAGGCCCGTCGCCAGCGCCGCGAGTGCCGGCGCGTTCCATTGTTGTTTCATTGTTCCTGTCCCTGTTGTTCTGGAGCCGCGGCGCGTCATGGCACGATCACCACGGGAACCGGCGCCACCTGCGCCAGCGTGGCCGCGACCGACCCGAAGATGCGCGAGGCAAAGCCCGAATCGCCCATGCGACCGATGAAGATCATCGCGGCCCCCTCGTCCTTGGCGATCCGGCACAGCGTTTCGGCGATATGGCCATAGCGCAGGGTGGTGGCCACGGGGATCCCTGCCTCTTCCACGCGCTTGACCACCGGGGTCAGGATCGCCGTCTCGGCGCGCTGCAGTTCTTCGGTGCGGCGGCGGTGGCGTTCCTCGACCTCGCTCGGCGTCAGAAAGCTGTAGGGCGACCATTCCAGCACATGGGCGATCAGGATGTTGTCGCCCTGTGCCTGGGCGCGGGTGATGGCGAAGTCGAGCGCGCGTAACGACGCTTCGCTGCCGTCGAAGCCGACGACGATCTTGCGTGACATTTGTGCCCCCATCTGTTGATTATCGTTGTGGTTTGGTGCCGGAAGGATAGGCACGAGGCCCGGTCAGGACCAGCAAAAATGTGTCGCTACAATCTTGTGGCCTGTCCGGTGATGCGCCGTTGCCGCTAACGGACGCGCGGCTGCCCCGTCCTGACGCAGTCCCGAAACATGACGGTTTGGTCTTTTCAAGCAGGCGCCGGGACGGCATAGTCACGGCCATGACCCGGATGCTCCATATCGCCTCTGCCACGACCGCACCCCAGGGTGCGCGCCTGGCCGTGCATCTCCGTGGTCTGCTGCTTCTTACGCTGCGCTGAGCGGGTCTTCCGGGCCGCCGCTCAGTCAGGTCAGCGCCCGGACCCTCCCGAAGACCTCGTAAGAAAGACAGACAGATGACCGATCAGAACCGCGTCGTGATCTTCGACACCACGCTCCGCGACGGCGAACAGTCGCCCGGCGCCACCATGTCCCATGCCGAAAAACTGGAAATCGCCCAGATGCTGGACGAGATGGGCGTGGACATCATCGAGGCGGGCTTTCCCATCGCCTCGGAGGGCGATTTCGCCGCCGTCAGCGAGATCGCGCGCCAGGCGCAGCACAGCGTGATCTGCGGCCTGGCGCGCGCGCAGCTGCCTGACATCGACCGCTGCTGGGAGGCCGTGAAGCACGCCCGCCGCCCGCGCATCCACACCTTCATCGGGACCTCTCCGCTGCACCGGGCGATCCCGAACCTGGACATGGACCAGATGGCGGACCGCATCCACCAGACGGTGACGCATGCCCGCAACCTCTGCGACAACGTGCAGTGGTCGCCCATGGACGCGACGCGGACTGAACATGATTACCTGTGCCGGGTGGTGGAAATCGCCATCAAGGCGGGCGCCACGACGATCAACATCCCCGATACCGTGGGTTACACCGCGCCGCGCGAAAGCGCCGCCCTGATCGCGATGCTGCTGGAACGCGTGCCCGGCGCGGATCAGATCGTCTTTGCCACGCATTGCCACAACGACCTGGGCATGGCGACCGCCAACGCCCTGGCCGCGGTGGAGGCGGGGGCCCGCCAGATCGAATGCACCATCAACGGCCTGGGCGAACGCGCCGGCAACACCGCGCTGGAAGAGGTGGTGATGGCGATGCGGGTCAGGAACGACATCATGCCCTATCAGACGGGCATCGACACGACCAAGATCATTGGCATCTCGCGCCGCGTGGCGGCCGTGTCGGGGTTCCCGGTCCAGTTCAACAAGGCCATCGTGGGCAAGAACGCCTTTCTGCACGAAAGTGGCATCCATCA
This sequence comes from Paracoccus sp. KKT209, assembly GCF_055635455.1. The sequence continues at coordinate 472,065 of NZ_CM145758.1, forward strand.
GGACGGCGTTCTGAAGAACGTCGAGACCTTCGAGATCATGCGCCCCGCCGATATCGGCCTGACCGAGAACAACATCGCCATGGGCAAGCATTCGGGCCGCGCCGCCCTGCGCGCCAAGCTGGCCGACTTGGGATACGAGGTGGGCGACAACCAGCTGAAGGACATCTTCGTGCGGTTCAAGGCCTTGGCCGACCGCAAGAAGGAGGTCTATGACGACGACATCGTGGCGCTGGTCCAGGATGCCGCCGCCAACACCGACAGCGACCACCTGCAGGTCAAGCATCTGCGCGTGATCTGCGGCAGCGACGGCCAGTCGGCGGACCTGACGATGATCGTGGACGGCGTGGAAAAGCGCGCCGAGACGACCGGCGACGGTCCGGTGGATGCCTGCTTCAACGCCGTCAAGGAAATCTTCCCCCATGCCGCGCGGCTGCAGCTGTATCAGGTGCATGCCGTGACCGAAGGCACCGATGCCCAGGCCACGGTCAGCGTCCGGATGGAGGAGGAGGGGCGCATCGTGACCGGCCAGGCGGCCGACACGGACACGATCCTGGCCTCTGTCAAGGCCTATGTGGGCGCGCTGAACCGGCTGATCCTGCGCCGCGCGATGACCGGCCGTGACAGCGATGCCAAGCAGATCAGCATGTATTCCCACTGAAATCGGGCAATAGCGGCGGGGCACATCCCGCCGCTGTTGTTCTTTGGCCGACAGCAACCTGCGATTGCTGGCGCGGAGGTGCATCTGGGCTTTCCGGGTGGGACGTCCCGCTCTATACGGAGCGATGCCTGACAGGGCGATTCAGGGCACCTGCCCTTCCGGAACATCAAAACAGGGCAGGCCGGGCCAACCGGCGAAAAAGGGACACGGGCATGGCATTCGGCGGACTGTTTTCAACCGACATCGCAATCGACCTGGGGACGGCGAACACGCTGATCTATGTCAAGGGCAAGGGCATCATCCTGAACGAGCCCTCGGTCGTGGCCTATCACGTCAAGGACGGCAAGCGTCAGGTCCTGGCCGTGGGCGAGGACGCCAAGCTGATGCTGGGCCGCACCCCGGGCAGCATCGAGGCCATCCGTCCCATGCGCGAAGGCGTCATCGCCGATTTCGACAGCGCCGAGCAGATGATCAAGCACTTCATCAAGAAGGTGTTCAAGCGCACGACCTTTTCCAAGCCCAAGATCATCGTCTGCGTCCCGCACGGCGCGACCCCGGTTGAAAAGCGTGCGATCCGCCAGTCGGTCCTGTCCGCCGGCGCGAGGAAGGCCGGCCTGATCGCCGAACCGATCGCCGCGGCCATCGGTGCAGGCATGCCCATCACCGAACCCACCGGCAGCATGGTCGTCGACATCGGCGGCGGCACGACCGAGGTGGCGGTGCTGTCCCTGGGCGACGTGGTCTATGCCCGGTCCGTCCGCATCGGCGGCGACCGCATGGACGAGGCGATCATCAACTATCTGCGCCGCAACCAGAACATGCTGATCGGCGAATCCACCGCCGAGCGCATCAAGACCAGCATCGGCACCGCCCGCATGCCGGACGACGGGCGCGGCGCCACGCTGATGGTGCGCGGCCGCGACCTGCTGAACGGCATCCCCAAGGAAATCGAGATCAGCCAGGCGATGGTCGCCGAGGCGCTGTCCGAACCCGTCCAGGCCATCTGCGAGGCGGTGATGGTCGCGCTGGAGGCGACGCCCCCCGACTTGGCCGCCGACATCGTCGATCGCGGTGTCATGCTGACCGGCGGCGGCGCGATGCTGGGCGAGCTGGACCTGGCGCTGCGCGAGCAGACGGGCCTGTCGATCAGCCTGGCCGACCAGCCGATGAGCTGCGTGGCGCTTGGCACCGGCAAGGCGCTTGAATTCGAAAAGCAGCTGCGCCACGTCATCGACTACGACAGCTGACAAAAGAACGCGCGAGGCCGCCTGAATGGCGCGCAAGGGTCCCGATTTCGCCACCCCCGTCCGGCGCGTCCTGATCGCGCTGATGGCGCTTGCGCTGCTGGCGCTGTTCCTGTTCTGGCGCATCGACAGTCCGCGCGCCGAACAGATGCGGACGGCGATGATCGACCGCATCGTGCCGCGTTTCGAATGGGCGCTGATCCCGGTCACCCGCGTCACCCAGATGGTGGCGGGCTTCCAGAGCTATGCCCGCATCTATGAACAGAACCAGGAGCTGCGCCGCGAATTGCAGCGCATGGCCGCCTGGAAAGAGGCCGCGGTGCAGCTGGAGCAGGAAAACTCCAAGCTGCTGGCCCAGAACAATGTCCGCATCGACCCGGCCCTGACCAGCGTCACCGGGGTGGTGATGGTCGACAGCGGCTCGGCCTTTCGGCAATCGGTGCTGCTGAACGTGGGCGCGCAGGACGGGATCGTCGAAGGCTGGGCCACGATGGACGGGCTGGGGCTGGTCGGGCGCATTTCGGGCGTGGGAAGCCGCACCAGCCGGGTCCTGCTGCTGACCGATCCCTCGTCCCGGCTGCCGGTGACGGTGCAGCCCACCGGGGAACGGGCGCTGCTGACCGGCGACAACACCCCCCTGCCGCTGCTGGAATTCATCGAGACCGGCGACAATGTCCGGCCTGGCGACCGGGTGGTGACCTCGGGCGATGGCGGCGTCTTCCCGCCCGGCCTGCTGGTCGGCCAGGTGGCGCAGGGCACCGATGGCCGGATGCGGCTGCGTATGGCCGCCGATTATGGCCGGCTGGAGTTCCTGCGGGTCCTGCGGTCCCATCCCGCCGAGGCGGTGGTCGAGGCCGGCGCCGTGATCAGATCCGACCTGGACGGCCCCATGGGCCCCGAGCTGCCGGCCTCCCCCGTCGAGGCGGCCTCCGCGACGGACCCGCTGGACCCCGGCACCGCGCCATGATCCAGCTGCCAAGCCGGGACTTCATCATCGGCACGATCCTGTTTCTGGGATTGGCCATGCTGCTGCTGTTCATCCGCCTGCTGCCCTTGTCGAAAGGCATCATGGGCTGGCCAGGGCCCGACCTGGGGCTGGCGCTGATCCTGGCTTGGGTGCTGCGCCGCCCCGACCAGCTGGCGGTACCGGTCATCCTGCTGGTCGTGCTGATCGAGGACGTCCTGCTGCTGCGGCCGCTTGGCCTCTGGACCGCCGTCGTGCTGATCGGGTCCGAGGCCGCACGGGCGCGCGAGCCCCGTTGGCGCGACCAGCCATTCATGGTTGAATGGCTGCGGGTCGCCATGTTGATCGGGCTGATGATGCTGGGCTATCGGATCGTCCAGGTCCTGTTCGTGGTGCCGGTCGCCGCGCTTGGGCAGGTGATCCTGCAATATCTGGCGACGGTGGCGGCCTATCCGGTCGTGGTCTTCGGCGCGCGCTGGCTGATCGGGCTGCGCCGCATCGGCCACGGCGAAGCCACATAGGGCAAGGAAGCAGCGCATGAAGAAATCGCAACGCGAGATCCTGGACAGCAGCCGCCAGATCACCCGCCGCGTGGTGCTGCTGGCAGGGGTGCAGGTGGCTGTCGTCACCACGCTGGCGCTGAAGCTGCGATCGATGCAGCTGGACCATGCCGAGGAATACCGGATGCTGGCCGACGGCAATTCGATCAAGATCCGTCTGCTGCCGCCGTCGCGCGGGCTGATCCTGGATCGCAACGGCCTGATCATCGCCGGGAACGAACAGAACTATCGCGTCACCCTGACCCGCGAGGAGGCAGGCGGCGATGTCGAGGGTGTCCTGCGCCGCCTGTCGCAGCTGATCCCCCTGAGCGAGGCGCGGATCGCAGAGCTTCTGGAGGAATTTTCCAGGCGCAGCGCGATCACGCCCATCGTGCTGGCCGACCGCCTGTCCTGGGACCAGTTCAGCGCCATCGCCGTCAACGCTCCGGCGCTGCCGGGGGTGACGCCGGAATCGGCCCTGTCGCGCGCCTATCCGCGCGCGGGGGATTTTGCGCATGTCATGGGCTATGTCGGCCCGGTCAGCGATTACGACCTGTCGCGGATCGAGGATCCGGACCCGGTGCTGCGCCTGCCCGACTTTCAGCTGGGCAAGATCGGCGTCGAGGGGCGCCTGGAGGAGGTCTTGCGCGGCAAGGCCGGCGCGCGCCGGGTTGAGGTGAACAGCACCGGCCGCGAGATGCGCCAGCTGTCCCGTCAGGAGGGCGAGCAGGGCGCCGCCGTCCAGCTGAGCCTGGACACGGCGCTGCAGAACTATGCCGCGCAGCGCATGGGCGAGGAAAGCGCGGCGGCAGTGGTGATGGACTGCCAGAGCGGAGAGCTGATCTCGATTTGCTCCTCGCCCAGCTTCGATCCGAACAAGTTCGTGCGCGGCATCTCCAGCCCGGAATACCGGGCACTGATGGATCATGACCACCGCCCCCTGGCCGACAAGACCGTGCAGGGCGTCTATCCCCCCGGTTCGACCTTCAAGATGGTCACGCTGATGGCGGGGCTGGAGGCCGGCGTGATCGATGCGGGCAGCCGGTTCTTCTGCCCCGGCTATACCGAGCTGGGCGGGCGGCGGTTCCACTGCTGGCGGCGCGGCGGGCACGGGACCGTGGACGCGGTCAAGAGCCTCGAGGAAAGCTGCGACGTCTATTATTACGAACTGGCGCAGCGCGTGGGCATCGACCGCATCGCCATCATGGCACGCAAGCTGGGGCTGGGGGTGCGCCACGACCTGCCGATGTCGGCGGTGGCCGACGGCATCGCCCCCGACCGCGACTGGAAGATGAGCCGCTATGGACAGGCCTGGCAGATCGGCGACAGCCTGAACGCCTCGATCGGGCAGGGCTATGTCCTGGCCTCGCCGCTGCAGCTGGCGGTGATGACCGCCCGCATCGCCTCGGGGCGCGAGGTCAAGCCGCAGCTGATCCGCTCGATCGACGGGGTCCGGCAAACGGTGGCGGACTATCCGCCGCTGGACATCTCGGAGGCGTCCCTGCGGGTGGCGCGGCTTGGCATGGACGCGGTGATGAACAGCGGGCGCGGCACGGCCCGCAACTCTCGCATCACGCGGGACGACTGGCGGATGGCGGGCAAGACCGGGACCAGCCAGGTGCGCAACATCACCGCCGCCGAACGGGCCCGCGGGGTGATCTCGAACGACCAGCTGCCCTGGGAAAGGCGCGACCATGCGCTGTTCGTCTGCTATGCGCCCTTCGACGCGCCCCGTTACGCGGTGTCGGTCGTGGTGGAACACGGGGGCGGCGGCTCGGCCGTGGCGGCCCCGGTGGCGCGCGACATCCTGCTGTTCGCGCTGAACAACGGCCTGCCGCCGCCGGATGCCGTGCCGCCCGAGCAGCGCGCCGCCTTGGAGGCGCGCCACGAGGCGATGCAGCTTTTCACCCCCGAGGCCGCGCGCCCCGGCCGCAGCCGCGCCTGAGGTCGCCCGATGTCCTATCTCGACTATCAGGTGGCCCAGGTCCCCACCGGCTTGCGCAAGATCCTGCACATCAACTGGCCGCTGGTGATCCTGGTGGCGGCGGTCTGCTGCATCGGCTTCCTGATGCTCTACTCGGTCGCCGGCGGCCGGATGGACACCTGGGCCGAGCCGCAGATGTACCGCTTTGCCATCGGCATGGTCATCATGCTGGGCCTGGCCTTCGTGCCGATGTGGTTCTGGCGCGGCATCTCGGGGGCGGCCTATGTGGTCTGCTTCCTGATGCTGATCGCCGTGGACCTGTTCGGGACGATCGGCATGGGCGCGCAGCGCTGGATCGACTTTGGCCCCGTGCGGGTGCAGCCGTCCGAGCTGATGAAGATCGCGCTGGTCCTGCTGCTGGCGGCTTATTACGACTGGCTGCCCCTGAACCGGGTGTCCCGGCCGATCTGGGTGCTGATCCCGGTCGTCCTGATCGTGGCGCCGACGGCCCTTGTGCTGATCCAGCCCGATCTGGGAACCTCGATCATGCTGATCGCGGGCGGCGGCATCGTGATGTTCGCGGCCGGCGTGTCGCTGTGGTATTTCGGCGTGGTGATTGGCATGGGCGTCGGGCTGATCGCGGCGGTGATGAAAAGCCGCGGCACCGACTGGCAGCTGCTCAAGGACTACCAGTTCCGCCGCATCGACACCTTCCTGGACCCCTCGGCCGATCCCCTGGGGGCGGGCTACAACATCATCCAGAGCCAGATCGCGCTTGGATCGGGGGGGTGGTCGGGGCGCGGCTTCATGCAGGGGTCGCAGTCGCGGCTGAACTTCCTGCCGGAAAAGCACACCGACTTCATCTTCACGGTCCTGTCCGAGGAATTCGGCTTCATCGGCGCCTTTTCCCTGCTGATGCTCTACATGCTGATCGTGGGCTTCTGCCTGCATTCGGCGCTGACCAACCGCGACCGCTTTGCCAGCCTGATCACCATCGGCATCAGCGGCACGTTCTTTCTGTATTTCGCGATCAACATGGCGACCGTGATGGGGCTGCTGCCGGCCAAGGGCTCGCCGCTGCCGCTGGTCAGCTACGGGGGGACCTCGCTGATGATCCTGATGCTGGGCTTTGGCCTGGTGCAGGCAGCCCATGTCCACAGGCCGAGGTGAGGCGATGGAGGTCCGCTTTTCCGCATCCCCCTCCGCTTGGGGCGAATGGGCCCCCGCGCTGCGCGCGGCTCTGCCCGAAATGCGTCTGGAGCAGGAGGGGCCGCCCGACAGCTTCGACGCCATCATCTATGCGCCCGGCGGCGACATCGACGATTTTGCCCCCTATGCCAAGGCTCGGCTGGTCCAGAGCCTTTGGGCGGGGGTGGAGCGGATCGTGACGAACCGGACGCTGACCCAGCCCTTGGCGCGGATGGTCGATCCGGGCCTGCGCCAAGGCATGGCCGAATATTGCACGGGCTGGGCCCTGCGTGCGCATCTGGCTATGGACCGGCATGCCCAGGACGGCGTCTGGCGCAACGATCAGGTGCCGCCGCTGGCCTCGGACCGTCCGGTCGCGGTCCTGGGGATGGGGGAACTGGGCCGGGCGGCGGCGCGGATGCTGGGCGGGATCGGCTTTCCGGTCACCGGCGTCAGCGCCTCGGGGCGCGCGGTGGCGGGGGTCGATGTCCGGCCCATCGACCAGCTGGACCGGGTTCTGGGCCGGGCGCAGATCCTGATCTGCCTGCTGCCGGACACGCCGCAGACCCGCAACCTGCTGGACGCGCGCCGGCTTGCGCTGCTGCCGCAGGGGGCGTGGATCATCAATCCGGGGCGCGGGACGCTGATCGATGAGCAGGCGCTGTTGCAGGCGCTGGATCGTGGCCGCTCTGCCCATGCGGTTCTGGATGTCTTCCGGACCGAGCCGCTGCCGGCGGAGCATGCCTTCTGGCATCATCCGGCCGTCACCGTCACCCCGCATATCGCCGCCGCAACCCGTGCCGCGACCGCCGCACCGGTCGTGGCCGAGAACCTGCGGCGCGCGATGGACGGGCGTCCGCTGCTGCACCTGGTGGATCGCGCCAAGGGTTACTGACGCAGCCCGCCGGTCCGCTCAGAGAGGCCGGTGTCCCGCGTCGTCCTCGGCCGCCTTTCGCGCGTCGGCCAGTTGCCGGGCGCGGCCCGAGGCGCGCGCGATCCGGTCCGCCATCTTCTTTTCGCGGCGGCGCTGATAGGCGCGGAAGATCGGGACCGTCAGGTAATGGGTCGCCACCGAGACGAGCAGCCCCAGGATCGAGCCGCCCACCATGTAGGGCCAGAAGATCTGGAAGAAGAAATCGGCCAGGTGGTCCCAATGGGCGACTTCGGGGCCGAAGACGGACTGGATGTTGTGCCACAATTCGCCCGTGGCGCGGGAAAATTCGCGAAAGATGAAATGCGGCGACAGTTCTCCGCGCAGGCCTAGGATCTCGCGTCCGAGGCCGGTCGAGACCAGCGCGATGAAGGGCAGGGTGACCGGGTTGCCCACGAAGGTCGCCAGCAGCGCGGCCAGGACATTGCCGCGGATGATCCAGGCCACCGCCGCCCCCGACAGGAAGTGGAACCCGAAGAGCGGCGTGAAGGACACGAAGACCCCCGCCGCCACGCCCCGGCCGATGCGGTGCGGCTGGTCGGGCAGGCGGCGCAGGCGGTGCATCACATAGGTGCTGGCGCGCCGCCAGCCGCCGCGCGGATAGATCATCTCGCTGGCAATCTGCCCATAGCTGCGGGGCTTGCGGCGTTTGAACACGGGGATGCACCTGATCTGTGGCGGCCGCGCGGGCGGGCCTTAGGGTTTCAGCGCCGGGTCCCGGATGCGGGCGACCTGCGCCACGTCGCTTTCCGCTTCCAGGGCGGTCAGCAGGTTGTGCAGATGTTCATGGTCGCGCAGCTCGACCTCGACCTCGATCCGGTAGAAGTCGGGCTTGCGCTCGATGAACTCGAGATTCGAGATATTCGCCCCCTGCGCGCCGATCAAGGTGCAGATGCGTCCCAGCACGCCGGCATCATGGCGGATCGTCAAATTCAACACGGTGGAATAGGCTGCGGGATGCCGCCCGTCGCGCCATTGCAGGTCGACCCACCGGTCGGGGCTATCCTCGAACTCGGCCAGGACCGGGCAGTCGATGGCATGGATGACCACCCCCGCGCCGCGATAGGTGATGCCCACGATGCGCTCCCCCGGCAGCGGGTTGCAGCAGGGCGCCCGCTTGAAGTGGGCGTCTGCCTCCAGGCCCGCAAAGGGGCGCTTGCCGTCGATCTCGTCCTGGTGGTCGGCCAGCTCGGGGTAGAGGACGCCGAGGACCTCCTTGGCGGAATTCTCGGCGCTGCCGATGCGGGCCAACAGCTCCTCGGCCGAGGGCAGGCCCATCTGCCTGGCCGCCGTGCGCAGCGCCTTGTCGGTAGCCTTGCGGCCGACATGTTCAAAGCTGACGCGCACCAGTTCGCGCCCAAGGCGGATGAAGCGGTCGCGGTCCTCCTCGCGCAGGGACCGCCGGATCGCGGCCTTGGCGCGGCCCGTGACCACGATATCCAGCCATGTCGCCTGAGGGCGCTGGCCCGAGGCGGCGATGATCTCGACCGACTGGCCATTCTTCAGCCGCGTCCACAGCGGCACGCGGATGCCGTCGATCTTGGCGCCGACGCAGGAATTTCCCAGCCGCGTGTGGATGGCATAGGCGAAATCGACGGGGGATGCCCCGCGCGGCAGCTGCAGCACGTCGCCCTTGGGGCTGAAGCAGAAGACCTGGTCCTGGTACATCTCCAGCTTGACGTGTTCCAGGAACTCGTTGTGGTCCTCGGTGTCGAAACGGTCGGTCAGCTGGGCGATCCATTCGGCCGGATCGACCGCAAAGGGGTTCTTGGTCCGCACGCCGTCGCGATAGGCCCAATGCGCGGCCACGCCGGCCTCGGCGACCTCGTGCATCTGGCGGGTGCGGATCTGCACCTCGACCCGCTTGCCGTCGCGCCCCGACACCGTGGTGTGGATCGAGCGGTAGCCGTTCGATTTCGGCTGGCTGATGTAATCCTTGAACCGGCCCGGCACGGCGCGCCAGCGGTGATGGATGATGCCAAGCGCGCGATAGCAGTCCATCTCGGTCGCGGTGATGATGCGGAAGCCATAGATGTCGGACAGCCGCGAAAAGGCCAGCTGCTTTTCCTGCATCTTGCGCCAGACGCTGAAGGGCTTCTTGGCGCGCCCGAAGACGGTCGCCTCGATCCCCTCCTTTTCCAGCTCGGTGCGGATGTCGGCGGTGATCTGGCCGATGATGTCGCCGCTGTCGCGCTGCAGGCTGACAAAGCGCCGGATGATCGAATTGCGCGCCTCGGGATTGATGACCTTGAAGGCCAGGTCCTCCAGCTCCTCGCGCATCCATTGCATGCCCATGCGGCCGGCCAGCGGCGCATAGATGTCCATCGTCTCGCGGGCCTTCTTGACCTGCTTTTCCGGGCGCATGGACCGGATCGTGCGCATGTTGTGCAACCGGTCGGCCAGCTTGACCAGGATCACCCGCATGTCGCGGGACATGGCCATGAACAGCTTGCGAAAGTTCTCGGCCTGCTTGGACTGGGCGCTGGACAGTTCCAGGTTGGTCAGCTTGGTCACGCCATCGACCAGCTCCGCGATCTCGGGACTGAACATCGCGGCGACCTCGTCCTTGGTCGAACGCGTGTCCTCGATCGTGTCATGCAGCAGGGCGGTGACGATCGTGGCGTCGTCCAGCCGCATCTCGGTCAGGATGGCGGCCACGGCGATGGGATGGGTGAAATAGGGCTCGCCCGAATGGCGGAACTGGCCCTCGTGCATCCGCATCCCGTATTCATAGGCATCGCGGATCAGGGTGGCATTGCTGCGCGGGTTGTAGTTGCGCACCAGCGCCAGGAGGTCTTCGACGTCAATCATGATGCTGCCGAAGACCTCTGCTTGCAGGCTTGTTCGTCCGTGGTATCAGCCGCGCTGGTTGGCTTCCAGCATCATGCGCAGCATGCGCTCCTCGGATTCCTCGTCGGCGGGCTTGGGACGGTCCACCTCGGCGCCCAGAAGCAGCGCCATGGCGTCTTCCTCGGGCTCGTCGACCTCGATCTGGGTCTGGGTGGATTCGATCATCCGCTCGCGCAGATCATCGACGGGCTGGGTTTCCTCCGCGATCTCGCGCAGGGCGACGACCGGGTTCTTGTCATTGTCGCGATCGACCGTCGGCGCACTGCCGGCGGTGATTTCGCGGGCGCGATGCGAGGCAAGCATCACCAGATCAAAGCGGTTGGGAACCTTGTCGACGCAGTCTTCAACCGTTACGCGGGCCATGAATCACCTGTGCATTTGCGAATCGGACATTCGGGGCGAAAACGGACTAGTGGTCAGCATCGGGCCGCTTGTCAAGGAAAACCCGGCAGATCACCCAGGTCCAGCGGCGTCATTCCGGCCAAGGCATCCGGGCCAAGATCCGCCAGCATCGCCGCAACGCTGCGCCCGGTCAGAGGATGGCGCCAGTCCGGCGCGACCTCCGCTAGGGGGGCCAGCACGAAGCCGCGGTCCTGCATCCGCGGATGGGGCAGGATCAGCTGCTCCGGCGTCCGGCTTTGCTGCTGGTCGAAGGGCAGGTCGGTCCAGTGACGCAGCGTCACGGCATCGGGCAGGATCAGCTGGTCCAAGGCGATCAGGTCCAGGTCCAGAACCCGCGACGACCAGCGCCCGGTGCTGCGGTCGCGCCCGTGATCGGCCTCGATCCGGTGCAGGCGCGCGAGCAGGTCCGGCGCGTCCAGATCGGTGCTGATCAAGGCCACGGCATTGGCGTAATCCGGCCCAGATCCGGCCGGGACGGCGGGAGTCTGCCAAAAGCGGCTGGTGGCCGTGATTGAAACGCCCGGTTCGGCATGCAGTATGCCCAACGTCTCGCGAAGCGTCGTCCACAGATCCCGCTGCGACAGCGGAAGGTTGGCGCCCAGGGCAACGATACCAAAAGACAGGTTAACCACGCTTTCCTCTTTGTCCTACAGCTAAAGTATACGGACTCGTCTCGAACAGGCCCCTCACCCTGTTCCGATACGCGCCTGGAGAGAGCAAGTCCCATCAAAGGCAACCACAATGTTTTATAAAGACGATCGATTGGCCCTATTCATTGACGGAGCCAACTTGTACGCGGCTGCCAAATCCCTTGGGTTCGACATTGACTACAAGCTGCTTCGCCAGGAATTCGACCGGCGCGGCAAGCTGATGCGCGCCTATTACTACACCGCGCTGCTGGAGGGCGAGGAATATTCCCCGATCCGGCCGCTGGTCGACTGGCTGCATTACAACGGGTTTTGCGTGGTCACCAAGCCCGCCCGGGAATATACCGATGCCATCGGGCGCCGAAAGATCAAGGGCAATATGGACATCGAACTGACCGTGGACGCGATGGAGCTGGCCCCCCGGCTGGACCATGCGGTGCTGTTCTCGGGCGACGGCGATTTCCGTCCGCTGGTCGAGGCGCTGCAGCGCCAGGGCGTCCGGGTCTCGGTCGTCTCGACCATCCGCAGCCAGCCGCCGATGATCGCCGACGACCTGCGCCGCCAGGCCGACAACTTCATCGAGCTCGACGCGCTGCGCGACATCATCGGCCGCCCCCCGCGCGAGCCGCAGCCGGTCGAGACCTGAGGACCGCGCCGGCCCCCGGCCGCTGGCGGGCGCTGGCGCTGATCTGCGCCGGCGTCGTCGGCGCCATGGCCTGCTGGTTCTCGACCACGGCCATCGGCCCGGACCTGGTCCGGGTCTGGGGCCTGACCCAGGGCCAGTCGGCCTGGCTGACCAATGCGGTGCAGGTCGGCTTTGTGCTGGGGGCGCTGGCGGCCTCGGCGGTCAACCTGCCGGACATCCTGCCCATGACTCGGCTGATCACCTGGGCTGCGGCGCTGGCGGCGCTGGCCAATGCGGCGGTGCTGCTGCAGCCGGGCTTCGCGGGCCTGCTGCTGGCGCGGCTGGCGACGGGCGTGGCGCTGGCCGGGGTCTATCCCCCGGCGCTGAAGCTGATGGCCACTTGGTTCGTGACCGGGCGCGGCCTGGCCATGGGCCTGCTGGTCGGCGCACTGACGCTTGGATCCGCAGCGCCGCATCTGCTGCGCGCGCTTGGCGGCGGGCTGGACTGGCGGCTGGTGGTGGCGGGGGCCAGCGCCGGGGCGCTGACCTCGGCCCTGATCTTCGGGCTGGCGGTGCGGGAGGGCCCGCACGGATTTGCCCGCGCCAGCTTCGATCCGCGCCAGACTTGGGCGGTGCTGCGCGACCGGCCGCTGCGCCTGGCCAGCCTGGGCTATTTCGGCCACATGTGGGAGCTTTACGCCATGTGGGCTTGGTTTCTGGCCTTTGCGTTGGCGGCGGGGCAGGCGCGGGCGCTGCCCTTCGGCAATGCCTCGGTCCTGACCTTTGTCGTCATCGCCTCGGGGGTTCTGGGTTGCGCGCTTGGGGGGTGGCTGTCGGATCGGTTGGGGCGCTGCTGGACCACGGCGGGCATGATGGCGGTCTCGGGCGCCTGCGCGGCGCTGATCGGCCTGGCCTGGGGCGGACCGGCCTGGGTCCTGGCCCTGATCGCCGTCGTCTGGGGCATCAGCATCATCGGCGACAGCGCCCAGTTCTCGGCCGCCGTGTCCGAGCTGTCGGACCCCCGCCTGGTCGGCACCGCGCTGACCCTGCAACTGGCCCTGGGCTTTGCGCTGACCGTGCTGGCGATCTGGATGCTGCCGCATGTGGCGGCGCTGCTGGGGGGCTGGCGGTGGGCGTTCCTGGCCCTGGTGCCGGGCCCGATCCTGGGGGCATGGGCGATGCTGCGGCTGCGGCGCCTGCCGCAGGCCGCGCGCCTGGCGGGCGGGCGGCGCTGAGGGGGGTGGTGCGGACGGCGGGACTTGAACCCGCACTTCCATCCGGAAAACAGATTTTCGTACCACTTCGACTTTCGCCGCCGCCCGGCCGGGCGTTCGTGGTCTGGACTATCCCTTCGCCATGGCCCCCAAGGGCTTTAGGCGCCGCCCGTCTAGTCTCTACACCTTCCCCCGCAGGGGCTTGGCTCGGGATTGGCACGGGCCCGAAGGCCCCCAGCTTTCCCCGAATTTGAGCGGTTCTGCACCTGCGGTTTCCCGCCGGGCACTCCAAATTTAAAGTCTGCTGCGTCTACCGATTTCGCCACGTCCGCGGCACCCCGGGATGCATATTGCAGGCCCTGAAGCCCGGGGCAAGCATCTCGGGCCGTTGCCGGGACAAAAGGCGGAACTGGTTCTTCTTCCGCTGGTTGTCTGGGACACCGGAAACAGGAGGACAGCATGTCCCGGATCAGCCAGACGCAGGGCGAAGGCGGCGAACTGCACCAGCGCGGCGGAGAGACCCTGACCACGAACCAGGGAATTCCCGTCTCGGACAACCAGAACAGCCTCAAGGCAGGAGCGCGCGGGCCGACGCTGCTGGAGGATTTCGTCCTGCGCGAGAAGATCTTTCACTTCGACCACGAGCGCATCCCGGAGCGGATCGTCCATGCGCGCGGGTCCGGGGCACATGGCTATTTCGAATGCACCGATCCGATCCCCGAACTGACCCGCGCCGGGCTGTTGTCGAAGGCGGGCCGGGTGCCGGTCTTTGCCCGCTTTTCCACCGTGGCCGGCGGCGCCGGAAGCGTCGACACGCCGCGCGACGTGCGCGGCTTTGCGGTCAAGTTCTATACCGAGGAAGGCAACTGGGACCTGGTCGGCAATGACATCCCGGTCTTCTTCATCCAGGATGCGATCAAGTTTCCCGACCTGATCCATGCCGTGAAGATGGAGGCCGATCGCGGCTATCCCCAGGCCGCCAGCGCCCATGACACCTTCTGGGATTTCGTGTCGCTGATGCCGGAATCGATGCACATGATCATGTGGGCGATGTCCGACCGCGGCATCCCGCGCAGCCTGCGCATGATCGAGGGCTTTGGCATTCACACCTTCCGGCTGGTGAACGCGGAGGGCAGATCCACCTTCGTCAAGTTCCACTGGAAGCCGCGCCTTGGCCTGCAGAGCCAGGTCTGGAACGAGGCCGTCAAGACGGCGGGCGCCAACCAGGATTACCATCGCCAGGACCTCTGGGAGGCGATCGAGGCAGGCGATCATCCCGAATGGGACCTGGGCATCCAGACATTCGACGCGGAATGGGCAGCGCGCCAGCCCTATGACGTGCTGGACGCGACCAAGCTGATCCCGGAGGAGGACATTCCGGTCCGCATCGTCGGCCGCATGGTGCTGGACCGCAACCCCGACAACTTCTTTGCCGAGACCGAGCAGGTGGCCTTCTGCCCGGCCAATATCGTGCCCGGCATTGATTTTACCGACGACCCGCTGCTGCAGGGGCGGCTGTTCAGCTATCTGGACACGCAGAAGTCGCGGCTTGGCACGGCGAACTTCCACCAGCTGCCGATCAACGCGCCCAAATGCCCGATGCACAACTTTCAGCGCGACGGCATGATGCAGATGGCCGTGCCCAAGGGGCGCGCCAACTATGAGCCCAATAGCCTGGACGAGGCGGGAGAGGATGCGGGCCCCCGCGCGGTCGATCACGGCTTTGCCACAGTCAAGTCGATGACGGATCTGGGCAACCAGCCCGACCAGAAGCTGCGCGTCCGGCCCGAGCTGTTCGGCGACCACTACAGCCAAGGGCGGATGTTCTATCGCAGCCAGACCGAGGTCGAGCAGCGCCATATCGCGGATGCCCTCACCTTCGAGCTGTCCAAGGTGGGCCTGGGCCACGTGATCCAGCGTGTGCTGGGACATCTGCGGGT
This sequence comes from Paracoccus sp. KKT209, assembly GCF_055635455.1. Next base: position 487,191 of record NZ_CM145758.1, read on the forward strand.
GGTCGACGAGGACTTGGCCGAGATGGTCGCCGAAGGCCTGGCCGAGGACCTGCCCGATGCCGCCACGCCCTTCCGCGAGCCGGTGGACATGGCGCCTTCGGACGCGCTGTCGATCGCGAAGAGCGCGAAATACACGCTGAAGGGCCGCAAGGTCGGCATCCTGATCGGCGATGGCGGGGACCGGTCCAAGGTCGAGGCGCTGACGGCGGCGATCGAGGCCGAAGGCGGCACTGTCGCCCTGATCGCGAAGGAGCGCGGCAAGGCCGAGGCGCAGCTGGCGGGATCGCCCTCGGTCCTGTTCGACGCGGTGGCGCTGGTGATCTCGGCCGAGGACGCGGCCAAGCTGTCCAAGTACAAGCCGGCCATCGATTTCGTCTCGGACGCATTCGCGCATATGAAGGCGATCGGCGCGGATGAGAACGCCACCGCCCTGCTGATGGCGGCGGGAGTCGAGAAGGACGAGGGTGTGCCGGGGCTGGCGCCCGAGGCATTCGTCAAGGCGGCATGCCGGCGGTATTACGCCCGCGAGGCAAAGCTCTGGTGAAAACGGTGCCGGGGGCTTTGCGCCCCCGGACCCCCGCGGGGTTAATTCCCAGAAGAAGACGGGCGTCGGTGCCTGGCGCCCGTCAGCCGTAGCTGCGGGTCGGGCGGTCAAAGACCTTTCGGCCCATGAGGCTGCCCACCAGGTCCACCATCAGCTTGGCCGTCCGGCCGCGTTCGTCCAGGAACGGGTTCAACTCGACCAGATCGAGCGATGTGACCAGACCCGATTCGTGCAGCAGTTCCATGACCAGATGCGCCTCGCGGAAGGTGGCGCCGCCGGGAACGGTGGTGCCCACCGCGGGCGCGATCGAGGGGTCGAGGAAATCGACGTCCAGGCTGACATGCAGCAGCCCGTCTGCGGCCCGCACCCGGTCCAGGAAGGCCCGCAGCGGCGCGACGATGCCCTGTTCGTCCAGCACCCGCATGTCGTTCACGGTGATCTCGGTCGGCTGCATCGCGGCCAGTTCGGCGGGATCGACGCTGCGGATGCCGAACATGCAGATGTTCTCCCCCGGGATCGGGGCGGGGAAGGGCGGGAAGGGGTCAAAGCCCGGCAGTCCGCTGGCATAGGCCATGGGCGTTCCATGCAGGTTGCCCGAGGTGGTCGAGGCCACCGTGTGGAAGTCGCTGTGCGCGTCCAGCCAGATCACGAATTGCGGCCGGCCGATGCGTGCGGCATGGCGGGCGACGCCGGCCACCGTGCCCAAGGCGAGCGAATGATCCCCGCCCATGATGATCGGCAGGCCATGGGGCAGCGCGGCCTGGGTCGCCTCGGACAGGGCCTCGGTCCAGGCGATGGTTTCGGGCAGGTGGTGGACAGCCGGGTTGTCGCAGGCGTGCTGGCCCAAGTGGGCGGGGGTGACATCGCCGCGATCCTCGACGCTGTGGCCAAGCGTGCTGAGCGTGCCGGCAATGCCCGCCGTGCGATAGGCCGCGGGCCCCATCAGGCAGCCGGGACGGCGCTGCCCCTCGTCCACGGGGGCTCCGATCAGGATGCAATGGGTCATCCGCGTCTCCGTCTTTCCTTGTCGGCCCGACTAAACCCGGCCGAGGGGGGAAAGTCCACCGGCCGATCCGGCGACGGGCGCGAGGTACCTGGGGTCCGCAGCCAGAGGGGAAAGCCACTTGCCTGGGTCACGTGCCGGCCATGGCGCCGGCGAACGGGGGCGGCAAGAGGGGCCGCCGTCCCCGATGGGCTTCAGGCGCGGGTGCCGCTGAAGCGCTCTTCCCATGCGGTCCGGCTGTCGTCGTCGATCTTGGCGAAGAGAACTTCGGGGACGGCGAAGGCGTGGCCTGCGGACAGGGCGGACAGGGCCGCGGCGACATCCGCGGGCCAAGGCGCGTCGGTCACGGCCATCGCCTCCAGCATGGTGCGCGAGGCGAAGGGGATGAAGGGCGCCGAAAGGATGGCATAGAGGCGGACCAGGTTCAGGCCCATGCGCACCTGCATGGCCGCGCGCTCCGGGTCGGTCTTGAAGACCGTCCAGGGTGCGGCGGATTGCAGGTATTCGTTGCCCAGGACCCAGATGGCGCGCAGTTCGGAGGCGGCCTTGCGGACTTCCATCGCCTCCATGTTGCCTTCATAGGCGCGGATGCGGGTGGTCAGTGCCTCGGTCAGGGCCTGTTCCTCGGGGCCGTAGGCGGGGGCGTCGGGGACGACCTCGCCGAACTTGCTGCGGCAGAACTTGGTGATGCGGCTGACGAAGTTGCCCAGCACATCGGCCAGGTCCTTGTTCACCGATTGCTGGAAATTCTCCCAGGTGAACTCGCTGTCGCCGGATTCGGGGGCGTGGGACAAGAGCCACCAGCGCCAGTAGTCGGCCGGCAGGATGTCCAGCGCGTGGTCCATGAAGACGCCGCGGCCCTGCGACGTGCTGAACTGTCCGCCCTGATAATTCAGGTAGTTGAAGGACTTGATGTAGTCGACCATCTTCCACGGCTCGCCCGAGCCGATCAGGGTCGCGGGGAAGGACAGGGTATGGAAGGGCACATTGTCCTTGCCCATGAACTGGGTATAGGTCACGTCCCCGGCGCCTTCGTCCAGGCGCCACCAGCGGCGCCAGGCGGCCTCGTCCAGACCGCCCGCGTCGGCCCATTCGGCGGTGGCCGCGATATATTCGATGGGCGCGTCGAACCAGACGTAGAAGACCTTGCCCTCCATCCCCGGCCAGGGGGCATCGCCGCGTTTCACAGGCACGCCCCAGTCCAGGTCGCGGGTGATGCCGCGGTCCTGCAGCCCGTCACCGTCGTTCAGCCATTTGCGGGCGATGGATGTGGTCAGGATCGGCCAGTCGGCCTTGGCGTCGATCCAGGCGGCGATCTCGTCCTTGAGCTCGGACTGGCGCAGGTAGAGGTGCTTGGTCTCGCGCACCTCAAGGTCGGTCGAGCCGGAAATGGCGCTGCGCGGGTCGATCAGGTCGGTCGGGTCCAGCTGTTTCGTGCAGTTCTCGCACTGGTCGCCGCGGGCCTTGTCATAGCCGCAATTGGGGCAGGTGCCCTCGATGTAGCGGTCGGGCAGGAAACGGCCATCGGCATGGGAATAGACCTGCTTTTCAACGACCTCGCGGATATAGCCCTGATCGGCCAGGCGGCCTGCGAAATGCTGGGTCAGGGTGCGGTTGCGGTCGCTGGAGGAGCGGCCGTAATGGTCGAAGGAGAGGCCGAAGCCCTGGGCCAGGCGCGCCTGTTCGGCATGCATCCGGGCGCAGTAATCGGCCACGGCCTCGCCCGTCTTGGCGGCGGCCAGTTCGGCGGGGGTGCCGTGTTCGTCGGTCGCGCAGATGAACATCACCTCGTGGCCCCGCGCCCGCAGATAGCGCGCATAAAGGTCGGCCGGCAGCTGGGAACCGACGAGGTTCCCCAGATGCTTGATGCCGTTGATATAGGGCAGGGCGGAGGTGATGAGGTGGCGGGCCATGGCATGCGTCCTTTCGGGGTCGCGCATCTCTAGCCCTGTTGCGCGGGGTTGGAAAGTCTGGCGCGCGTTGCAGGGCCGGTGCGCGCAACGGTCGGCGACTGGGGCGGGGTCGGGGCCAGCAAAGGCTGGCCGAAGGGGGGCGCACGGGGCGGGCACCGGGGAGGCACGGGGCGTACACCGCGCGTACACCGCTTGCGGCCCCTCTGTTAACGGATCGTCAAGGGATGCGGCAAGGGGCGGGACGGGCCGCGGGCGGAACCCTGGCCGCCCATGAGGGTTGTGTCCGGAATTCCCCTCACCCCGAAAGCGAGAATGACATGAAGAACCCATGGATGAGCGCCTGGCGGTCGGCTGCCAACAGCATGACCGGCGCGGCGCGCGGACAGATGATGTCCGAGATGAACAAGACCCAGACCCAGATGATGCAGGAATGGCAGAAGGCCTGGACCGATGCCTGGATGGGGATGTGGTTCCCCGGCAACCGGCGGTGACGCCGGGCACCGGCCCCGAGGACGCGAAAGGCCGCCCGAAGGGGCGGTCTTTGTCATGCCCGGAGGCTGGTCTGGCGAAAAGGTCAGCGACGACGGTCGCGGCGCGAGCTCATCGGTTGGAAGGCGACGCCGACATGCGCCTCGCAATAGGGTTTGCCCGCGACCGAAGGCAGGCCGCAGAACCAGAACTTGTCGGTGGCCGGGTCGCCGATGGGCCATTTGCAGGTCCGCTCGGTCAGTTCCATCAGGGTCAGCTTGCGGGCGCGCTTTTCGACCTCGCGGACCGAGGCCAGCGCCTCGGGCGAGATCTCGTTGGCCGAGGGCTGCGGCGGCAGGGGCTGGCCCGCGGGCACGATCGGGCGACGCGGGACGGGGGTGAAGGTCGGCTGCACGGCGGCGGGCTCGATCGGCTCGGGCTCGGGCAGGCGTTCGGCGGGCTGGGGCGCGGGGGCGGCGCTGGCCGCGGCCGGCTGGGGCGCGGGCTTGGGGGCCTTCTTCTCGGCCACGGGTTCGGGGGCGGGCTGGGGCGCGGGTGCGGCCTCGACCTCGTCGTTGCGGTTCGACAGGCCCAGGCGGTGGACCTTGCCGATGACCGCGTTGCGGGTCACCCCGCCCAGTTCCTTGGCGATGGCGCTGGCCGACTGACCCTCGGACCACATGCGCTTCAGCGTCTCGACACGTTCATCCGTCCAGGACATGGCTGCCTTTCCGGGCGGGTCTGACCTGCCGCCCCATCTTGAAACCTTCGATTGGTCCCGTCAGAAACGGGATGCCGAGATTTAGCCGCCGAAGCGCAGAAATTCAAGGACCGCCAGATGACCTTCCGGACGATCGCCGAACCCGCCCCCGCAGAGAGGGTCCCGGACCGGCCCATGGGCGTGCGCCGCTTTGGCCGCGTCAACTGGCTGGGACTGCGGACCCTGGCCACGCGCGAGGTCATGCGCTTCATGGCGGTGTGGCAGCAGACGATTTTTGCGCCGCTGATGACGGCGGGCCTGTTCGTGGTGGTTTTCGCGCTGGCGCTGGGCCAGGGACGGGGCGAGATCATGGGCCTGCCCTACCTGGTCTTCCTGGGCCCGGGCATCCTGATGATGACGGTGATCCAGAACGCCTTTGCCAATACGTCCAGTTCCATCACCGCGGCCAAGGTGCAGGGCAATATCGTCGACACGCTGATGCCGCCCCTGTCGGGGGGCGAATTGCTGGCCGGTTACCTGAGCGGGTCGGTGGTGCGGGCGGGGCTGGTGGCCACGGTGATCGGCACCGGGATGGTGCTGGTGACCGGGCGCGGCATCGTCCATCCGCTGTGGGCGCTGGGATTCGTGCTGCTGGCGGCGCTGCTGATGGGGGGGCTGGGGATTCTGGCCGGGATCATGGCGCAGAAGTTCGACCAGATGGCGGCGATCACCAATTTCATCATCACGCCGCTGAGTTTCCTGTCGGGCACCTTCTATTCGGTCGATGCGCTGCCCGAGCCCTTCAACACGCTGTCGCACTGGAACCCGGTCTTTTACCTGATCGACGGGGCGCGATACGGCGTCACCGGGGTCAGCGACGCGCCGCCGCTGCGCGGTTTCCTGATCTGCGGGGCGGTGGTCGTGCTGGTCCTGGCGCTGGCGCTGCGCTGGCTGAAAACCGGCTATCGGATGAAAGCGTGATTGCGCCAAGGGGGCGTTGGCGCTATGGCGTTGGGCATGATCGCCCGGACCGCCCTTCGTGCCCGTCCCCGACGTTGACGTTCCGTCACCGTCCGATCCTGCCCGCCCTTCACATCCTGTTCTGACATTTCGGGGAATCCGCCATGATTTCGCACGTCCTGCCGACCTATAATCGCGCACCCCTGGCCTTTGAACGTGGCGAGGGGGCCTGGGCCCTGACCGCCGACGGAACGCGATACCTGGACCTGGGCGCGGGCATCGCGGTCAATGTGCTGGGACATGCCAATCCCGATCTGGTGGCCGCGCTGACGGCGCAGGCGGAGCGCATCTGGCATGTGTCGAACCTGTACCAGATCCCCGAGCAGGAGCGGCTGGCCGATCTGCTGGTCGATGCCACCTTTGCCGACACGGTGTTCTTTACCAATTCGGGCACTGAGGCGGCCGAACTGGCGATCAAGATGATCCGCAAGCATTGGCACCATGCAGGCGACCCCGAGCGGATCGAGATCCTGACCTTCGAGGGCGCCTTTCACGGGCGGTCGACCGGGGCCATCGCGGCATCCGGGGCCGAGAAGATGGTCAAGGGATTCGGCCCGCTGATGCCGGGGTTCCGCGTGCTGCCCTTTGGCGATCACGAGGCGCTGAAGGCGGCCGTCAGCGAGCGCACCGCCGCGATCCTGGTCGAGCCGGTGCAGGGCGAGGGGGGCATCCGCCCGCTGCCCGATGTCTGCCTGCAGGGGCTGCGCGAGCTGTGCGACCGGACCGGCGCGCTGCTGGTGCTGGACGAGGTGCAATGCGGCATGGGCCGGACGGGGCGGCTGTTCGCACATGAATACGCGGGGATCACGCCCGACATCATGATGGTCGCCAAGGGCATCGGCGGGGGCTTTCCGCTGGGCGCGGTGCTGGCCACCGAAGCCGCCGCGGCGGGCATGGTGGCGGGTACGCATGGGTCGACCTATGGCGGCAATCCGCTGGCCTGCGCGGTGGGCGCGCGGGTGATGGAGATCGTGGCCGATCCGGCGTTCCTGGCCGAGGTGAACCGCAAGGGCGCGCTGTTCCGCCAGAAGCTGGAGGGGCTGGTCGCGGCCCATCCGCAGGTCTTTGAGGGCGTCCGCGGGCAGGGGCTGATGCTGGGGCTGAAATGCCGCGTGGCGCCTGCGGATCTGGTCAAGGCGGGCTATGCCCAGCGGGTCCTGACCGTGCCCGCGGCGGATGACACGCTGCGGCTGCTGCCGCCGCTGAACATCGCCGATGAGGAGATCGCCGAGGCGGTGGCGCGGCTGGACCGGGCGGCGGCCAGCCTTGCCGCCTGAGATCGGGTTCCGGCCCGTCACGGCGGGGGACCTGCCGATGCTGGCCGGCTGGCTGGCGCGGCCCGAGGTCGCCCGCTGGTGGCCGGACCCCCGGCATCAGCTGGGCCTGCTGCGCGAGGATCTGGACGAGGCTGCGATGACGCAGCTGATCGCGATGGAGGGGGAGGTGCCGCTGGGATATGCGCAGCATTATCCCGCGCATCACTGGCCGGCGCCGCATTTTGCGGACCTGCCTGCCGATGCCATCGCGATCGACGTCTTTGGCGCGCCCGAGGGGATGGGCCGGGGCGGGGAGTGGCTGCGCGCGCTGGGCGACCTGCTGCTGGCGCGGGCCCCGGTTCTGGCGATCGATCCCGATCCGGGGAACCTGCGCGCGATCCGGGCCTATGAGAAGGCGGGATTTTCAGGCGAGCGGATCCTGCCCGACGGGGCGGGCCGGCCGGTCCGGGTGATGACGCGCCGACGATAACTGCATCCTTTCTGCCCAGAACCGCGAAGGGAGGCTGCGCCCCCTTGACCCCGCCGTGGCAAGCAGGCTTGCTTGGCCGATATCGCCGAAAGACAGACAGATGACCCATTTCCTGGATATCCACACCACCGACCGCGAGGCGCTGAGGTCGATCATCGACATGGCCCGCGCCATGAAGACCGCCCGCAACGACCGCCCCAAGGGCACGCCCGATGACGAACAGCCGCTGGCAGGGCGCATGGTGGCGCTGATCTTTGAAAAGCCCTCGACCCGGACGCGCGTCAGCTTTGACGTGGGCGTGCGCCAGATGGGCGGGCAGACGATGATCCTGTCCGGATCCGAGATGCAGCTGGGCCATGGCGAGACGATCGCCGACACCGCCCGCGTGCTGTCGCGCTATGTCGACCTGATCATGATCCGCACCTTCGAGGAGGCGACGCTGCTGGAGATGGCCGAGCATGCCACCGTGCCGGTCATCAACGGGCTGACCAACCGCACCCATCCCTGCCAGATCATGGCCGACGTGATGACCTTTGAGGAACATCGCGGTCCCATCGGCGACAAGAAGGTCGTCTGGTCGGGCGACGGCAACAATGTCTTTGCAAGCTTTGCCCATGCGGCGGGGCAGTTCGGGTTCGACCTGACCTTTACCGGGCCGCCGCCGCTGGACCCGGAACGCGCCTGCCTTGATTATGCCGCGGCGCAAGGGCGCCCGATCACCATCGAGCGCGATCCGCACAAGGCGGTGGTGGGCGCCGACCTGGTCGTGACCGACACCTGGGTCAGCATGCATGATCCGCAATCGGCCAAGGAGCGGCGCCACAACCAGTTGCGCGGATACCAGGTGAACGACGCGCTGATGGCGAAGGCCCGGCCTGACGCGCTGTTCATGCATTGCCTGCCCGCGCATCGCGACGACGAGGTCACCAGCGAGGTGATGGACGGTCCGCATTCGGTGATCTTTGACGAGGCCGAGAACCGGCTGCACGCGCAGAAGGCGATCATGCGGCACTGCCTGGGGCTGTGACTTCGCCCGCAGGTTGTCACGGAACCGTCGCGGGGCTGTGATGGCCCTGCCATGAAGAAGGTCTAAGCCGCGCTGAAGCCCCGCCCGACAGGCGGGGCATCCCATCAGCAAGGAGCGCGTCATGGACGACTTCCAGCCGGTTCGCGGCATTTTCCGGAACAGCCAGCTTGAGCGGGCCGACGGCCCCGGCCTGAACCCGACCCGCAACCAGACCATGGGCGAGATCATCGCCGTGCGTTTTTCGCGCCGCGGCTTCATGCGCGGCGCGATGGCGGTGACCGCCATTTCCGCCACGGTCAGCCCGATGGCGCTGATGTCGGCGGATGCCGCGCAGGTGAAGGGCCGGGTCGAGGGATCGGCCTTTGATTTTCCCGAGGTCACCGCCGGCGTCGATGCCGACCATCACGTGGCCGAGGGTTATGACGCCGATGTGCTGATCCGCTGGGGCGACAAGGTTCTGGCCGGCGCGCCCGAGTTCGACCCCGCGAACCAGTCCGAGGCCGCGCAGGAAAAGCAGTTTGGCTATAACAACGACTATGTGGGGTTTGTCCCGCTGGAGGGCGCCGAGGATCACGGCCTGCTGGTGGTGAACCACGAATACACCAACGAGGAGCTGATGTTCCCCGGCATCGTCACCATCGAGGCGGGCGAGGTCGTGGTGGCCCCGGCGACCGAGGCGCGCGTGAACGTCGAGATGGCCGCGCATGGCGGCACGATCATCGAGATCCGCCGCGAGAACGGCAAGTGGCGCGCCCTGCCCGAGGGCAGGATGAACCGCCGCATCACCGCCAAGACCCCGATGCAGCTGACCGGTCCCGCCGCCGGCCATGCGCGCCTGCAGACCAACGCGGACCCGTCGGGGCGCGAGGTGCTGGGCACGATCAACAACTGCGCCGGGGGCGTGACGCCCTGGGGCACCTACATCATGGCCGAGGAGAACTTTCACGGCTATTTCCTGGGCGAGCTGCCGCAGGGCCATGCCGAGGCCGCCAATTACGAGCGTCTGGGCGTGCCGGGCGGCAATTACGACTGGGGCCGCTTTCACGGCCGCTTTGACCTGGGGCAGGAGCCGAACGAGCCGAACCGTTTCGGCTGGGTGGTCGAGGTCGATCCGATGGACCCGAACGCGGTCCCCAAGAAGCGCACCGCCTTGGGTCGCTTCAAGCACGAGGGCGCGGAGAGCGCGCTGTCCAAGGACGGGCGCGTCGTCTTCTACCTGGGCGACGACGAGCGGTTCGACTATGTCTACAAGTTCGTGACGGCCGGGCGCTACAATCCCGACGACCGGGCGGCGAACATGGACCTGCTGGACGAGGGCACGCTGTATGTGGCGCGCTTTGACGAGGGGGGCGGCATGGAATGGCTGCCGCTGGTCCAGGGCGAGGGGCCGCTGACGGCCGGGAACGGCTTTGCCAGCCAGGCCGACGTGGTGATCGAGGCGCGGCGCGCCGCCGACCTGCTGGGCGCCACGCCCATGGACCGCCCCGAGGACGTGGAGCCGAACCCCGAGAACGGCCATGTCTATGTCATGCTGACCAACAACACCAAGCGGGAGGAGGCCAATGCCGCCAATCCCCGCACCGAGAACGCCTTTGGCCATATCATCGAGATCATCGAGGAGGGCGGCGATCTGGCCGCCACGCGCGGCACCTGGGAGATCCTGGTGAAGTGCGGCGATCCGTCGATTGCCGAGGTGGGGGCGACCTTCTCGACCGCGACGACCGAGAACGGCTGGTTCGGGATGCCCGACAACTGCGCCGTGGATGCGGATGGGCGGCTGTGGATCTCGACCGACGGCAATTCGCCCTCCGAGACCGGGCGCACGGACGGGCTCTGGGCGCTGGACACGGAAGGCGAGGCGCGCGGCACCTCGCGGCTGTTCTATCGGGTGCCGGTGGGGGCCGAGATGTGCGGGCCCTGCATGACGCCCGACATGGCGACCTTCTTCGTGGCGGTCCAGCATCCTGGCGATGGCGGCGACGACTGGGAGGAGTTCGGGCGGCCGTCCTATTACGAGGACCTGTCCACGCGCTGGCCGGATTTCCGCGACGACATGCCGACCCGGCCGTCGGTCGTGGCGATCACCAGGCAGGGCGGCGGGCGCATCGGCTGAGCGGCTGGTGGACGGGTTGCCTGAGGGCCGCCCGGCAAGACAGGAAAAGGCCGCGCAGGTTGCGCGGCCTTTTTTGGTTGAGGCGCGGTTCCGATCAGCCGATGGCGGCGGCGCGGACCTCGTCGTCGATGGCGTTTTCGTATTGCGCGAAGTTGTCGCAGAACATCTGGACCAGCTTGCGGGCCTGCGCGTCATAGGCGGCAGGGTCGGCCCAGGTCTGGCGCGGGTCCAGCAGCTTGTCCTCGACCCCCGGCACGCTGACCGGGACGTCGAAGCCGAAGTTCGGGTCGCGGCGGAACTGGACGTCGTTCAGGCTGCCGTCCAGCGCCGCGGCCAGAAGCGCGCGGGTCGCGGCGATCGGCATGCGGCGGCCGGTGCCGAAGGCCCCCCCGGTCCAGCCGGTGTTGACCAGCCAGCAGCTGGCGCCGTGCTGGGCGATCTTTTCCTGCAGGAGCTTGCCATAGACCTCGGGGCGGCGCGGCATGAAGGGGGCGCCGAAGCAGGTCGAGAAGGTCGGGGTCGGTTCGCTGACACCGACTTCGGTGCCCGGGGTCTTGGAGGTGAAGCCAGAGAGGAAGTGGTACATGGCCTGCGCCGGGGTCAGCCGCGCGATCGGCGGCAGCACGCCATAGGCGTCGCAGGTCAGCATGATCACGTTTTTCGGGTGGCCGCCGAGGCTGGTGGGCGAGGCGTTCGAGATCGCCTCCAGCGGATAGGCGCAGCGCATGTTGTCGGTGATCGAGTTGTCCTCGAAGTCGAGTTCCAGGCTGTCGGCGTCGAAGACCATGTTCTCGATCACGGTGCCGAAGCGCGAGGTGGTGGCGTGGATCTCGGGCTCGGCCTGGGCCGAAAGGTTGATCGTCTTGGCGTAGCAGCCGCCCTCGAAGTTGAAGATGCCGGTGTCGGACCAGCCGTGTTCGTCGTCACCAATCAGGACGCGCGAGGGATCGGCCGACAGGGTCGTCTTGCCGGTGCCCGAGAGGCCGAAGAAGACCGCGCTGTCGTCGGGATTGCCGGGCGCATGGTTGGCGCTGCAATGCATGGGCATGATGCCCTTTTCGGGCAGCAGGTAGTTCAGCAGCGTGAAGACGGATTTCTTGTTCTCGCCCGCATAGGCGGTGTTGGCGATCAGGATCAGCTTCTTGTCGAAGTTCATCGCGATCACGGTTTCCGAGCGGCAGCCGTGGCGTTCGGGATCGGCCTTGAAGGACGGGCAGTTGATGATCGTGAATTCGGGCGCGAAGGACGCCAGTTCCTCGGCCGCGGGGCGGCGCAGCAGGTGGCGGATGAAGAGGCCGTGCCAGGCCAGTTCGGTGACCACGCGCACGTCGAGGCGGTTGTCGGCATCGGCGCCGCCGAACAGGTCCTGCACGAAGTAGTCGCCGCCCTTCATATGCGCCAGCATATCGGCATGCAGGCGGTCAAAGGCCTCGGGCGCCATCGGCTTGTTGTTGTCCCACCAGATCGCGTCCTCGACCGACGGGGTGCGGACCACGAACTTGTCCTTGGGCGAGCGGCCGGTATGGGCGCCGGTCGAGACGAGGAAGCTGCCGCCCAGGCCCAGCTGGCCTTCGCCGCGGGCCACCGCCTCGGTCATCAGGGCCGGCTCCAGCAGGTTGTAATAAACCCGTCCCAGCCCCTCGATTCCCTGATCCTCAAGTCGGCAGTTGGGGTTTACACGCGTCGTCATTGTCGGTGGCTCCGTGGCTGGGGTGGGGCGGCTGCCCGTTCATTCGGCACTGGATCGGCTATAACACGGGCGTTCGGGCCGGAAACAAGACAGCGCAAACAGTTAGCGCTAACGTTGAATGTTATCGCAATCAGGCCAATTTGTGCGTCGGGCCCGGCGGGCATGGAGAGAAAATTAAGTCCTTCTGAGGCAGGATGAGGGGGAGGTGATTCGCATGATCCAGCTGCATGCCACGACGATCGCGCTGGAGGGGCAGGGATTGATGATCCTGGGTCCCTCGGGCAGCGGCAAGTCCAGCCTGGCGCTGGAGCTGATGGCGGTGGGGGCCGCGCTGGTCGCCGATGACCGCACGGACCTGCGCCTGTCGGCGGGGCGTCTGGTGGCCTCGGCGCCCCTGCCGCTGCTGGGGCGGATCGAGGCGCGGGGCGTCGGCATCCTGTCGGCGGCGGCGTCGCCGCCCGTGCCGGTGGCCTGGGCCTGCGACTTGGGGCAGGCCGAAGCGGACCGGCTGCCACAGCTGCGGCATCAGGAATGGCTGGGGGTCCGGGTTTCGCTTGTGCTGGGTCCCTATCGGCCGCATCTTTACGCTGCGCTGCGGCAGATGATGCTGGGACATCGCCTGGCCTAGCCGCCCGTCCGTCGTCGGAAACAAGGAGGTCGCATGCCCCATCCCGCCAAGGCAGAAGGTGACGCCGCCCGGGGCGTCCAGCGGCTGGTGCTGGTCACGGGCCCATCCGGCGCGGGCCGGTCCACGGCGATCAATGTGCTGGAGGACCTGGGTTATGAAGCCATCGACAACCTGCCGCTGTCGCTGATCCCGCGCCTGCTGGATGGCCCTGCGCGACCGATGCCGCTGGCCTTGGGGCTGGATGTGCGCAACCGGGATTTCTCGGCCTCGAACCTGATCGAGCTGATCGACCGGCTGACCCGCGCCCCGGAATACGCGCCCGAGGTGCTGTTCCTGGACTGCAGCGCCGATGTGCTGGTGCGCCGCTACAACGAGACGCGTCGCCGCCATCCGCTGACGCCCGACCAGGAGCCGATGGCGGGCGTGCAGGCCGAGGCGGACCTGCTGGCCCCAGTCCGGGTGCGCGCGGATGTGCTGATCGACACGACCGAATTGTCGCCCCACGACCTCAAGGCGGAACTGACCCGCGTCTTCGACCTGCGGCCGGATCACCGGCTGACGGTGTCGCTGCATTCCTTCAGCTACAAGCGCGGCGTGCCGCGCGGGCTGGACCTGATGTTCGACTGCCGGTTTCTGGCGAACCCGCATTGGGAGCCCCACCTGCGGCCGCTGGACGGGCGCGACGCGGCGGTCCAGGCCCATGTGAGCGCCGACCCGCGATTCGCCGACTTCCTCGACAAGACCCGCGATCTTGTCGAGTTCCTGCTGCCCGCCCATATGGAGGAGGGGAAGTCGCATCTGGCCATCGGCTTTGGCTGTACCGGAGGGCAACACCGTTCCGTCACTTTGGTGGAAAAGATGGCCGTTGCGCTTGCGGATGCTGGCTGGCCGGTGTCAATAAGACATAGGGAACTCGAGCGTCGGAGCACGGCGCTGCATTCTGGCGGGGATGCATCGCCCACGGGCGAGGCACGACCGGCGCAGAGGCAGGCGTCATGACGATGCGGGCTTTTGGACTTGGTGGAACGCGTTGATCGGAATAGTCATCGTAGCGCATGGCGGCTTGGCGCGGGAATACCTGTCCGCTGTCGAACATGTCGTGGGCCCGCAGGTGGGAATCGCTGCCGTCGCGATCGAGGATGATCACGACCGCGCGGCCAAGACCGCGGAAATCAAGGCGGCCGCGGATGCGGTCGATCTGGGCGACGGGGTGGTGCTGGTGACCGACCTGTTCGGCGGCTCGCCGTCGAACCTGTCGCTGCCGGCCTGCGCGGTGCAGGACCGGACCATCCTTTATGGCGCCAACCTGCCGATGCTGGTCAAGCTGGCCAAGTCGCGGCACCTGTCGGTCCGCGACGCGGTGGGCTTTGCCAAGGAGGCGGGGCGCAAGTACATCAACTCCTACAATGTGCCGGTCGAGGCCGTCCTGGATCGCGAAAGCCGCGCGCGATGAGCGGGGCGGTGACGCGCGATCTGTCGATCATCAACGTCAAGGGCCTGCACGCCCGCGCCAGCGCGAAATTCGTCGACGTGGTCGAGCGTTTCGACGCCCAGGCCCAGGTCGAAAAGGACGGCATGTCCGTGTCGGGCGATTCCATCATGGGCCTGCTGATGCTGACCGCCCCGCGCGGCAGCCAGATCCGGGTCACCACGACCGGCCCCCAAGCCGCGGCCCTGGCCGACGCGCTGGAGGCCCTTGTCGGGGACTTCTTCGGCGAAGGCATGTAGTGCCCGAGCGCAAGTCCTATCACCACGGCAACCTGCGTCAGGCGCTGGTCGAGGCCACGGCCGCGCTGATCGAGGAACAGGGGCCGCAGGCCTTTACCCTGACCGAGGCCGCGCGGCGCGCCGGCGTCTCGGCCGCGGCGCCCTATCGGCACTTCAAGGGCCGTGACGACCTGCTGGAAGAGGTGGCACGCCAGGGCTTTGTCGAATTCGCCGCCCGGCTGGAAACGGCCTTCGACGGGGGCCGCCCCCGGCCGCTGTCGGCCTTCCTGCGGATGGGGCAGGCTTATCTGGACTTCGCGTCGGACCGGCCCGGCTACTACATGGCCATGTTCGAATCCGGGATCTCGATCGCTGGAAATACCGACCTTGCGACTGCCTCGGGTCGTGCGCAGGGCGTGCTGGTTGCCGGGGCCGAGGCGCTGGCGGCACGCCTGCCGCCCGAAAGCCGCCCGCCATCGCGCATGGTGGCCAACCACATCTGGGCGCTGAGCCATGGCGTGGTCGAACTGTTCAGCCGCGGCAAGCCGGGCTGCCGCAGCCCCGTCGGCCCGTCCGAGATGCTGGAAAGCGGTGCGATCATCTATCTGCGCGGGCTGGGGCTGATCACCGACTGAATTTTTGCAATGGCGCTCTTGAAGGGGGCCGTGTCCTGCCCATTTATGTAAATGTGATTAACATTAACATTGGGAGACACCAGATGAACACTGCCCCTGAGCTGATTCGCCCAGCCCCCGTAGGCCCGCGTCTCGGCGAGGTTCTGGCCCGCGGGCGCGACTGGCTGGACCAGCGCGGACGTCTGGCCTGGATCGCCGCCATGGTCCTGGGCTTCATCGCCTTCTGGCCGGTGGGCCTGGCCCTTCTGTTCTACATGATCTGGAGCAAACGCATGTTCGGATGCAGCAAACGCAGCTATTCCCCGCGTCACGTGGCGCAGTCCACCGGCAACACGGCCTTCGACGCCTATCGCGAGCAGACGCTGAAGCGCCTGGAGGATGAGCACCGCGAGTTCATGGACTTTCTGGCCAAGCTGCGCGAGGCCAAGGACAAGGCCGAGTTCGACCAGTTCATGGAAAAGCGCGGCGACAAGGTCGACGCCTGATCCTTGCGCGGGGCCGGCACAAACCGGCCCCGTCGCCTCATTCGCCCCGGGGAAAGCGCTGGTTGTCCTCCAGCACGTTCAGGTCCATGTGGTTGCGCATGTAGCGTTCCGACGCCCGCTGCAGCGGCTGGTGGTCCCAGGGGTAGTAGGCGCCGTTGCGCAACGCCTCGTAGACGATCCAGCGCCGCGCCTGCGACTGGCGCACCTCGGCATCATAGGCGGCCAGATCCCACCGATCCGCCGCCTGCGCCCGCAGCCGTTCCAGCGTGCCGGCATGGGCCGGATCGCCGGCAAGGTTCACCCGCTCGTCCGGGTCGCTGTCCAGGTCGAACAGCATCTCGGGGTCGGCGCGGCAGGCGACGTATTTCCAGCGCCCGTCGCGCAGCGCGACCAGCGGCGTGATGCTGCCCTCGGCCGCGTATTCCATCGGAACCGGGCCGCGGTGCCCGGCCTGCGCCAGCGACACGCCGTCGGTCCATGGTGCGATCTCGTCCATCGGCAGGCCGGCCAGATCGCAGAGCGTCGGCAGCACGTCGATGGTGCTGACCGGTTGATCGACCCGCCCCGGTGCCATGCCGGGGGCCGAGATCATCAGCGGCACGCGGGCCGAGCCTTCAAAGAAGTTCATCTTGAACCACAGGCCACGCTCGCCCAGCATTTCCCCGTGGTCGGACAGGAACAGGATGATCGTGTCCTGCTGGCGCGTCGCCTCCAGCACGTCCAAGATCTCTCCGATCTTGTCGTCGACATAGCTGATATTGGCGAAATAGCCCTGCCGCGCGCGGCGGATATGGTCGTCGGTGATCTCCAGCCCGCGCCAGTCGCAGGCCTCCATCAGGCGCTGCGAATGCGGGTCCATCTCCCCGTAGGGGATGGTCGCGGGCGGTTCCAGTTCCGGGATGCCGTCATACAGGTCCCAGTGCTTGCGCCGCGCCACGAAGGGGTCGTGCGGATGGGTGAAGCTGACCGTCAGGCACCAGGGCCGGTCGTCCTTGCCGCGCGCCAGGTCGTACAGCTTGCGGCAGGCGTGATAGGCGACCTCGTCGTCATATTCCAGCTGGTTGGTGATCTCGGCCACGCCCGCGCCGGTGACCGAGCCGAGGTTGTGATACCACCAGTCGATCCGCTCGCCCGGCTTGCGATAGTCCGGGGTCCAGCCGAAATCGGCGGGATAGATGTCGGTGGTCAGCCGCTCCTCGAACCCGTGCAGCTGGTCGGGGCCGACGAAATGCATCTTGCCCGACAGGCAGGTGTGCCACCCCGCCCGGCGCAGGTGATGTGCATAGGTCGGGATGTCCGACGCGAATTCCGCCGCATTGTCATAGACGCGGGTGCGGCGCGGCAGCTGGCCCGACATGAAGCTGGCCCGGCCGGGCGCACAGAGCGGGCTGCCCGTGTAGGTGTTGGCGAACCGGGCCGAGCGTTCGGCCAGCCGTTTCAGGTTCGGCGCGTGCAGGAAATCGGCCGGACCGTCGGGGAAAAGCACCCCCGACAGCTGATCGGCCATGAGGATCAGGATATTGGGCCGCATCTTCAGCCTTGGACCGCCGACTGCACCGCATCCAGGCCAGGCTGCCCGTCCAGCGTCGTCACGCCCTCCAGCCAGGGCTCGATCGCCTGCGGATTGGCGGCGATCCAGTCGCGGGCCGCATCCTCGGCCGCCATCCCGTCATCCAGGATCTTGCCCATCAGCTGGTTTTCCATCGGCACGTCGAAGACCAGCTGGCTGAACAGGCGCGCGGCGTTCGGGCAGGTTTCGGCCCATTCGGCGCGGGCCAGCGTGTGGACGGTCGCACCGCCGTAATCGGGGCCGAACTGCGCATCGCCACCCGAGAGGTAGGTGATGTCGATCGCCTCGTTCATCGGGTGGGGCGCCCAGGCCAGGAAGACGGTGGGCGTGCCGCTGTTGCGCGCGACCTGCGCCAGCATCGCCTGTTCGCCGCTTTCGACCAGTTGCCAGTCGCCCAGCCCGAAGTCATCGGCGTCGATCATCGCCTGGATCGACTGGTTGGCCGGGGCGCCCGGCTCGATGCCATAGATCTTGCCCTCGAAGGCATCGCGATGGGCGTCCAGGTCGGCGAAATCGGCCACGCCCTGCTCCACCCCGGCGGGGTTCACCGCCAGCGTGAACTTGGCGCCCTCCAGGTTGCGGGTCAGCTCGGTGATGCCACCGGCCGCGTCCAGATCCTCGCGGAAGCGCGCCTGCGCGGGCATCCAGTTGCCCAGGAAGACATCGGTCTGCGCGCCCTTCAGCGCCTCGTAACCCACCGGGACCGAAAGCGTGGCGATGTCGGGCTGATAGCCCAGCGCGCTCAGCAGGACCGAGGCGACGCCGTTGGTGGCGGTGATGTCGGTCCAACCCGGATCGGACAGGCGGACCGTGCCGCAGGTGGCGGCGTCCTGCGCCAAGGCGGGCAGCGAGGTCAGGGTCGTCAGGGCGACGGCAGCGGCAAGGATCTTCTTGGTCATGGGTCTCTCCTGTCGGGGTTGTTGATTATCCGCTCAGTCAAGAACGATTTCCCGCGGCGTGACCGTCTGATCGCGACATTCAGCGCGTCGGAACTGGGCTTTCACCGCGGTAATCGTAAAAACCGCGGCCGGTCTTGCGACCCAGCCAGCCGGCCTCGACATATTTGGTCAACAGCGGGCAGGGCCGATATTTGGTATCGGCCAGCCCGTCATGCAGCACGTTCATGATCGCCAGGCAGGTGTCCAAGCCGATGAAATCGGCCAGTTCCAGCGGGCCCATCGGGTGGTTGGTGCCCAGCTTCATCGCGCTGTCGATCGAACTGACGGACCCCACGCCCTCGTAGAGCGTATAGACGGCTTCGTTGATCATCGGCATCAGGATGCGGTTCACGATGAAGGCCGGGAAATCCTCGGCGGTGGCCGAGGTCTTGCCCAATTTCTCGACGACCTCGTGCAGGGTCTTGTAGGTCGCCTCATCGGTGGCGATGCCGCGGATCAGCTCGACCAGCTGCATCACGGGGACAGGGTTCATGAAGTGGAAGCCCATGAATTTCTCGGGGCGGTCGGTGCGGCTGGCCAGGCGGGTGATCGAGATCGACGAGGTGTTCGAGGTCAGGATCGTCTCGGGCTTGAGATGCGGCAGCAGGTCCTCGAAGATCGCCTGCTTGACGGTCTCGCGCTCGGTCGCGGCTTCGATCACCAGGTCGGTCTGGCCCAGGTCAGACAGCTTCAGCGTGGTGCGCAGGCGGGCCATGGCGGCGGCCTTGGCCTCGGCCGCGATCTTGCCGCGGCCGACCTGGCGCTCCAGGTTGCGGTCGATCAGCGAGATGGCCTTGTCCAGCGCCTCCTGGCTGATGTCGGTCAGCACCACGTCATAGCCTGCAACGGCAAAGACATGCGCGATGCCGTTGCCCATCTGACCCGCACCGATCACGCCAACCGATTGAATTGCCATTTCCGATCCCCTGCTTGTCATCGCCCGGACGATAGGGCGGGTGGCAGGGTGCTGCAACGCAAAACCGCCCCCGGCAAGGGGGGCGGTTCCGGCGTCCTTCGTGGCGGGAGGCGCTTAGAGTTTTTCGGTCAGTTCGGGGACGATGGTGAACAGGTCGCCCACCAGGCCATAGTCGGCCACCTGGAAGATGGGGGCCTCCTCGTCCTTGTTGATCGCGACGATGACCTTGCTGTCCTTCATACCGGCCAGGTGCTGGATCGCGCCCGAGATGCCGACCGCGACATACAGGTCCGGCGCCACGACCTTGCCGGTCTGGCCCACCTGCCAGTCGTTCGGGGCATAGCCCGAATCGACCGCCGCGCGCGATGCGCCGACGGCGGCGCCCAGCTTGTCGGCGAGCTGCTCGATCAGCACGAACTGCTCCTTGGAGCCGATCGCGCGACCGCCCGACACGACGCGTCCGGCCGAGGTCAGCTCGGGGCGGTCGCTCTGCGCGACCTCATCGTTCAGCCATTTCGACAGCGCCGGGTCGTCGGCCAGGGTCGCGTCGGCCACCGGGGCGGCGGCGCCGTCGCCCGCCGCGTCGAAGCTGGCGATGCGGATGGTCATGACCTTGGTCGCGTCCGAGGATTTGACGGTCTGGATCGCGTTGCCGGCATAGACCGGCCGCTCGAAGGTGTCGGCATCGATCACCGCCGACACCTCGGAGATGACCATCACGTCCAGCAGCGCCGCGACGCGGGGCATGACGTTCTTGGCATCCGTGGTCGCGGGGGCGACGATGTGGCTGTAGTCGCCGGCAAGGCCGACGATCAGCGCCGCGGTCGGCTCGGCCAGGCGGTGGCCGTAACGGGCATCCTCGGCCACAAGAACCTTGGAGACGCCGGCGATGGTGGCGGCGGCATCGGCGGCCGCGCGGGCCTGCGCGCCGGCGCAGAGGACGGTCACCTCGCCCAGGGCCTGGGCGGCGCTGACGGCCTTTGCCGTCGCGTCGCGGCTCAGTTCGCCATTGGTGACTTCGGCAAGCAGCAGAACAGCCATCACACGATCCCCGCTTCTTTCAGTTGCGACACCAGCTCGTCGACCGAGTTGACCTTGATGCCCGCCTTGCGGCCCTCAGGCTCGCGCGTGCTGACGACGGTCAGGCGCGGCGTGACGTCGACGCCGTAATCGGCGGCGGTCTTTTCCTCGAGCGGCTTCTTCTTGGCCTTCATGATGTTGGGAAGGCTGGCATAGCGCGGCTCGTTCAGGCGCAGGTCAGCGGTGACGATCGCCGGCAGCTTGACCTCGATCGTCTGCAATCCGCCATCGACCTCGCGGGTGACCTGGGCCGCATCGCCCGAGATCTCCAGCTTGGAGGCGAAGGTCGCCTGGCTCCAGCCCAGCAGCGCCGACAACATCTGGCCGGTGGCGTTCATGTCGTTGTCGATCGCCTGCTTGCCGGCGATGACCAGCTGCGGCTGCTCCTGATCCACGATCGCCTTCAGAAGGCGCGCGACGGCCAGCGGCTCGATGTCCTGATGCACGTCATCGGCGGCGACGACCAGGATGGCCCGGTCCGCGCCCATGGCCAGCGCCGTGCGCAGCGTCTCGGCCGCCTGCTTGACGCCGATGGAGACCACCACGATCTCGGTCGCGGCGCCCTTTTCCTTCAGACGGATCGCCTCTTCGACGGCGATCTCGTCGAAGGGGTTCATCGACATCTTTACGTTGGCCAGATCGACACCAGATCCGTCCGCCTTCACGCGGGCCTTCACGTTGTAGTCGATCACGCGCTTGACTGGCACGAGAACCTTCATCGGTCTCTCTCCCTTTGTTGCGTCATCTGTCGAGCCGCAGTGTTAGACAGGGAATTCGCTCAATAACAGGGCAAAAACGTCACGGAACGTTGCGTTTGCGCCGCGCCGCTGGCGTGACGGGCGCTAACGGCTGGCGCCGGGCACCCACAGCACGTCCTCGGTCCCGCCGCCATTGGCCAGGCGCCCGGCCACGAACAGCCAGTCCGACAGCCGGTTCAGATAGCGCAGGGCCGAACCGTTCACGTCGCCCGCGGCCAGCAGTTCGGTCGCGCGGCGCTCGGCCCGGCGCGCCACCGTGCGCGACAGGTGCAGATGCGCGGCCAGCGGCGTGCCGCCGGGCAGGATGAAGCTGCGCAGGGGCTGCAGGTCGGCGTTCATCTGGTCGATCTCGGCCTCCAGCCGGTCGACCTGGGCGTCGATGATGCGCAGCACGGGGTAGCCCGCCTGGTCGTCGGCGGCCATGTTGGGCCGCGACAGGTCCGCGCCCAGATCGAAGAGGTCGTTCTGGATCACCGCGATCCGCTCGGCCAGCGGCCCTGCCGCATGCAGGCGGCAGAGGCCGAGCGTCGCGTTCAGCTCGTCCACGGTGCCATAGGCCTCGACCCGCGGATCGTGCTTGGCCACGCGGCTGCCGTCCGACAGGGCCGTGTCGCCCTTGTCGCCGGTGCGGGTATAGATCTTGTTCAGGACGACCATCAGTTTGCCCTCCACCAGACGAAGAGAAGCAGGATCAGGATGGCCGCGGCCTGGGCATAGAGCCGCCAGCGCATCATGCGGTTGCCGTGCTTGCGGTTGAACTCGCCGCCCCGGGCAAAGCCGCCGATGCCGGTCAGCAGGATGGCAACAACCACGCCGATGCACAGCATGGTCACGATAAGCAGAGGTTTGTCTTGCATGGGCAACACCGCCTTTCGGGCGCGACCCTAGCTGCGGCGGGCAAACCAGTCCAGAGCGCGGCTTGGCAGAACCCGCCGCGCGACGCCCGAAATCCGTGTCGGAGCCGTGACATAGTAGCGCGGGGCAGGGTCGGGCGCCGTCAGCGCGGTCAGGATGCGGTCGCTGACCGCGCTTGGCGGCAGCTCGAACCGGTCCTTGCCCGCAGGCTCGTAGAGACGCTTGAGCAGCGTGGCGCGGTACTGGTCGGCGCGGGCGCTGGCCTGCCAGTTCACCCACCGTTCGAAATGCGGGATGGCGTTCACGCGGATGCGGCTGGTGATCGGGCCGGGCTCGATCAGGACGACCTTGACGGGCGTGCCGTGCATTTCCAGCCGCAGGACATCCGTTAGCCCTTCCAGCGCGAATTTTGTGGCTACATAGGGACCGCGCCAGGGAATGCCGACCAGACCCAGGACGGAGCTGATGTTGACGATCCGGCCGCCGCGCTGCCGGAAATGGGGGATCAGCCGCGTGGTCAGGTCATGGGTGCCGAACAGGTTCACCTCGAAGATCGCGCGCAGGGCGCCGCGGGGGATATCCTCGACCGCGCCCGGCAGGGCGAAGGCGGCATTGTTCACCAGCCCGTCCAGGGGCCCATTCCGTAACGCGGCCTCGGCGCAGGCGGCGACGCTGTCCTCGTCCGCGAGATCAAGGTGCAGGCATTCCATCTCCTCGGCCCGGCGCGCGGCGATGTCCTCGGGGCGGCGGCAGGTCGCCACCACGTGAAAGCCCTCGGCCGTCAGGCGTCGGGCGGCGTCGAGGCCGATTCCGGACGAACAGCCGGTGATCAGGATGCGGCCGCGCGTCACGGCGCCTCGGGCGACAGGAACTGCCCCGAGGCAAATCCGGTCTGGCCGCTAGGCGCGCGGATCTGGACCCAGTCCGCGTCCACGGGACCCAGGGCCTGGACGGCGGTGCCGCGGTCGATGCCGGCAATGACCGGGTTGCCGGTTCCGGGGCCGCTGCGCATGTTCACGCGGTTGGCGGTGACATAGAGAACGGGACCCTCCTCTGCGTCATCTGCCGTGTCGGCTTCCGACGCCCGGCCCGCATGTTCGGGCGAGGGCGCCAGGGTAGGCCCGGGAAAGCGCTGGACGCGGGCGGCGGTCTGGCTGGCGGCGGGGATGATCTGGGCGGGTGGCTCCGCCGGCAGGGGCGCGGCCGGCTGATCCGGCAGCGCCGGGGCGCCCGCGTCCTGCGCCGCGCTGGCCTGCCGCACCGGGACCGGACGGCGGTCGGCGCGCAGGTTGTCGTCGCCATAGACCATCAGCACCGCGAACAACCCGACCAGGGTCACCAGCATCAGCAGTCCCAGTTTCATCATGTTCCGCCCACCCCGTCCCGTCATCTGGCCTTAGCCGATCCCGCCATGCAACGCCAATCGGGCAAAGCCGTTCCCAAACGGACGGGACCCGGCCGAGGGGCATGCTTTTCGATCTGGACCGGGCGGGCCGCGCGGCCTATTCCAAGGCCCATGTCCGACGATCCGCTTCCCGACCCCGACCAAGGCACGCAATCCGAACCGCTTAGCCGGGCCATCGGCGAACGGTATCTGACCTATGCGCTGTCCACGATCATGCATCGCGCGCTGCCCGATGCCCGCGACGGGCTGAAGCCGGTGCATCGCCGCATCCTCTATGCGATGCGGGAACTGCGGCTGGCCCCGAACGGTCCCTTCCGCAAGTCCGCCAAGATCACCGGTGACGTGATGGGCAACTATCACCCGCATGGCGACGCCGCCATCTATGACGCCATGGCGCGCCTGGCCCAGGATTTCGCCATGCGCTATCCGCTGGTGGACGGGCAGGGGAACTTTGGCAACATCGACGGGGACAACCCCGCGGCCGCGCGTTACACCGAGGCACGGCTGGCCGCGGCCTCCGAGGCGCTGATGGACGGGCTGGCCGAGGATACGGTAGATTTCCGCGCCAATTATGACGGCACCCTGTCCGAGCCGGTGGTCCTGCCGGCGGCCTTTCCGAACCTGCTGGCCAATGGCGCCTCGGGGATCGCGGTGGGCATGGCTACCAACATCCCGCCCCACAACCTGCACGAGGTCGTGGATGCCTGCCTGCACCTGATCAAGACGCCCGAGGCGCGCGACGACACGCTGGCGGGCATCATTCAGGGGCCGGACTTCCCGACCGGCGGCGTGCTGGTCGAGAGCCGCGAGGCCATCGCCGAAACCTACCGCGCGGGTCGCGGCGCCTTTCGCCTTCGGGCGCGCTGGAGCCAGGAGGACCTGGGCCGCGGGCTGTGGCAGATCGTCGTCACCGAGATCCCCTACCAGGTTCAGAAGTCCAAGCTGATCGAGCGCCTGGCCGAGCTGATCCAGACCCGCAAGATCCCGATCCTGGCCGATGTGCGCGACGAATCCGCCGAGGATGTCCGCATCGTGCTGGAGCCGCGCGCACGCAACGTCGATCCCGAGCAGCTGATGGGCGCGCTGTTCCGCGCCAGCGATCTGGAGGTTCGGTTCAACCTGAACATGAACGTGCTGATCGACGGCCGCGTGCCCAAGGTCTGTTCGCTGAAAGAGGTGCTGCGCGCTTTCCTGGACCACCGCCGCGAGGTGCTGGTGCGCCGCGCGACCTTCCGGTTGGAGAAGATCGCCGCGCGGCTGGAGGTCCTGGAAGGTTACCTGGTCGCCTACCTGAACCTGGACCGCGTGATCGAGATCATCCGCACCGAGGACGAGCCCAAGGCCGTGATGATGGCCGAGTTCCACTTGTCCGACGTGCAGGTCGAGGCGATCCTGAACATGCGCCTTCGCGCCCTGCGCAAGCTGGAGGAGATCGAGCTGCGCGCCGAACGCGACGCCCTGCTGTCCGAGCGTGAAGGCCTGCAGGCCATGCTGGACAGCGAGGCCGCGCAATGGGCGCGCATCAGCGACCAGCTGAAGGAGGTGCGCAACCTGTTCGGCAAGTCGCGCCCCGCGGGCCAGCGCCGCACCACCATCAGCGAGGCCAGCGAGATGCCGGTCATCGACATGGAGGCGATGATCGAGCGCGAGCCGGTCACCGTGATCCTGTCGAAGATGGGCTGGATCCGCAGCATGAAGGGCCACCAGCCGCTGGACGCCGAACTGAAGTTCAAGGACGGCGACGGCCCTGGCCTGGCGCTGCATGCCGAGACGACCGACAAGCTGATGATCTTTGCCAGCAACGGGCGCTTCTACACGCTGCCGGCGAATACCCTGCCGGGCGGCCGGGGCATGGGCGAGCCGCTGCGCCTGATGATCGACCTGCCCAACGAGGCCGAGGTGATCGCGATGTTCCCCTGGCGCGCCGGGGTCCGCTATCTGCTGGCCTCCAGGACCGGGGACGGCTTCATCGTGGGGGCGGGCGACATCCTGGCCCAGACCAAGAGCGGCAAGCAGGTCCTGAACGGCGACGCGCTGCTCTGCCGTCCCGTGTCGGGGGATCACGTCGCCGTCGTGGGCGAGAACCGCAAGATGCTGGTCTTCCCCTTGGCCGAACTGCCCGAGATGGCGCGCGGCAAGGGGGTGCGGCTGCAGCGCTATGGCAAGGGCGGCGGGCTGATCAAGGATGACGGCATGGTGGATGCGATCTGCCTGACGCTGGCCAATGGCCTGTCCTGGCCCATGGCCGGCGGCAAGACCCGGACCGAGCCCGACCTGACCGAATGGTTGGGCAAGCGCGGCAGCGCCGGTCGGATGGCGCCGCGCGGGTTTCCCCGCAACAACCGTTTCGCCTGAGGCGTGGCGGCAGGCACGCTGATGCCTGCCGTGCTGAAGGCTGCACCCCGCCGGGATCGCCGGGGGGAGGAAATGCCGGCGGGGCGCCTTCACTTGGAAGGGCGGGCCACTGGGGCCGCCGCTTGTCTTGATCGCAGGAAAAGCTTGAGACTTCGTTAAGACCGCTACGGCGATGGCGCTGTCGCGGTTCCTAGAGGCCGCTGCCGCCGACCGAGCCGAAATACTCGCCGGTGATGTAGCTGGCCTCGTCCGACGCCAGCAGGACATAGATCGGCGCGATCTCGACCGGCTGCCCCGGACGGCCGAGCGGCTGGCTGGCGCCATGTTCCATGGCCTTTTCGGTCGGCTGGCCGCCGCTGACCTGCAGCGCGGTCCAGTATGGGCCGGGACAGACGGCGTTCACGCGGATGCCGCGCGGCGCCAGTTGCTTGGCCAGGGATTGGGCAAAGGCGACATTGGCGGCCTTGCTTTGCGCGTAATCGAACAGGTGCTCGGACGGGGAGAAGGCCTGGACCGAGGAGGTGATGATGATCGATGCGCCCTTGTCCAGATGCGGCAAGGCTGCGCGCGTGACCCAGAAGGGGGCATAGACGTTGGTCTTCATCGTGGCATCGAAATCGGCGGTCGTCAGGTCCTCCAGCTGGTGGCAGAACTGCTGCCGGCCGGCGTTGTTCACCAGGATGTCCAGCCCGCCCAGTTGCGAGACGGCGCTTTCGACCATCTCCTTGCAGAAGGCCTCCTCGCGCAGGTCGCCGGGGATGGCGACCGCGACCCGGCCTTCGGCGCGGATCACCTCGACCACGCGATCGGCATCGGGCTGTTCCTGCGGCAGATAGGTGATGGCCACATCGGCCCCTTCGCGGGCGAAGGCGATTGCCGCCGCGGCCCCGATGCCGCTGTCGCCGCCCGTGACCAAGGCCCGCTTGCCGCTCAGCCGGCCGGTGCCGCGATAGCTGCTTTCGCCGTGATCGGGCAGGGGGTCCATCTTTTGCGCAAGACCCGGGAAGGCCTGCTCTTGCGCGGCAAAATCGGGCGCGGGAA
The DNA here is from genome assembly GCF_055635455.1 of Paracoccus sp. KKT209. Next base: position 513,788 of record NZ_CM145758.1, read on the forward strand.
GGCTGGGATCTTGCAGGGCACCGCTGCGGAAGGGCGGTTGGACGGCGTTGCTGGACATCGTGACCTCGTCTTTGGGATGTCCGGGGCAACGGCGCGCCGGGGCGAAGGTTCCGGCTCTGTCCGGGGCTTGGGTCGTGGGCGCCGCCCGCCCGGGAAGCGGGCGACGCCGGCAGGTCAGGAGTTGTAGAGCGGCATCACGCCCGCATCCTGGTGGATCTTGTTCACCGAAGCACGGTCAAGACCCATGGCCTTGGCCAGATCGTTCAGATAGCGGGCCTCGGCTTCGCTGTCAAAATCGATGGCCAGCAGCGACATCAGGTAGACCTGCGATTCCATCCCCTTGGGCACGTCCCGCGCCAGGGCTGCCGCGTCGACGGGCGCGGCCATCTGATCGCGGATGAACTGGCGCTCCTCATCGTCCTGGTCGTCGCCCAGATGCCCCAGCAGGCGCTGACGCTCGGTCTCGTCGATATGGCCGTCGGACTTGGCAGCCTGGATCATCGCGCGCAGCATCAGGCCGGCGATCGCGTTCTGCTCGGGCGTGGGCGCGACCTGGGGCTCCCCGTCATGCGCCAGCGCATCGTCGAAGAGCTGTCCGAACGTCGCTTGGTTCGAAGGCTGCGAATCCTTTTGTGCCAGCCCGCCGGCGACCCCGCCCACCGCGGCACCGCCCAGCAGTCCACCCAGCAGGCCCCCCAACCCGCCGGAGCCGCCGGCCGTCTGACCACCGCGGCCCGAGAGGCTGTCCAGAAGCCCGCCCAGGCTGCCGGTCGATGACCCGCCCAGCCGTGTCCCCGTGCCGCCGCCCAGGGCGCGGCTGAGCGCATCCGTCACGCTTCCGCCCGCGCCTCCGGTGTTGTTGGCCAGGAGGCTGTCCAGCAGGCCTCCTCCGTGACGGCTGCTGCCGCCTTGGCCGGCCGGGCGGCTGCCGCCCTGCTGCTGGTTCCTCATGACCGTGCCGATGCCCTTGGCCAGCATCACGCCCGCCGCGACGCGGGTCAGACTTTTCATCAAGCTCATGACAATCCCCCTGGAATATGGCCGCGGGCCGACGGGCCCGCGGCGTCGGTGGCAAACGACAAGGAGGCGCCGGCAGTTCCGGCCCCCTGCTGCGGCCTTTGCACGATTGGCGTGCCCGGCCGCGTTCCTGCCCTTGATTTTCCCCGGCCCGCCTTATATGTCGCGGCGCACGTCAAAATCCGGGGCCATTTCCAGCCCTGCCCCGCGGTATCAGGAGGCCCTCATGGCAAAGGCAAAGTTTGAACGGACGAAACCGCACGTCAACATCGGGACCATCGGTCACGTTGACCACGGCAAGACGACGCTGACGGCTGCGATCACGAAGTATTTCGGCGAATTCCGCGCCTATGACCAGATCGACGGCGCGCCCGAAGAGAAGGCCCGCGGGATCACGATCTCGACCGCGCATGTGGAATACGAGTCCGAGTCGCGCCACTATGCGCACGTGGACTGCCCGGGCCACGCCGACTACGTGAAGAACATGATCACCGGTGCCGCCCAGATGGACGGCGCGATCCTGGTCGTGAACGCCGCCGACGGCCCGATGCCGCAGACGCGCGAGCACATCCTGCTGGGTCGCCAGGTGGGCATCCCCTACATGGTCGTCTACCTGAACAAGGTCGACCAGGTGGATGACGAAGAGCTGCTGGAACTGGTCGAGATGGAAGTCCGCGAGCTTCTGTCGTCCTACGACTATCCGGGCGACGACATCCCGATCATCAAGGGTTCGGCGCTGGCCGCGATGGAAGGCCGCGATCCCGAGATCGGCGAGAACTCGATCCGCGCGCTGATCGCCGCCGTCGACGAATACATCCCGACGCCCGAGCGTGCCGTGGACCAGCCCTTCCTGATGCCGATCGAGGACGTGTTCTCGATCTCGGGCCGCGGCACCGTGGTGACCGGCCGCATCGAGCGTGGCGCCGTCAACGTGGGCGACGAACTGGAGATCGTGGGCATCCGCGACACCCGCAAGACCACCTGCACGGGCGTCGAGATGTTCCGCAAGCTGCTGGACCGCGGTGAGGCCGGCGACAACGTGGGCGTGCTGCTGCGCGGCATCGACCGCGACGGCGTCGAGCGCGGCCAGGTGCTGTGCAAGCCCAAGTCGGTGAACCCGCACACCAAGTTCGAGGCCGAGGCCTATATCCTGACCAAGGAAGAAGGCGGCCGTCACACGCCGTTCTTCGCGAACTACCGCCCGCAGTTCTACTTCCGCACCACGGACGTGACCGGGACCGTCCGCCTGCCGGAAGGCACCGAGATGGTGATGCCGGGCGACAACCTGAAGTTCGAGGTCGAGTTGATCGCCCCGATCGCCATGGAAGAGAAGCTGCGCTTCGCCATCCGCGAAGGCGGCCGCACCGTCGGCGCAGGCGTCGTCTCCAAGATCATCGAGTGACCCGGGGCCCGGAAGGGCAGGGGTCGGGATCACGGAAAGGGCCGCCCTTCTGGGCGGCCCTTTTCATGCGCGGGGCAGGGGTCCGGGGCGCTTGACGGGCAGCCCGATTTGCGGCATAGGACCGCATCGCTGCCGGTTCGGAAAGAATCGTCGGTTTTGCGCCTGGCCGCCTCATCGTGGGCGGCCTGCGTTTTTTTCATACGGTCCGATGCTGGCGCCGCGTGGTGCGCCGTCAGCCTCTCGACTGGAACTCCCCGCAAGAGGGATGTCTTTATGCAAAGCCAGAATATCCGGATCCGGCTGAAGGCCTTCGACTATCGTGTGCTGGACGCCAGCACCCAGGAGATCGTCAACACGGCCAAGCGCACCGGCGCGACCGTTCGCGGCCCGATCCCGCTGCCCAACAAGATCGAGAAATTCACGGTTCTCCGTGGTCCGCACATCGACAAGAAGTCGCGCGACCAGTGGGAAATCCGCACGCACAAGCGTCTGCTGGACATCGTCGACCCGACCCCGCAGACCGTTGACGCCCTCATGAAGCTCGACCTCGCCGCCGGCGTGGATGTCGAGATCAAAGTCTGAGGAGGCAGATCATGTTGCGTACTGGTGTAATCGCCAAGAAACTGGGCATGACGCGTCTGTTCCTCGAGGATGGCCGTCAGGTTCCCGTCACGGTCCTGCAGCTGGACGGCCTTCAGGTCGTTGCGCAGCGCACCGCCGCCACCGACGGCTATACCGCCGTCCAGCTGGGCGCCGGTGAAGCCAAGGCCAAGCGCACGACCGCCGCGATGCGCGGTCACTTCGCCAAGGCCTCGGTCGCGCCCAAGCGCAAGATCGCGGAATTCCGCGTGGCCGAAGAGAACCTGATCAACGTCGGTGAGGAAATCACGGCTGACCACTACTTTGCAGGTCAGTTCGTCGACATCGCCGGCACCTCGATCGGCAAGGGCTTTGCGGGCGCCATGAAGCGCCACAACTTCGGTGGTCTGCGCGCCTCGCACGGCGTGTCGATCAGCCACCGCTCGCATGGTTCGACCGGCCAGTGCCAGGACCCCGGCAAGGTGTTCAAGGGCAAGAAAATGGCTGGTCATCTGGGTGCCGTTCGCGTCACCACGCAGAACCTGCAGGTTGTCCGCACCGACGCCGACCGTGGCCTGATCATGGTCAAGGGCTCGGTTCCGGGTTCGAAGGGTGGCTGGGTCACCATCAAGGACGCCGTCAAGAAGGCGACGCCCGAGAACGTGATCTATCCCGCCGCGCTGAAGTCGGCCGCCGAGGAAGCCAAGCGTCTGGCCGACCAGGCCGCAGCCCAGGCTGCCGCCGAGGAAGAAGCCGCCCGCAAGGCCGCCGAGGAAGCCGCTGCCGCCGAGCAGGAAGCTGCCCTGCAGGAAGCCGAAGCCTCGACCGAGTCCGATGCAGACGCCGCGCCGGAAGGAGACAAGTGATGAAACTTGATGTGATCAAGCTGGATTCCGGCGCCGCCGGGTCGATCGAGCTGGCCGACGACATCTTCGGGCTGGAGCCGCGTGGCGACATCCTGCAGCGCGTCGTCCGCTGGCAGCGCGCCAAGGCGCAGGCCGGCACGCATTCGGTGCTGGGCAAGTCCGACGTCAGCTACTCGACCAAGAAGATCTATCGCCAGAAGGGCACCGGCGGCGCACGCCACGGTTCCAAGAAGGCGCCGACCTTCCGTCACGGTGGCGTCTACAAGGGCCCGACCCCGCGTTCGCACGCCTTCGACCTGCCCAAGAAGGTCCGCGCCCTGGGTCTGCGTCATGCGCTGTCCGCGAAGGCCACGGCCGGTGAACTGGTCATCATCGAGGATCTGAACCTCGCCGATGCCAAGACCGCCGCCGTCGCCAAGGCCGTCCGCGAGAACGGCTGGAAGCGCGTGCTGGTGATCGACGGTGCCGAAGTCAACGAAGGCTTCGCCCGTGCCGCCCGCAACATCGAAGGCGTGGATATCCTGCCGTCGATGGGTGCCAACGTCTATGACATCCTCAAGCGTGATACCCTGGTCATCACGCGCGCTGGTGTCGAAGCTCTGGAGGCTCGTCTGAAATGAGCGCGAAAGCCGAACATTACGACGTGATCGTCAAGCCGATCATCACCGAAAAGGCCACTATGACGTCCGAGAACAACGGCGTCGTGTTCCAGGTCGCCAAGGACTCGAACAAGCCGCAGATCAAGCAGGCCATCGAGGCCCTGTTCGGCGTCAAGGTGAAGGCGGTCAATACCACCATCACCAAGGGCAAGACCAAGCGCTTCCGCGGCCAGCCCGGCCGTCGCAGCGACGTCAAGAAAGCCTATGTGACGCTGGAAGCAGGTCACACCATCGACGTCTCGACCGGTCTCTGATAACCGGACGCGATCTGGCCGCCCCGGAGCGATCCGGGGCTGCCGCATTTGACTGAAACGGACCACCCTGGTCCAAAGCAACGGAAGACAGAAAGATGGCATTGAAGTCGTATAAACCGACGACGCCTGGCCAGCGCGGGCTGGTTCTGATCGACCGTTCGGAGCTTTGGAAAGGTCGCCCGGTCAAGGCCCTCACCGAGGGTCTGACCAAGAAGGGCGGTCGGAACAACACCGGACGGATCACCATGCGCCGCAAGGGCGGTGGTGCGAAGCGCCTGTATCGCATCGTCGATTTCAAGCGCACCAAGTTCGACATGGCCGCAGTCGTCGAGCGGATCGAGTACGATCCCAACCGGACCGCGTTCATCGCCCTGGTGAAATACGAAGACGGCGAGCAGGCCTATATCCTGGCCCCGCAGCGTCTGGCCGTGGGTGACAAGGTCATCGCCGGCGCCAAGGTCGACGTGAAGCCGGGCAACGCCATGCCCTTCAGCGGCATGCCGATCGGCACGATCGTCCACAACGTGGAGCTGAAGGCCGGCAAGGGTGGCCAGATCGCCCGTTCGGCGGGCACCTATGCCCAGTTCGTCGGTCGCGACGGCGGCTATGCCCAGATCCGCCTGTCCTCGGGCGAGCTGCGCCTGGTCCGTCAGGAATGCATGGCCACCATCGGTGCCGTGTCCAACGCCGACCACTCGAACCAGAACCTCGGCAAGGCCGGCCGCAACCGCCACAAGGGCATCCGCCCGAGCGTTCGCGGCGTCGCCATGAACCCGATCGACCACCCGCATGGTGGTGGTGAGGGTCGCACGTCGGGTGGCCGCACGCCGGTCACGCCCTGGGGTAAAGACACCAAGGGCAAGAAGACCCGCAGCAACAAGGCGACCGACAAGTACATCTTGCGTTCGCGCCACGCGAAAAAGAAGGGGCGTTGATCCATGGCACGTTCTGTTTGGAAAGGCCCCTTTGTTGACGCCTATGTGCTCAAGAAAGCGGAAAAGGTCCGGGAATCGGGCAAATCCGAGGTCATCAAGATCTGGTCGCGCCGTTCGACCATCCTGCCGCAATTCGTCGGTCTCACCTTTGCCGTCTACAACGGGCACAAGCACATTCCCGTTGCTGTCAGCGAAGAGATGATCGGTCAGAAATTCGGTGAATATTCGCCCACGCGCACCTATTACGGTCACGCCGCGGACAAGAAAGCCAAGAGGAAGTAATCGTCATGGGTAAGGAAACAAATCCGCGCCGCGTGGCGGAGAACGAGGCCTTCGCCAAGACGAAGATGCTTCGCACCTCGCCGCAGAAGCTGAACCTGGTGGCTCAGCTGATCCGTGGCAAGAAGGTCGACAAGGCTCTGGCCGACCTCACCTTCTCGCACAAGCGTGTGGCAGGCGACGTGAAGAAATGCCTTCAGTCGGCCATCGCGAACGCCGAGAACAACCACGGCCTGGACGTCGACAACCTGATCGTCGCCGAGGCCTGGGTCGGCAAGAACCTGGTGATGAAGCGCGGCCGTCCGCGGGCGCGTGGCCGCTTCGGCAAGATCATGAAGCCGTTTTCGGAAATCACCATCAAGGTGCGCCAAGTCGAGGAGCAAGCGTAATGGGTCAGAAGGTCAATCCGATCGGCATGCGCCTCCAGGTCAACCGCACCTGGGACAGCCGCTGGTACGCCGACGACAAGGACTATGGCAACCTGCTGCTTGAAGACCTGAAGATCCGGGACTTCATCCACACGGAGGCCAAGCAGGCCGGCATCAGCCGCGTCATCATCGAGCGTCCCCACAAGAAGTGCCGCGTGACCATTCACGCCGCGCGTCCCGGTGTCATCATCGGCAAGAAGGGCGCGGACATCGAGACGCTGCGCAAGAAGCTGGCGAACTTCACCGACAGCGAGCTGCACCTGAACATCGTCGAAGTGCGCAAGCCCGAAGTCGATGCACAGCTGGTCGCCGAATCGATTGCCCAGCAGCTCGAGCGCCGGGTGTCGTTCCGTCGCGCGATGAAGCGCTCGGTCCAGAACGCGATGCGCATGGGTGCCTTGGGCATCCGCGTCAACGTCGCGGGCCGCCTCGGCGGCGCCGAGATCGCCCGGACCGAATGGTACCGCGAGGGCCGCGTGCCCCTGCATACCCTGCGGGCCGACATCGACTATGCACTGTCCGAAGCCACGACCCCCTATGGGATCATCGGTGTGAAGGTGTGGATCTTCAAGGGCGAGATCATGGAACATGATCCCCAGGCCCGCGATCGCCGCGCCGCCGAGGCTCAGGAAGGTCCGGCCCCCCGTGGTCCGCGCCGCGACGCTCGGTAAGGAGTAGAGAACATGCTGCAACCGAAACGGACGAAGTTCCGCAAACAGCACAAGGGCCGGATCCATGGCGAAGCCAAGGGCGGGTTCGACCTGAACTTTGGTTCCTTCGCGCTGAAGGCCACCGAGCCGGAGCGTGTGACGGCCCGCCAGATCGAGGCGGCCCGCCGCGCGATCACCCGTCACATGAAGCGTCAGGGCCGGGTCTGGATCCGGATCTTCCCGGACGTCCCGGTCTCGTCGAAGCCCACCGAAGTCCGGATGGGTAAGGGCAAGGGGTCGGTCGACTTCTGGGCCGCCCGCGTCCACCCGGGCCGGATCATGTTCGAGATCGACGGCGTCAGCGACACCATCGCCCGTGAGGCCCTGCGTCTCGGCGCGATGAAGCTGCCGGTCCTGACGCGCATCGTCGCGCGCGAAGACTGGTAAGCCGTCCAGGCGAACGGCCCCGCGACCTGCGCGGGCCGAAGACATCGGCCCCGTCGAGCGATCGGCGGGGCCAGCCTTTTCAGGCCCCGGCCGAAAAGGGTTGCCAAAGCCGCCCGTGACCTGTATGGGCAGGCCTTCGTCATGAAACTCCACCGGAATCAGGGTGGCCCTGGATGCCAGGGGCTCTCCGGTGATGTTGAAAGGAAGAAGCGTCATGGACGCCACTGAACTGAAGTCGAAGACGCCCGACCAGCTGAAGGATCAGCTGGTTGCGCTGAAGAAGGAAGCGTTCAACCTGCGCTTCCAGCAGGCCACCGGCCAGCTCGAGAACACCGCCCGCATGCGCGCCGTCCGCCGTGACGTCGCCCGCGTGAAGACGATTCTGAACCAGAAAGCGGCCGACGCCGCGGCCTCGAACTAAGGAGCCCGGTCCATGCCCAAACGCATTCTGCAAGGCCGCGTCACCAGCGACAAGAACGAACAGACCATCACCGTTCTGGTCGAGCGCCGCTTCAAGCACCCGCTGCTGCACAAGACTGTGCGGTCGTCCAAGAAATACCGCGCGCATGACGCGCAGAACCAGTTCAAGATCGGTGATCTCGTTCGCATCGTCGAATGTGCCCCGATCTCGAAGACGAAACGCTGGACTGTCCTGACGGACGAAGCTGCTTCGGCATAAGTCCATCATCACAGATCAGAAATGATCGAAACCCTGGGGCCGCTGCTGGCGGTCTCCAAAGGTCGGGAGAAACCAAATGATCCAGATGCAGACCAATCTGGATGTTGCTGACAACTCCGGCGCTCGCCGGGTTCAGTGCATCAAGGTCCTGGGTGGTTCGCACCGTCGCTATGCGTCGGTGGGCGACATCATCGTCGTGTCCGTCAAGGAAGCCATCCCGCGGGGCCGGGTCAAGAAAGGTGACGTCCGCAAGGCCGTCGTCGTCCGCACCGCGAAAGAAGTGAACCGTGAAGACGGCACCTCAATCCGCTTCGACCGCAATGCCGCCGTCATCCTGAACAACCAGGGCGAACCGGTCGGCACCCGTATCTTCGGGCCGGTCGTGCGCGAGCTGCGGGCCAAGAACTTCATGAAGATCATCTCGCTTGCGCCGGAGGTGCTGTGATGGCTGCCAAGCTGAAAAAAGGCGACAAGGTCGTCGTTCTGGCCGGCAAGGACAAGGGCAAGCAGGGTGAGATCGCCGCTGTCATGCCCAAGGACAACAAGGCCATCGTGGAAGGCGTGAACGTCGCCATCCGCCACACCCGGCAGTCGCAGAACAGCCAGGGCGGTCGTGTGCCGAAGGCCATGCCGATCGACCTGTCGAACCTGGCGCTGATGGACAAGGACGGCAAAGCGACCCGCGTCGGCTTCCGCATGGAAGACGGCAAGAAGGTCCGTTTCGCCAAGACCACGGGAGACGTGATCTGATGCTGGACGCCACCAAGTACACGCCCCGCCTGCGCGCGGAATTCCGTGACAAGATCCGCGCCGCGCTGAAGGAAGAGTTCGGTTACTCGAACGACATGCAGATCCCGCGTCTGGACAAGATCGTCCTGAACATGGGCGTCGGCGAAGCCGTCAAGGACACCAAGAAGGTCAAGCAGGCCGCTGAAGAGCTGTCGCTGATCGCCGGTCAGAAGGCTGTCATCACGCATGCCAAGAAGTCGATCGCCGGCTTCCGCGTTCGTGAAGAAATGCCGCTCGGCTGCAAGGTGACCCTGCGCGGCGACCGCATGTACGAGTTCCTGGACCGCCTGATCAACATCGCACTGCCGCGCGTCCGCGACTTCCGCGGCGTCAAGGGTTCGTCCTTCGACGGCCGTGGCAATTATGCGATGGGCCTGAAAGAACACATCGTGTTCCCGGAGATCAACTTCGACAAGGTCGACGAAGTTCTGGGGATGGACATCATCATCTGCACCAACGCGAAGACCGACGCGGAAGCGAAGTCGCTGTTGAAGCATTTCAACATGCCGTTCACCAGCTGATCGCGGAGGGAAAGAAGATATGGCAAAGAAATCCATGATCGAGCGCGAGAAGAAGCGCGAGCGTCTGGTCCAGCAGTACGCTGCAAAGCGTGCTGAACTGAACGAGGTCATCCATGACCAGTCCCGTCCGATGGAAGAGCGCTTCAAGGCCACGCTGAAGCTGGCCGAACTGCCGCGCAACTCGTCGGCCGTGCGTCTGCACAACCGGTGCCAACTGACCGGTCGTCCGCACGCGTATTACCGCAAACTGAAACTGTCGCGGATCATGCTGCGCGAGCTGGGCTCGCAAGGTCAGATCCCCGGCCTGGTCAAGTCCAGCTGGTAAGGGGGAACAGGGAATGATGAACGATCCTCTCGGCGATATGCTGACCCGCATCCGCAATGCGCAGATGCGCGGCAAATCGACCGTCCGCACCCCCGCCTCCAAGCTGCGTGCCTGGGTTCTGGACGTGCTGAAGAACGAAGGTTACATCCGCGGCTACGAGGAAGTGACCACCGATGCCGGCCACAAGGAGCTGGAAATCGGGCTGAAGTACCACGACGGCACCCCGGTCATCCGGGAACTGTCGCGCGTGTCGAAGCCTGGTCGCCGCGTCTATGCCGGTGCCAAGGAAATCCCGCAGGTCCGTCAGGGTCTGGGCGTCTCGATCGTCTCGACTCCCAAGGGCGTCATGTCGGATGCAGCGGCTCGCACTGCCAATGTTGGCGGTGAAGTCCTCTGCACCGTGTTCTAAGGAGGGCAGAATGTCTCGGATTGGTAAGAAGCCGGTCGAACTGCCCCAGGGCGTGACGGCCGAGATCAAGGGTCAGACCATTGAAGTGAAGGGCCCGAAAGGGACCCGCAGCTTCACGGCGACCGACGATGTGGACCTGGTGCTGGAAGACGGCTCCGTCGCGGTCAAGCCGCGCGGCGCCTCCAAGCGCGCGCGCCAGCAGTGGGGGATGACCCGCTCGATGATCGAGAACCTGACGACCGGCGTGTCGACGGGCTTCAAGAAAGAGCTGGAGATCCAGGGCGTGGGTTACCGCGCCACGATGCAGGGCAATGTCCTGAAGCTGGCTCTGGGCTATTCGCACGACGTGAACTTCGAGGTGCCGCAGGGCGTCACGATCACGGCGCCGAAGCAGACCGAAATCGTTGTGGAAGGCATCGACCAGCAGCTGGTTGGTCAGGTTGCCGCGAACATCCGCGAGTGGCGCCGCCCCGAGCCCTACAAGGGCAAGGGCATCCGCTACAAGGGCGAGTATGTCTTCCGCAAGGAAGGCAAGAAGAAGTAAGGGGCGCATGAAATGGCACTGAAAAAGCAAGAGCTGTTCCAGAAGCGCCGCCTGCGCGTGCGGAACAAACTGCGGGCTATGTCGAACGGCCGCCCGCGGCTGTCGGTTCACCGGTCTTCGAAGAACATCTCGGTTCAGGTCATCGACGACCTGAACGGCGTGACCCTGGCCTCGGCCAGCACGCTGGAGAAGGACTTTGGTCTGGTGGGCAAGAACAATGTCGAGGCCGCGGCCAAGATCGGTTCGGCGATCGCCGAGCGTGCGAAGGCTGCCGGCGTGGAAGAAGTCGTCTTCGACCGCGGCGGCTTCATCTTCCACGGCAAGATCAAGGCCTTGGCCGAGGCAGCGCGCGAAGGCGGGCTGAAGTTCTGATCCTGCGGGCGGCGTCTGCGCCGCCCCGATGATCCGGGGACCCGCGGCCCTGTCGCGGGTCCACCTGGATTGACATAATGGGCGCGTTCGGCGCGCCACCTTACAAGGAATGCCTCATGGCAGAACGTGACAACCGCCGGGGTCGCCGCGAAGAGCGCGAAGAGAACCCGGAATTCCAAGATCGCCTTGTTGCGATCAACCGCGTGTCGAAGACCGTTAAGGGTGGCAAGCGCTTCGGCTTTGCAGCTCTGGTCGTCGTGGGCGACCAGCGTGGCCGCGTTGGCTTCGGCAAGGGCAAGGCCAAGGAGGTCCCCGAGGCGATCCGCAAGGCCACCGAGCAGGCCAAGCGCAGCCTGGTCCGCGTCCCGCTGCGTGACGGCCGCACCCTGCACCATGACATCGAAGGTCGTCATGGCGCCGGCAAGGTGATCATGCGCACCGCCGTTCCGGGCACCGGCATCATCGCCGGCGGTCCGATGCGCGCCGTGTTCGAGATGCTGGGCGTCCAGGACGTCGTGGCCAAGTCGCAGGGGTCGCAGAACCCCTACAACATGATCCGGGCCACGCTGGACGGTCTGAAGAAGGAATCGAGCCCCCGTTCGGTCGCGCAGCGTCGCGGCAAGAAGGTGGCCGACATCCTGCCCTCGGCCCCCAATTCGGGCGACAAGCCGGCTGACGCCGCTGTCGAAGCGTAAGGAGCAAGACTGATGGCAACCATCGTCGTGAAGCAGATCGGTTCTCCGATCCGTCGCCCTGCCGACCAGCGTGCCACGCTGAAGGGCTTGGGCCTGAACAAGATGAACCGCACGCGGGAGCTGGAGGACACTCCGTCCGTGCGCGGCATGGTCAACAAGATCCCGCATCTGGTGACCATCATCGAAGAAAAGAACTGAGCTAATTGGCTTGGTGACAGAGACGCCCCGCGAAAGCGGGGCGTTTTGCATTCCGGCGGGCAAGGGCAGCGGCAGGGGTTATTCGCCTTCGTGGCAGGCATAGAGCGTGCCGCCCACGGCCACGACCGACACGGCCGCGCCCGTCAGCAGCACCGGCGAGGCGGCCACCGCCGCCGCCGCGCCGCCGAGCGAGGCCAGCGCGCCCGAGATCGCGGTTCCGGTGCCGCTGAGGATCACCGCCCCTGATCCGTCCGGCAGGGCCTGCAGCCCCTGGACCGAGCGACGGGCCGCCGCCGAGGTCAGCGCGCCGGCGGCGCCTGTCGTCTGGTTCACCCGGTTGCAGACGGATCGGGAGGCCTGCCTGCAGCGGCCCCAGGCATCGCGCGGCCCGAGGTCGTAGCCTGCGACCGATTCGCTTTCGGCATCGAAGCGCAGGCAGAAGGGCAGGCGCTCCTCGTCGCTCAGTTCCGGCGTCAGGCTGCGCAGCACGACATAGCTGGGGCAGTCGTGACGGCCCCATCGCGTCGCCAGCAGTTCGCGGCGCGAATAGGTGTCGCCAAGCCGGGCTTCGTCTTTGTCATAGCCCAGGACCACGTCCTTGGCATTGATGCGGGCGGTGCAGAGCGTCGGTTCGGCACCCAACGAGGCGGTGGCGGCCAGGAACAGGAGGGCGGCAGGAAGAACTCGCGGTAGGGTCATGGCGGTCTCGGTTGTGAAGCGTGCTGCCCCCGGCCTAACAAGCCGCGCGCCGCGCTCAAGACACAAACCGGTGTGACGGCCTCAGGGTGAGGCGGCCGTGCTTTTCGCATCGCTTGAAAGCTGCGGGATTTGGGCGTATAGGGCGCCGGTGCCGACCGGTACACCGACTCAAGAACCAATAAATGCCGTGGCCCCCTGTTTCGCTTCGAGGGTGCGTCCGGCGAAGGAGAAGCGATATGAAACTGCATGAAATCCGCGACAACGAAGGCGCCAACCGCAAGAAGAAGCGCGTGGCGCGTGGTCCCGGCTCGGGCAAGGGCAAGACCGCCGGCCGGGGTATCAAGGGCCAGAACTCGCGTTCGGGCGTTGCGCTGAACGGTTACGAAGGCGGCCAGATGCCGCTCTATCGCCGCCTGCCCAAGCGCGGCTTCACCAAGCCGAACGCCAAGTCCTTCGCCGTCGTGAACCTGGGCCAGATCCAGGGCTTCATCGATGCGGGCAAGATCGACGGCTCGGCCGAACTGACGGAAGATGCGCTGGTCGCCTCGGGCCTGGTGCGCCGCAAGCTGGACGGCATCCGTCTGCTGGCGAAGGGCGAACTGAAGTCCGGCCTGACAATCGTCGTCACCGGCGCCTCGAAGGCGGCCGTCGAGGCGGTCGAGAAGCTCGGCGGCAAGGTCACGCTGCCCGCAGTCGCGGCGTCGGCCGAATAAGCTGTTGATCGGGGCTTTCCCGCCCCATAGATAGCATCTAGGTTTTCAGGCGCCGCCGGTCCCCGCGAAAACGGGTCGGCGGCGCTGTCATGACACGGGACGGACTTCATATGGCGTCAGCCGCAGAACAGATGGCCGCGAACCTCTCTTGGGGGCAGCTCGGAAAGGCCACGGAACTTCGCCAGAGGATCTGGTTCACGATCGGCGTGCTGATCATGTATCGCCTCGGGACCTATATTCCCGTCCCGGGCATCGACGGGGCGGCGCTGCGCAACTTCATGGACCAGGCCCAGTCCGGCATCGGCGGCATGCTGTCGATGTTCACCGGCGGCGCCCTTGGCCGCATGGGCGTCTTTGCCCTGGGCATCATGCCCTATATCTCGGCCTCGATCATCGTGCAGCTGCTGACCTCGATGGTCCCGTCGCTGGAGCAGCTGAAGAAGGAAGGCGAGCAGGGCCGCAAGAAGATCAACCAGTACACCCGCTACGGCACGGTCGCGCTGGCGCTGTTCCAGGCCTATGGTCTGGCCCGCAGCCTCGAGGCCGGGGGCCTCGCGCATGAGGCCGGGCTGTTCTTCCAAGCCTCCGTGGTGATCACGCTGGTCGGCGGCACCATGTTCCTGATGTGGCTGGGCGAGCAGATCACCGCCCGCGGCGTCGGCAACGGCATCTCGCTGATCATCTTCGTGGGCATTCTGGCCGAGGTGCCGGCTTCGCTGGCCAACTTCTTCCAGCAGGGCCGGACGGGCGCCATCTCGACCCCGGTCATCCTGTTCGTGATCGTCATGCTGATCGCCATCATCGCCTTCGTCGTCTTCATGGAGCGGGCGCTGCGCAAGATCCGCATCCAGTATCCGCGGCGCCAGGTCGGCATGAAGGTCTATGACGGCCAGTCCAGCCACCTGCCGGTGAAGGTGAACCCGGCCGGCGTGATCCCCGCGATCTTCGCCAGTTCGCTGCTGCTGCTGCCGATCACCATCTCGACCTTCTCGGGCAACGAGACCGGGCCGATCATGTCGGTGATCCTGGCCTATTTCGGTCCCGGTCAGCCGCTCTACCTGCTGTTCTTCGCGTCGATGATCGTGTTCTTCACCTATTTCTACACGCAGAACGTCTCGTTCAAGACTGATGACGTGGCCGACAACCTCAAGAACCAGGGCGGCTTCATTCCGGGCATCCGGCCGGGCAAGCGGACGCAGGAATATCTGGATTACGTGGTCAACCGCGTGCTGGTGATCGGCTCGGCCTATCTGGCGCTCGTCTGCCTGATGCCCGAGATCCTGCGCACGCAGCTGTCGATCCCGGTCTATCTGGGCGGCACCTCGGTGCTGATCGTGGTGTCGGTGACGATGGACACGATCAACCAGGTCCAGAGCCACCTGCTGGCCCACCAGTACGAAGGGCTGATTGAGAAATCGCAGCTGCGTGGTAAACGCAAACCCGGCACCGCCAAGCCGCGCCGCTTGCCGTCGCGACGCTGATCGGAGGCCAACTGGGTGGGCCGGTCACGGCCCGCACCGCAACAGACAAGGCCGACACAAGGGCCGACTGAGGGGGACAGACGCCATGACCATCAACATCATCCTGCTTGGCCCGCCTGGCGCCGGAAAAGGCACCCAGGCACGTCGCCTGGTCGAAGATCGGGACATGGTCCAGCTGTCGACCGGTGACATGCTGCGGGCTGCCCGCAGTTCGGGCACCGAGATGGGCAAGCGGGTGGCCGAGGTCATGGATCGCGGTCAGCTGGTCACGGACGAGATCGTCATCGGCCTGATCCGCGAGCAGCTGGCCGGCGGCGGTGCCGGCTTCATTTTCGACGGCTTTCCCCGCACGCTGGCCCAGGCCGATGCCTTGGGGCAGCTTCTGTCCGAGACCGGCATGTCGCTGGACGCGGTGATCGAGATGCAGGTCGATGACGAGGCGCTGGTGCGCCGCATCACCGGCCGCTTCACCTGCGGCAATTGCGGCGAGGTCTATCATGATCAGACCAAGCCCACCAAAGTCGAGGGCGTCTGCGACGTCTGCGGCTCCACCGATCTCAAGCGTCGCGCCGACGACAACGAGGACAGCCTCAAGACGCGGCTGCTGGAATACTACAAGAAGACGTCGCCGCTGATCGGCTACTATTACGCCAAGGACAAGCTGACCCAAGTCGACGGTCTGGCCGAGATGGACGAGGTCTCCGCCCAGATTGCGGCGGCCCTGGACGGGACCGGCGCCAAGGCTTGACCTTGACGTGATGTGCCGATAAGTCACGGCATCTCGCAAGAGAATCACCCGGTTTGCGGGTGGACCATCGATTGGCCCGAAGGCATGGCTTTCGGGCCTTGCGTTGTGAAAAAAGGTTCCGGTGCTACGGAACCGCAACTGAAAAGGAAAACGCGTGGCTCGTATTGCTGGCGTCAACATTCCGACGGGGAAACGTGTCCCCATCGCCCTGACCTATATCCACGGCATCGGTGACATGTACGCCGAACAGATCTGCGAAGGCGTCGGTATCGACCGCACGCGCCGCGTCAACGAACTGTCCGACGCCGAAGTTCTGGCCATCCGCGAATATATCGATGCCAACCTGACCGTCGAAGGCGATCTGCGCCGCGAAGTTCAGATGAACATCAAGCGCATGATGGACCTTGGTTCGTATCGTGGCCTGCGTCACCGTCGCGGCCTGCCGGTTCGCGGCCAGCGCACGCACACCAATGCCCGCACCCGCAAGGGCCCGGCGAAGCCGATCGCCGGCAAGAAGAAGTAAGGGGCAAGCGACATGGCACGTGACAAGACCCGCATGAAGCGCAAGGAACGCAAGAACATCGCCACCGGCGTTGCGCATGTGAATTCCAGCTTCAACAACACCAAGATTCTGATCTCGGACGTCCAGGGCAACGCGATCGCGTGGTCCTCGGCCGGCACCATGGGCTTCAAGGGTTCGCGCAAGTCGACCCCTTATGCCGCCCAGATGGCTGCCGAGGACGCGGCCCGCAAGGCTCAGGAACATGGCGTCCGCACCATCGACGTCGAAGTTCAGGGCCCCGGTTCGGGCCGCGAATCGGCGCTGCGCGCTCTGGCAGCCGCCGGCTTCAACATCACGGCCATCCGTGACGTGACGCCGATCGCCCATAACGGCTGCCGCCCGCCGAAGCGTCGCCGCGTCTGATCCTGGATCATTCTTGACCGGTCCGCGCGGCGATTTCGCGCGGGCCGGACTTTCGCATTTCACCTCGGGCGTTTCCGGCCTTGGTCATGGGTCGGGGACAGGTATGGAGGAAAATCCATGATCCACAAGAATTGGGCCGAACTGATCAAGCCGACCCAGCTGGTCGTCAAGCCGGGCGCCGACGCGACCCGCACCGCGACGCTGGTCGCCGAGCCGCTGGAGCGGGGCTTCGGCCTGACCCTGGGCAACGCGCTGCGCCGCGTGCTGCTGTCGTCGCTGCAGGGCGGTGCCATCACCGCCGTGCAGATCGACAATGTCCTGCACGAGTTCAGCAGCGTTGCCGGGGTCCGCGAGGACGTGACCGACATCGTGTTGAACCTGAAGGGCGTGACCCTGAAGATGGACGTCGAGGGCCCCAAGCGCCTGACGCTGTCCGCCAAGGGTCCGGGCGAGGTCAAGGCCAGCGACATCCAGGAAACCGCCGGCATCACCGTCCTGAACCGCGAGCATGTCATCTGCCATCTGGATGACGGTGCGGAACTGAACATGGAACTGACCGTGCAGACGGGCAAGGGCTATGTCGCCGCAGACAAGAACCGTCCCGAAGATGCGCCCATCGGCCTGATCCCGATCGACGCGATCTTCTCGCCGGTCAAGCGCGTCAGCTACGAAGTCCAGCCCACCCGCGAGGGCCAGGTTCTGGACTATGACAAGCTGACCATGAAGATCGAGACGGACGGTTCGCTGACGCCGGAAGACGCCGTGGCCTATGCCGCGCGCATCGTCCAGGATCAGCTGTCGGTCTTTGTCAACTTCGACGAACCCGAATCGGCCACCCGCCAGGACAGCGACGAGGGTCTGGAATTCGATCCGCGCCTGCTGAAGAAGGTGGACGAGCTGGAACTGTCGGTGCGTTCGGCCAACTGCCTGAAGAACGACAACATCGTCTATATCGGCGACCTGATCCAGAAGACCGAGGCCGAGATGCTGCGGACCCCGAACTTTGGCCGCAAGTCCTTGAACGAGATCAAGGAAGTTCTGTCGGGCATGGGCCTGCACCTGGGCATGGACGTCGTCGACTGGCCGCCGGAGAACATCGAGGACCTGGCCAAGCGGTTCGACGATCAGTTCTGATCTTTTGGCGGGGCGCCCTAAGGCGCCCCGCCGCCCTGGGCATTCCGCCCCAAGGAGAGCGGCCCGCACGCATGGGCTGCCGGACAAAGCAAAAGACGTAAAGGAGACACATCATGCGTCACGCCCGTGGCTACCGCCGCCTCAACCGCACCCATGAGCACCGCAAGGCGCTGTTCGCCAACATGGCCGGCTCGCTGATCGAGCACGAGCAGATCAAGACGACCCTGCCCAAGGCCAAGGAACTGCGTCCGATCGTCGAGAAGCTGATCACGCTGGCCAAGCGCGGCGATCTGCATGCGCGCCGCCAGGCTGATGCGCAGCTGAAGCAGGACATCCACGTCGCCAAGCTGTTCGGCGAGCTGGGCGCCCGCTACAAGGACCGTCAGGGCGGCTACGTCCGCATCCTGAAAGCCGGTTTCCGTTATGGCGACATGGCGCCAATGGCCATCATCGAACTGGTCGACCGCGATCCGTCCGCCAAGGGTGCCGCCGATCGTGCGCGCCTGGAAGCCGAAGCGGCCGCCGAGGAATAATCCCGGCCAGACCGTCCAGATGCAGGGCCCTGCCACGTCGTTCGTGGCAGGGCCCTTTGCGTATCGGGAACTTTAATGCAACTTGATCGGGTTGACGTGGCGGAATGGACAATTCTTCAGCTTCCGCGACGCTGCTCCCATCTGTATCATCGATAGACGGACTGCCCGCCCTTCGGCGGCGATTCCGGGGCGGGAGGCGCATGTATTCGAAAGAAAAATGTCGGTCGTTAACCAACTGGAAACGAAAAGAGGGCAAAGCTACATTCGTCGTTGACCGAAACAATTTCAATTTGTCTAAAAAGCCATGTCATCACGCGCAGACATAAACGCCGGTCTACGAACTCTCGGCAAGATTGCCTTGTCGGGGTATTTCGTCGGGCTGCACATCCGTTTCGCTGCGCCCCTGATGCAATTCCAGACCTATGCCGAGGAATGGTCCGAGTTCTATTCCCAGAACGGCTATGCACTGCGCGATCCGACGATCGCCTGGGGCTTTTCAACGACTGGCGCCTGCAGATGGTCGGCGCTGCCTATTCCTGACCCGTTCAACATCCTCAAGGATGCGGCGGCCCATGGCCTGATCTTCGGGCTGACGGTGTCGCACGGGCCCATCGCGTCCCGGACGATCGCCTCGTTCGCCCGCGGAGATCGCGAATTTACCGATGCCGAGATCCAGGAGATCTCGACCACAGTCTGGCGGCTTCACGAGATGACGGAGCCTCCGGCGAGCCTGACCAAGGCTCAGAAAGAAGCCCTTCGATGCATTGCGGAGGGTGACCGTCATGCAGCAGCGGCTGCCAAGCTTGGCATTACCGAAAGCGCGTTCAAGGCAAGATTGATTTCCGTCCGGGAGCGTCTGAAGGCGCGGACGACTGCCGAGGCGCTCCAGAGGGCCAAGGAGTACCGGTTGCTGTAGATGTTGTCGCCCGAGGGGGGCCGCGAGGCGTGGAGGGTGCCCTCACACCCCAGGAGTAGCAAATGCAGACAACCACATTGTCTTTTTCGAACTTACATAACCATGGCGAATTGTTTGCCAATTTGTTCCGCGCCCGCAAGCAGAGCTTCATCATCCAGAAGAACTGGGATCTGCCCGAAGCGGAGGACATGGAATTCGACCAGTACGACACCCCCCAGAGTCGCTGGATCGCCATCCATGACATGGGCGAGGTTCTGGCCGGCATCCGGCTGACCCCCACGATCGCGCGCTGCGGGATCTATTCCTACATGATCCGGGATGCGCAGGAAGGCATCTTGGGAGGCTCTATCCCGCAGGATCTGCTTTATGACAAGGCGCCGGTCGATCCCCATGTCTGGGAATGCTCGCGGGTCTTCGTCAGCCATTCGATCCCGCAGATGTATCGCCGCAAGGTGCATTTCAAGATGGTCGAGGCGATGACCAGCTCGGCGCGCGACATGGGCGCCACCAAGCTGATCGCGCTGACCGGCGCGAACTGGCCGCGCTGGTACGGGCGCTGCGGGCTGGAGGCCGAGGCCCTGGGTCGCGAACTTTGGATTGACGACGCTAATTTTCAATGCGTGGCCATCGATCTGGCCGGCAAGATGCATTAACCGCAAACGCCCGTCGAACAGGGCTGTTGCAGATGCCGGGCCGCGCCTAGAATGGGCTGCCATGGCTGATCTTTTCGACACCAACCCGCCACCGAAGCCCCCGTCCGCGACGGGGGTCAGGCCCTTGGCCGACCGCATCAGGCCCGCGCGTCTGTCCGAGGTGATCGGGCAGGGCAGGGTGCTGGGGCCGGATGGGCCCTTGGGCGGCATGCTGGCCTCGGGCAGCCTGTCCTCGCTGATCCTCTGGGGGCCTCCCGGCGTGGGCAAGACCACCATCGCCCGCCTGCTGGCGGACGAGACCGATCTGGCCTTCGTTCAGATCAGCGCGATCTTCACCGGGGTTCCCGAACTCCGCAAGGTGTTCGACGCGGCCAAGCTGCGCCGCCAGCAGGGCCGTGCGACCCTGCTCTTCGTCGATGAGATCCACCGCTTCAACAAGGCGCAGCAGGACAGCTTTCTGCCGCATATGGAGGATGGCACGATCCTGCTGGTCGGTGCCACGACGGAAAACCCGTCCTTCGAACTGAACGCGGCGCTCTTGTCCCGCGCCCAAGTGATCGTGCTGGAGCGCCTGTCGCTGGCCGATCTGGAGCTGCTGGCGCAACGGGCCGAGCGCGAACTGGACCGCAAGCTGCCGCTGACCGCCGAGGCCCGGGAGGCCCTGTTGGAGATGGCGGACGGCGACGGCCGCGCCGCGCTGAACCTGATCGAGCAGGTCGCCGCCTGGAAGACCGAGGCCAGGATCGATCCCGACATGCTGGCGCAGCGGCTGATGAAGCGCGCGGCGAAATACGACAAGTCGGGGGATGAGCATTACAACCTGATCTCGGCCCTGCACAAATCGGTGCGCGGCAGCGATCCGGACGCGGCCCTGTACTGGCTGGCACGGATGCTGGAGGGGGGCGAGGACCCGCGCTATCTGGCGCGCCGCATCACCCGGATGGCGATCGAGGATATCGGGCTGGCGGACCCCGCCGCCGCGCGCCACTGCCTGGATGCTTGGGCGCTCTATGAACGCTTGGGCAGCCCTGAAGGGGAACTGGCCTTGGGGCAGGCCGTCATCTACCTGGCGCTGGCCCCGAAATCCAACGCCGGCTATGCCGCCTACAAGAACGCCCGCGCCGAGGCGCGGCGCACCGGCAGCCTGATGCCCCCCGCCCATATCCTGAACGCGCCCACCAAGATGATGAAGGACCAGGGCTATGGCGCGGGCTATGCCTATGACCACGATGCCGAGGACGGGTTCAGCGGCCAGAACTATTTTCCCGACGGGCTGAAGCGCCCGGTCCTTTACACGCCGGTCGAGCGCGGCTTTGAGCGCGAGCTGAAGCGCCGCCTGGACTGGTTCGTGCAGCAGCGGCTGAAGCGCGGCGGTTGACTTTGCGCGACGGCGGCCACACAGACGCGGGCATGATGAACCCCTTTCTTCAGGTCGCCGTCGGCGGCGCCATCGGCGCCACCTGCCGCTATGCGCTGTATCGCGCGCTGCCGCTGCCGCTGGCCTGGCTGGCGACCGGGCTGGTCAATGTGCTGGGCAGCTTTCTGATGGGTCTGCTGGCCGCGCTGCTGACGCATCGGCTGGGGCCCGCTTGGGCGCCCCTGCTGCTGACCGGCGTCTTAGGGGGATTTACCACCTTTTCGGCCTTCTCGCTGGATGTGCTGACGATGTGGGAACGCGGCCAGGGCGCTGGTGCCTTGGCCTATGTGGCGGGATCGGTCCTGCTGTCGCTGGCGGCGGTCACGGCCGGGCTGGCCTTGGGACGAGGAATTTGGGCATGAGCGGCGTGCAGACCATCACGGTCGGCCTGGACGAGGGCGAGATGCGCCTCGACCGCTGGCTGAAGAAGCGCTTTCCGCAGCTGACGCAGGGGGCGGTCGAAAAGATGTGCCGGACCGGCCAGTTGCGCGTGGACGGCGGGCGCGCCAAGGCCGCCACCCGGATCGAGACGGGGCAGGAGATCCGCATCCCCCCGCTGCCGGATGCGCAGCCGGCCCAGGAACGGGCGCCGCGCCCGCTTGGCCCCCGGATGCTGGACAGCGATGTCGAGATGATCCAGGCCGCGGTCCTGTGGAAGGACGAGCATATCATCGCCCTGAACAAGCCGCCGGGCCTGCCCAGCCAGGGCGGAAGCGGCCAGGGCAGCCGCCATGTGGACGGGCTGACCGAGGCGCTGATGTTCGGCTTCAAGGATCGGCCCAAGCTGGTGCACCGGCTGGACAAGGACACGTCGGGCGTGCTGCTGCTGGCCCGCACGGACCGGGTGGCGCGCGCGCTGTCCGAGGCGTTCCGGTCGCGCACCACGCGCAAGATCTATTGGGCCGCGGTCGCCGGCGTCCCGCATCCGCGCATGGGCACGATCCGCTATGGCCTGGTCAAGGGCGGCAGCGGCCGGGGCGGCGACAATGAGAAGATGATCGCGGTCCATCCCCGCGACATCGACAAGACCGAAGGCGCCAAGCGCGCCACGACCGACTATGCCGTGCTGGATGCGCTGGCAACGCGGGCCAGCTGGTGCGCGCTGGTGCCGATTACCGGGCGCACGCACCAGCTGCGCGCGCATATGGCCGAACTGGGCCATCCGATCGTGGGCGACGGCAAATACGGCGGCTCGGGTCAGGAAAACCTGGGCGATGGCTGGGGCGCGCAGCTGGGCGGTGAGATCAGCAAGAAGCTGCACCTGCACGCCCGCAGCCTGACCTTCGACCACCCCATCACCAAGAAGCGCATGACCCTGACCGCGCCCCTGCCCGAACACATGCAGCGGACCTGGAAATCGGTGGGCTGGCACGAGAACGACGTGCCCGACGATCCCTTCGCGGAGGTCGAATGAGGCTTGTCGTCTTTGACGTGGATGGCACGCTGGTGGACAGCCAGCACCACATCCACCACGCGATGGCATTTGCCTTTGAACAGGCGGGGCTGACGCCGCTGCCCAAGGCGCAGGTGCTGACCATCGTCGGGCTGTCCCTGCCGGTGGCCATCGCGCAGCTGGCGCCCGAAGCCGACGTCCCCACGCAGGCGCGGATCGTCGAGGGCTACAAGGACAGCTTCATGAAGGCGCGGCTGAACCAGGCGGCGCCGCTTTATCCCGGCGCGCTGGACTGTCTTGACCGGCTGGCGGGGCGCGATGATCTGCTGCTGGCCATCGCCACGGGCAAGTCGCGGCGGGGCCTGGACGCGATGATCGCCGCGCATCGGCTGGAGGGGCGGTTTCTCAGCCTGCAGACGGCGGACGGGCATCCCTCCAAGCCGCATCCGTCGATGCTGTGGTCGGCCCTGGCCGAGACCGGGGCCGAGGCGGGGCGGGCGGTGATGATCGGCGACACCAGCTTTGACATGCAGATGGCGCGGGCGGCCGGCGTGGCGGGCTTTGGCGTCGCTTGGGGGTATCACCCGGTCGCGGCCCTGTCCGAGGCGGGCGCCGCGCGGATCGTCCCGGATTTCGCGGCATTGACGGAAGCCATCGAGGAGTGGGCGGCATGAGCGAGTGGAAGGCGCGGCGGTTCTGGAAGGCGGTCTCGACCCGCCCGGCGGACGAGGGATGGGAGGTGCGGCTGGACGACCGCCAGCTGCGCACGCCGGGCAAGCAGCCGCTGATCCTGCCGACCGAGGATCTGGCCCAGGCCATTGCCGCCGAATGGCAGGCGCAGGAGGCCGAGATCCTGCCCCACACCATGCCCCTGACCCGCGCGGCCAATTCCGCGATCGAAAAGGTCGCCCCGCAGTTCGAGGCGGTGGCGGACATGCTGACCGAATATGGCGCGACCGACCTGCTGTCCTATCGCGCGACCGAGCCCGAGGTCCTGATCCGGCGGCAGGCCGACAGCTGGGACCCCTTGGTGGACTGGGCTGCCGTCGAGTTGCGGGCGCCGCTGCGGATCACGCATGGGGTGATTCCCGTCGACCAGGACCCGGCCGCGCTGCAGCGGCTGCGCGCCGAGGTCGCAGCCCTGGACCTGTGGGGGCTGACCGCCCTGCATGATCTGGTGACCATTCCCGGATCGCTGGTCCTGGGCCTGGCCGTGATCCGGGGCCGCATCACCGGAGCCGAGGCGCACCGGATCTCTCGCATCGACGAGGAATTCCAGATCGAGCGGTGGGGCGAGGACGAGGAGGCGCGCGAGGCTGCGCAAGGCCGCCTGATGGCAATCGAATGGGCAGAGCGGCTGTGGCATCTGTCGCGCCGCAGTTGAAAGCGCCTTCCGTCGCGGACGCCATCCTTGACGTATGAACATGTATCGGCACAATACCGCCTGTTAGGGCTGCATGATTGCGCTGTCCTATGAGAAAAAAACGGGCCGTGAATGCGGTCGGGACCGCGTTCGGTTGACCACGGTCGGCCCACGGACGCTCCAACACAGAGGTAGAAATGAAAAAATCGGTTTTCCTGGGAACGGTGGCCGCTGCGACCATGGTTGCAGGCGCGGGCTTTGCCCAAGAGGGATCCACCCTGGCTCAGGTCAAGGAACGCGGCGAGCTGAACTGCGGCGTGAACACCGGCCTGGTCGGTTTCGCCGCCCCGGATGCGAACGGCAACTGGACCGGCTTCGACGTGGCCTATTGCCGGGCGCTGGCCGCAGCCGTCCTGGGCGATCCGAGCAAGGTCAAGTTCGTGCCCACCACCGGCCAGACGCGCTTTACCGCGCTGTCCTCGGGCGAGGTTGACGTGCTGGCGCGCAACTCGACCTGGACCTATTCGCGCGATACCGACCTCAAGCTGGATTTCGTGGGCGTGAACTATTACGACGGCCAAGGCTTCATGGTGCGTCGCGACCTGGGCGTGACCTCGGCCAAGGAGCTGGAAGGCGCCACGATCTGCATCCAGACCGGCACCACGACCGAGCTGAACCTGGCCGACTATTTCCGCGCCAACAACATGACCTACACGCCCGTCAACATCGACAGCAATGCCGAGGGCGAGCAGCAGTACATGGCCGGCGCCTGCGACGCCTACACGACCGACGCCTCGGGCCTGGCCGCGACCCGGGCGGCCTTTGCCGATCCGGAAAACCACATCATCCTGCCCGAGATCATCTCGAAGGAACCGCTGGGGCCGGCCGTGCGCCATGGCGACAACAACTGGGGCGACATCGCCCGCTGGACGCTGAACGCGCTGATCGCGGCCGAGGAATACGGCGTCACCTCGCGCAACATCGAGGAACTGGTGCGTTCGTCCACCAACCCCGAGGTCCAGCGCCTGCTGGGCACCACGGACGAACTGGGCGCGATGATCGGCCTGGACGCCGAATGGGCCCGCCGCGCGATCCTGGCCAACGGCAACTATGGTGAGATCTTTGCGGCCAATATCGGCGAGCAGACGCCCATCGGCCTGGCCCGCGGCCTGAATGCCCAGTGGACGCAGGGCGGCTTGCTCTACACCCCGCCGTTCCGCTGATCGGCTGACACGAGAGGGACCGGACCCGTGCGGGGCCCGGTCCCGACCCTTCTGGGCGCCACCAACGACAAACCCGCCGGTGAACAAAGCGGCAAAAAGCCGATGGCGGGTGACAGGGGTAAAAGACAATGACGGACGTCTCGGCATCGGCGGGCCCGCCGTTCCGGCTGAGCATGCTGATCAACGATCGGCGCTATCGGTCCCTGACCTTTCAGGTCATCGTGTTCATCCTGGTCATGCTGGGCCTGTGGTGGCTGATCGACAACACGCTGCGCAACCTGGCCCTGATGGGCAAGAGCTTTGACTTCGGCTTCCTGTTCCAGCGCGCGGGCTATGACATCCCGCAGACGCCGATCCCCTATACCTCGGACGACACGCATCTGCGGGCCTCGGTCGTAGGGCTGCTGAACACGCTGATCGTGTCGGTGCTGGGCTGCATCGCGGCCACCGTGCTGGGCATCGTCGTGGGCGTGGCGCGCCTGTCGCGGAACTGGCTCTTCGGGCGGCTGATGACCGTCTATGTCGAGATCTTCCGCAACATGCCGCTGCTGCTGTGGATCCTGATCATCTACGCGATCTTTACCGAGATCCTGCCGCCCCCCAACGCCTATCGGGGCGAGAACGCGACGATGTCGATGATCCTGTTCGACAATGTGGCGCTGACCAACCGCTATACTGCGATCCCGACCCTGGGCATGATTAACGATCCCGGCAGCCTGGACCTGGGCGCACGCATCACCTTCAACTGGGCGACCATCGCCTTTGTGGCGGTGCTGGTCGGGGGCTGGCTGCTGCGGCGGATGATCCGCAACCATGCGCAGGCCGTGCAGGACCGCACCGGGGACAGGCCAGTCACCTGGTGGAAAAGCCTGGCCGTGATGGTGCTGCCGTCGCTGTTCCTGATCTGGTATTTCGGCCTGCACCTGGAGCCGCCGTCCCTGCAGGGCTTCAACTTCACCGGCGGGCTGAACGTGTCGAACGGGCTGGTGGCGCTGTGGCTGGCGCTGACGCTCTATACCGCGGCCTTCATCGCCGAGATCGTGCGCGCGGGCATCCTGGCGGTCAGCCGCGGCCAGTCCGAGGCGGCATTCGCCCTGGGCCTGCGCCCGAACCGCACGATGAGCCTGGTGATCCTGCCGCAGGCGCTGCGGGTCATCGTGCCGCCGCTGATCTCGCAATACCTGAACCTGACCAAGAACAGTTCGCTTGCGATCGCGGTGGGCTACATGGACCTGCGCGGCACGCTTGGCGGCACCACGCTGAACCAGACCGGTCGTGAGCTGGAGGCGATCGTGCTGATGATGCTGACCTATCTGGCGGTCAGCCTGATCATCTCGGCGGGGATGAACGTCTTCAATGCCCGCGTCAAACTGAAGGAGCGGTGAGATGAGCGACACCCACGCCCAGACCGTCCCCTTCGTGCGCGACACGATGCTGCCCGCGGCACCACCGCCCGCGCGCGAATCCGGCGCGGTCAAATGGCTGCGCGAGAACCTGTTCGCGGGGCCGGTGAACACGGTCCTGACCATCCTGGGCATCCTGATCATCTGGTTCCTGGTGGCGACCTTCTGGGACTGGTTCGCCCATTCCGTCTGGAACGCCTCCAGCCTGACCGAATGCCGCCAGATCATCGCCGCCACCTGGGGCGAGGGCGCGCGCGGCGCCTGCTTTGCCGTCATCCGCGAGCGCTGGAACCAGTATGTCTTCGGCTTCTATCCGCAGACGCTTTACTGGCGGCCGACCATGGCCTTTGGTCTGCTGATGGTGGCGCTGGCCCCGGTCCTGTTTTCGGCCTCCCTGGCCATCAGGCGGGTGGTTCTGGCGATCACTGCCATAGCCACGCTGCTGTGCATGGCGGTGCTGGGCGCGCCTGTGGGCTGGCTGGTCTTTGCAGCCCTGGTGCTGGCCAGCGGCCTTCTGGCGTCGGAACGCAACATCGCATGGTTGCTGCCGTTCTCGTTGATCTATCCGCTCTTGGGCGTCTGGTTCCTGTGGGGCGGCAGCCTCTGGGGGCCGATCTTCGTTCTGGTCGGGCCGGTGCTGGGCTGGCTGGCCTGGCGGCTGCTGGTGCGCATCTCGCCGCTGCTGGCGACGGTGGGGGCGATCCTGGTGACGGTGCTGTTCTGGCTGTTCCTGGCCGGCAACGCGGCCCAGGATGCCCAGGCCATGTTGCCCCTTTCGATCGAGGCGGTCCGGTCGGACCGGTTCGGCGGCTTTCTTCTGTCGATCACCATCGGCGTGGCCGGGATCGCGCTGTCGCTGCCCCTGGGGATCGTGCTGGCGCTGGCGCGGCGGTCGGACATGTTCCTGATCAAGTCGCTGGCGGTGATCTTCATCGAGTTCATCCGCGGCGTACCCCTGATCACGCTGCTGTTCGTGGCCTCGCTGCTGCTGAACTATTTCCTGCCGCCCGGGACCAGCTTCGACATCATCCTGCGCGTCATCATCATGGTGACGCTGTTCGCCGCCGCCTACATGGCCGAGGTGATCCGCGGCGGCCTGGCCGCCCTGCCCAAGGGCCAGTACGAGGCCGCCGACGCCCTAGGCCTGGACTACTGGAAGGCGCAGCGGCTGATCGTGCTGCCGCAGGCGCTCAAGATCAGCATTCCGGGGATCGTCTCGACCTTCATCGGGATGTTCAAGGACACGACGCTGGTGACCTTCGTCGGCCTCTACGATCCGCTGAAATCCATGTCGGACGCGGTGCGGGCGAATATCGAATGGAAGGGCATCTACTGGGAGCCGTTCATCTTTGTCGGCGCCATCTTCTTTCTCATCTGCTTCGGCATGTCGCGATACTCGATGTATCTGGAACGCCGCCTGCAGCGTGACCACAGGTAAGGACCCGGGCCATGAACGAACCGATCAACCGCCAGATCGACCGCAGCCAGATGACGATCAGCGACGAGGTCGCCATCGACATCCGCAACATGAACAAGTGGTACGGATCCTTTCACGTGCTGCGCGACATCGACCTGACCGTCCACCGGGGCGAGCGGATCGTCATCGCCGGCCCTTCGGGGTCCGGAAAATCGACGCTGATCCGCTGCATCAACCGGCTGGAGGAACATCAGGCCGGCCATATCGTCGTGGACGGGGTCGAGCTGAGCAGCGACATCAAGAACATCGACAAGGTCCGGTCCGAGGTCGGGATGGTGTTCCAGCACTTCAACCTGTTCCCGCACCTGACCGTGCTGGAGAACTGCACGCTGGCGCCCATCTGGGTGCGCAAGGTGCCCCGCAAGCAGGCCGAGGCGACGGCGATGCGGTTCCTGGAAAAGGTCAAGATCCCCGAGCAGGCCGACAAGTATCCCGGCCAGCTGTCGGGGGGCCAGCAGCAGCGCGTGGCCATCGCCCGGTCGCTGTGCATGCAGCCGCGCATCATGCTGTTCGACGAGCCGACCAGCGCGCTGGACCCCGAAATGATCAAGGAGGTCCTGGACACCATGATCGAGCTGGCCGAGGAGGGGATGACCATGATCTGCGTCACCCACGAGATGGGCTTTGCACAGGCCGTGGCCAACCGGGTGATCTTCATGGACCAAGGCCAGATCGTCGAGCAGAACAACCCTACAGACTTCTTCAACAACCCGAAGTCCGAACGGACCAAGCTGTTCCTCAGCCAGATCCTGGGCCACTGAAACGCAAGGGCCGGGCAGCATCGCCCGGCCCCTTTGCCTGTTCCCTCGGTCGGATCAGACTCGGCCGTCCAGCCGGATGAAGTCCATGACCCTGCCCTGGCCCGGCTGCACGTCGTTCCAGCTGTCGATCTGGAAGTCCACGACCAGCGTCGCGGCCGTGGGATAACGGCGGAAGTCCGGGTCCATGGGCGCCCGGGCCGGCAGCATGGCTGCGAATTCCGAAATGCCCGGGTTATGGCCCAGCATCATCACCGTCGGCTGCGTCGCCGTCTTCAGAACCGCCAGCATCCGGTCGGGTCCGGCCTGGTACAGGGAGGGCTCGATCCGGATCATCGGGCGCACCTCCAGCGGCGCGCCGGCCAGCATGGCCCAGGTTTCCTGCGTGCGCGCGGCCGAGGAGCACAGAACCTCCTCAGGCTCATAGCCGCGGCTGGCCAGCCAGTCGCCCAGGGCGCGGGCCGAGCGGCGGCCGCGGTCGTTCAGGGGGCGGTCATGATCGTCAAGCGCGGGATCATCCCAGGCCGATTTCGCATGGCGCGTCAGGATCAAGCGTCGGTGTCCGTTGGGAGTCATGTTGTGCTGCCTCTTGCCATGCCGTCAGTTCCGGCAGCCTGCCACAGCCTCTGTCGCCCCCGCAAGCACATCGCTTGGCGGGGGCCGCCTACGGGGTCAGAGCCCCGGATCGCCCTGGCGCAGCCCGCGGGGCTTGACCCGGGGTTCGGTCGTGCGGATCAGCGAGCCGGCGCCATGCTCGGTGAACAGCTCCAGCAGGCAGGCATTGGGCACGCGTCCGTCCAGGATCACCACGGCGCGCACGCCATCATCCAGAGCGTTCAGCGCGGTTTCTGTCTTGGGGATCATGCCGCCGGCGATCTGGCCGTCGGCAATCATGCCGCGCACCTGGTCGGGGGTCAGCTGCGTGACGACCTGGCCCGTGGCATCCTTAACCCCTGCCACGTCCGTCAGCAGCAGCAGCCGATCGGCCTTCAGCGCGCCGGCGATGGCGCCGGCGGCGGTGTCGCCGTTCACGTTGAAGGTCTCGTTGTCCTCCATGCCCGTCGCGACGGGGGCGATGACCGGGATCATTCCGGCGCCATAGAGGTCGCGGATGATCTGGACGTTCATCTCGACCGGGCGGCCGACAAAGCCCAGTTCGGGATCGTCCGCCTCGCAGACCATCATGTCGTCATCCTTGCCCGAGATGCCGACCGCGCGGCCGCCCGCGTCGTTGATCGCCTGGACGATGCGCTTGTTGACCAGACCCGACAGCACCATCTCGACCACCTCTACGGTCTCCTTGGTGGTCACGCGCTTGCCGCGCACAAAGCGGCTCTCGATGCCCAGGCGGCCCAGCAGGTCGTTGATCATCGGGCCGCCGCCGTGGCAGACGACGGGGTTCATGCCGACCTGCTTCATCAGCACGATGTCACGGGCGAATTCCGCCATCGCCTCGTCGTCGCCCATCGCATTGCCGCCGAACTTGACCACGACGACGGCGCCGGAATAGCGCTGCAGATAGGGCAGGGCCTCGGATAGCGTGCGCGCGGTGGCGATCCAGTCACGGTTCATGGTCTGTGTTCTCATCCTCAAGGCCCCTGTCTGACGGGGCGGACCCTAGGACGCGGGCGCCGATCAGTCCAGCCCGGCGATGATGGCGCGCAGCGTGGCGATGCCGTGACCCTTTTCCGAGCTTGTCACGACCAGTTCGGGGAAGGCGGCGGGATGCTTTTGCAATTCGCCCGCGACCTGTTCCAGCACCGGCTTCAGCGCGTTCGGGCCCAGCTTGTCGGTCTTGGTCATGACGACCTGGAAGGGCACCGCCGACCGGTCCAGCAGGGACATGATCTCATGATCGACATCCTTCACGCCGTGGCGCGAATCGATCAGGCAGAAGGCCCGGCGCAGCGTCTGCCGCCCGGCTAGATAGGACTTCAGCAGCGCCTGCCATTTCGCGACCACCGCGACCGGGGCCTTGGCAAAGCCGTAGCCCGGAAGGTCGACCAGATAGCTGTGTTCGCCCAGGGCGAAATAGTTGATCTCCTGCGTCCGGCCCGGCGTGTTCGAGGCGCGGGCGATGCCCTTGCGCCCGGTCAGCGCGTTGATCAGGCTGGACTTGCCCACGTTCGAGCGGCCCGCGAAACAGACTTCGGGGCGGTCCGCCGGGGGCAGGCCGTCCATGTGGACGACGCCCTTGACGAAATCGACCGGCCCCGCGAACAGCAGGCGCGCGGCCTCGGAGGTCGCGGCATCGGGTTCGGGAGCGACGGGAAAGGAGACTTTCATAGCGTGACCTGATCCTGAAGGCGGATCGGTCCGCCGGTGACGACCTCGGCAAAGACGCCGAAATCGGTATGTCCGTAAAGACGGTCCAGCGTCCGGACCATGTCGATGTCGATCTGCCCGGTCGCAGTGTCGGCGCTGGTGGCATCGCAGCGGCCGATCTGGTCGGTGACACGCAACTCGACCGGCCCGATGCGGATGACTTGGCCCACAAGGTCGCGTTCGGCAAAAGGTGCCAGACCGTCGATCCACAAGTTGCCGCGCCAGCGATGGATCCCAAGCGCCTGTCCCGTCCGCGCCTCGAGCTCGGCCAGGCTGGACAGCGAGAGGATCGAGACCCAAGGCCATTTCTGGTCGGTCCAGATCCGCGCCCCGCGCACAAGACGCGTGGGCGCCGGGGCCTCTGCCGGCCACAGCGGGCGCAGCCAGTCGACCAGGCGCGGCCCTTCGGTGGCAGGGTCCAGCGTGATCTCGCCCTGGCGCGGATGGGACAGGGTGAGCAGGTCGCCCTGCCATCCCCCCGTCACCGCCTGAAGATCGGCCGAGGCGACACCGCGCAGGAAACAGGATTTGGGCAGCCAGCGGTCCGGCTGGCCTTGGATTTCGCTGGCCGTGGCCAGACGTTCGCCGCTCTCGGTCAGCACCGCCCATTCGCGGTCGCCGGGCAGGCGGCGCGCCGCCTGCAGCGTGATCGTCTCCAGCCCCTCGCCACCGACCGACTTGATCGGGTGCCGGCGGATCAGGGCCAGATGCGCCGTCACTTTCCGGCGCCGTTGGTCTTGGTGCCCTTGCCGCGGCGGGGCAGCGAGGACTTGATATTGCCGAACATGTCGGGCCGGTGCCCGTGCATGGTCATGATCGTGTACTGCTGCAGGATGGTGATCAGGTTGTTGGTGATCCAGTAGAGCACCAGCCCCGAGGCGAAGCCCCCCAGCATGAACATGAAGATCCAGGGCATCCAGGCAAAGATCATCTTCTGCGTCGGATCGGCGGGGGCCGGGTTCAGCTTTTGCTGCATCCACATGCTGATGCCCAGAAGGATCGCCAGCGCCGGCAGCGACAGCGAGTGCAGCAGCGTTCCCTGCGCCGGCGCCGCATAGGGCAGCAGGCCGAACAGGTTCAGCAGGCTGGAGGGATCGGGCGCGGACAGGTCCTGAACCCAGCCGATCCAGGGCGCATGCCGCAGTTCGATCGTGACGAAGATCACCTTGTAGAGCGAGAAGAAGATCGGCACCTGCAGCAGGATCGGCAGACAGCCGGCCGCCGGATTGACCTTTTCGCGCTTGTAGAGCTCCATCACCTCTTTTTGGAACTTCATGCGGTCGTCGCCGGTGCGCTGCTTCAGCTCCTCCATCTGCGGCTGCAGTTCCTTCATCTTCGCCATGGAGATGTAGGATTTGCGGGCCAGCGGGAAGACCAGCGTCTTCAGGACGAAGGTCAGCGCGATGATCGCCCAGCCCATGTTGCCGATGATGCCGTGCAGCCAGTGCAGCAGGCGGAAGATCGGCTTGGTCAGGAAATAGAACCAGCCCCAGTCGATCGAATCGACGAAACGCTGGATGCCGGGGTTTTCCTCGTAGCTGCGGACGACCTCCCAGACCTTCGCGCCGGCGAACAGGTAACTGTCGGCCGAGAGCTGCGTGCCCGGCTGGACCGTCTGCATCGGGAAACGGGCCTCGGTCTGGTAGATGTCGGCGCCTTCGGCATATTTGACGACCGCGGTGAAGGCCTGACCGGGAGCGGGGGCCAAGGTGGTCATCCAGTACTTGTCGGTGAAGCCGATCCAGCCGTTGCTGGAAACCTCGTAGACCTGGGCGCGGCCCTCGCGCTCGATCGGGTCAAGTTCGGCGATGGCCTTGTACTTCTGTTCGATCAGCGTGCCGTCATGCATGCCCACGACGCCCTCGTGCAGCACGAAGTAGTTCTGCGTGTCAGGCCGGCCATGGCGGGCGATGATGCCGTAGGGCGCGGCCGAAAAGGCCGCATTGCCGTCGTTCTGCAGGCTTTGCGACACGGTGAACAGATAGTTGTCGTCCAGCGCAAAGGTGCGGCGGAAGATCTGGCCGGCGCCGTTGTCCCAGGCCAGCGTGACCGGCTGGCCGGGGGCCAGCGTGTCGCCCGATTCCAGCGTCCAGACGGTGGCGGGG
Source organism: Paracoccus sp. KKT209 (assembly GCF_055635455.1). The sequence goes on from NZ_CM145758.1 coordinate 547,102, forward strand.
TTCGGGACCAGGGCTGCATCGATGCCGGGGCCGGGGGTCCAGCCATAGACCGCGTAATAGGGCTTGGTGCCGGCGGCGGCGACGCTGTCATCCGCGGTGGCCGAAGAGGGCGAGAGCAGGCGCACATCGGGCGAGCCGGCCTCCATGGTTTCCTGGTAGCGGGTCAGCATCAGGTCGTCGATGCGGCCGCCTGCCAGCGAGATCGAGCCCGTGACCGCCGGCGACTGGATCGCCACGCGGCCGATCGCCTCGGGGGCCGGCGCGTCGGGCAGGGTGCCGAGGTCCGCGGGCGCGGCGGCGACGCCGTCAGCCGTCAGCGGCTGGTCGCTGATCGTCTGCTCTGCCAGGGGCTGGCCCGAGGGCTGGTCCGACACCGGCTCGGGAGCGAAGACGGTGTACCAGACCAGGATCACCAGGAACGACAGGACTGTCGCCAGGATCAGATTGCGGTTGTTGTCTTCCATCTTCCGTCACCACCGTCATCGCGTCAGTCGCGCCGGTTCAACAGAAGGGACCCCGAAAGGTCAAGCGGATTTGGGGCGCAGGCCATCTTCCCAAGGGGAAATCGGGCCTTTGCCAGCCTGGTCGGGCGCAGATGCGCCGACCTGTCGCAAGGTGTCGGGTCACTGCGCGAGGGTTCGGCCCGGAAACAGCTTGGCCAGGCCCGCGCCCCGCATGCCCCCGGTGGAGTGGGCGCAGCTCAGCCAAGCCGCGCGATTCCGGGTAGGCTGGCGGTGCTTTTGCCGTTGGCCGCCAGGAACTCCAGCGTCCGGGGCAGGGGCATCGGCTTGGCAATGGCATAGCCCTGGACTTCGTCGCAGCCCATCTGCGCCAGGAAGGAATATTCCTCTCGCGTCTCCACGCCCTCGGCCAGCGCGGCGATGCCCAGACGCTCGGCCAGGGCCATGATCGCCAGGATCATCCGCTGCTGGCCCTCGTCGATGTCGCAGGCGGTCACGAAGCTTCGGTCGATCTTGATCCGGTGGATGCCGAACTGCCGGATCGCATCCAGGCTGGCATAGCCCGTCCCGAAGTCGTCCAGGTCGATCCGGCAGCCGGCCTTGGCCAGCTTGCCGAGGTTGGTCCGCGTTTCGGCATTGCAGGTCACGGGACCGACGCTTTCCAGCACCTCGACCACCAGGCGGGCCGGGGGTATGTCGTGGCGATCCAGTTCCCACAGCAGGCAATCGGCAAAGCCCCTGTCCGACAGTTCCGAGTTTGCGATGTTGATCGAGACGGTGGGCACGTCATAGCCGGCCCGGTCCCATTCCTTCAGCGCCGCCATGGACCGGGCCAGCATGCACATGGTCAGGTTGATGTGGTCGGCCCCGGACATCTGGGGCATGAAGGCACCGGGCGGCAGCAGCCCGCGTTGCGGATGCGCCCAACGGGCCAAGGCCTCGAAGCCGGTGATCCGGCCCGTATGGCAGCAGAGCTGGGGCTGGAACCAGGCCTGGATCTGGCCGGCCTCGATCGCCTCGCTGACGGTGGCGGCCAGGCCTGCGCCCCCCAGCCTGGGATCATGAGGGTAGGGGTTCAGCTGGCCCAGCTTCCGCTCCTCCAGCATCTGCAGGCGCTGGCGGCCGTTCTCGATCTGGGAGGGGACCGTCGGCAGGTCCGGCGCCTCGGCATGGATCAGCACGCCGGTCAGGACCGGGGTCACCGACTGCCCCGCCAGCGCCACGGGCGCTTGGCCCTGCTGGTGCAGCCTGCGCGCCACCTGCATCGCGTCGCGGTCGTTGCGGTTGCGCAGCACCAGAGCGAACAGGCCCGGCGCCAGCACCTGGACGGGATCATAGGGCCTGACCGCCCGGCCGAGGGTCATCGACAGCTGAACCAGAAGATGGCTCATGGCGGTCTTGTCCAGCTGGCGGCCCAAAAGCTCGGTATTCTCCAGCCGAAGCAAGAGAACGGTGCGGGACTGGTCGCCGCTCTCCTGCGGAGTGCCCAGCAACTTGCGGAACGGCGAAAGCAAACGATTAACACTCATGGACATGCCGGGCCTTTCACGGAATCACCGGAAACCGGTCTAGCCCAAAATGCTTTGTGTCCGGTTAATCAGACCCATGCAGGATCGGGGGCTGCTGCACGGCAACGGGATCGCCCGCCGGGAAAAGCGAGGCGAAGTCGAACAGCGCCGGGTCCAGGAGATGCGAGGGGCGCACGTTCATCAGCGCCCGGAACATCACCTGCCGGCGGCCGGGGCTGCGCGCCTCCCATTCGTCCAGCATCCGCTTGACCTGCACGCGTTGCAGGCCTTCCTGGCTGCCGCAGAGGTCGCAGGGGATGATCGGATAATTCATTGCCTTGGAAAACTTCTCGCAGTCGGCTTCCGAGACATAGGCCAGCGGGCGCAGCACCGTCAGGTCGCCCTCCTCGTTCAGCAGCTTGGGCGGCATCGTCGCCAGCCGGCCACCGTGGAAAAGGTTCATGAAGAAGGTTTCCAGCATGTCGTCGCGATGATGCCCCAGCACGACGGCCGAACAGCCCTCCTCGCGCGCGATGCGATAAAGGTTGCCGCGGCGCAGCCGCGAGCACAGCGCGCAATAGGTGCGCCCCGCCGGGACCTTTTCCTTCACGATGGAATAGGTGTCCTGATATTCGATCCGGTGCGGCACACCGCGCGCCTTGAGGAATTCGGGCAGGACGGTCGCGGGAAAGTTGGGCTGCCCCTGGTCCAGGTTGCAGGCCAGCAGATCCACGGGCAGCAGGCCGCGCCATTGCAGTTCGTGCAGGACCGCCAGCAGCGCATAGCTGTCCTTGCCCCCCGACAGGCAGACCAGCCAGCGGTCGCCGGGGCGGATCATGCCGTAATCCTCGATCGCGGCGCGGGTGTCGCGGACCAGGCGCTTGCGCAGCTTGCGGAATTCCGTTCCGGACGGGGCGCCGGCGAACAGCGGATGGATCTCGGTGTCGTCAGCGCCGTCCAGCATCACAGGCGTCCTTGTCATGTTGCGGGTCCGCGCCCGGCACAGGGTCATAGCCGTGGCCGCCCCAGGGGTGGCAGCGCCCGATCCGCCGCAGGGTCATCAGGCCGCCGCGCCACGCGCCGTGACGCTCCAGCGCCTCCAGCGCAAAGGCCGAGCAGGTCGGCTGAAAGCGGCAGCCGTGGCCGACCCAAGGGCTGGCGACCAGGCGATAGGCGCGCACCGGCAGGGCCACCAGGCGGGCCAGCGGGGTCATCGATGGATCTTGGTCATGGCGCGGGCAAAGTCGTCGCGCAGGTCGTCGAAGCCGCGGGCGATCGTGGCCTCGGGGCGCCCGATCAGGACATAGTCCCAACCTTCCCGGCCCAGGGTCGGCAGACCAAGCCGCGCCACCTCGCGCAGGCGACGCTTGGCCCGGTTGCGCGCGACCGCGTTGCCGATCTTCTTCGAGCAGGTGAAGCCGATCCGTGCCGGGCCGTCGTCGTCCCGCCGGCGGGCCTGCAGCAGAAAGCCCGGCATCCCCTGACGCAGCGCCCGCGCCGCCGCCAGGAAATCGGCACGCTGGCGCAGCACCGGCGGCATGGGGAACCGGTTGTCGGATGGCATGCGAAATGCCGCCGAGCCGGCATCCTGGGGCTGATCTTCAGCAGGACGGGGCAGAGGCGGCATGTCGAAAGCCTTCATGTGGCGGCCGTGGCCGCCGGCTCGATCGATGCGATCAGGCCGACAGGCGCTTGCGGCCCTTGGCGCGGCGGGCGTTCAGGACGCGACGGCCACCCTTGGTGGCCATGCGGGCGCGAAAGCCGTGACGGCGCGCACGAACGAGGTTCGAAGGTTGGAAGGTGCGCTTCATGGTCAGTCTCCGGGTCGTAGCTTGCCAGTGGCAATGTCTTGCGGGTGGCGTCCGACCGGGGCAAGGTAGCACAAAGCTGCCCTGCGCGACGGCGCCGGTTGTTCGAAGCCCGCTGGATAGTGGACCTGTCCGCCCGCGTCAACCATGCAAACCCCGCAAAGCGTCGGTTAACCCTGTTCTCATGTTACGGGGAACCGTGCATAGATCACATTCGTTTGATGACCAATCCGTTCCTTGCTTGGCTGACAACCGGCGCCGGCGCCCCCATAACCCGGACAAGATGCGACTGAACACGATCTCCGGCCGATTCGCTGCCTTGACGACGATGTTCGTCCTGTTGGCCGAATTGTTCATCCTGCTGCCGTCACTGGCAGGCTTTCGGCTGGATTTCCTCGAGTCGCGGCTGGAGCGGGCACAGATCGCCAGCCTGGCACTGCTGGCGACCGACGATTCGCTGGCGCTGGACCTGGAATCCGAGCTGCTGCAGAACGCCGGCGTCTTCAACGTCGTCCTGCGGCGCAACGACATCCGCCAGCTGGTCCTGTCCTCTCCCATCCCGGGACCCATCGCCGCCACCCATGACCTGCGATCCGAAGGCGTGCTGCAGACCATCGACGATTCCCTGGCCGTGCTGGCCGATTCGGAGAACCGGGTCATCCGGGTGATCGGCTCTCCGGTGAACCAGGCCGGCCAGCTGATCGAGATCACGATGGAGACCGCGCCCCTGCGGGCTGCGATGATCGACTATGGCCTGCGGCTGCTGGCGGTGTCGGCGACCTTTTCGATCCTGACGGCAGTCCTGCTGTTCCTGGCGGCGCAGCGTCTGATCCTGGTGCCGATCCGCCGCGTGATCAGCCACATGTCCGCCTATGCCAGCGCGCCCGAAGATGCGCGCCACATCATCATCCCCGATGCCCGTCTGGCCGAACTGCGCGAGGCCGAGACCGCGTTGCAATCCATGCAGCAGACCGTCACCTCGTCCCTGAAGCAAAAGGAACGGATGGCGCAGCTGGGACAGGCCGTCGCCAAGATCAGCCATGACCTGCGCAACATCCTGACCACCGCCCAGATCTTTGCCGACCGGCTGGAGGACAGCGCCGACCCCAAGGTGCGCCGCGCGGCGCCCAAGCTGGTGAATTCGATCACCCGCGCGGTGAACCTGTGTGAAACCACGCTGGCCTTCGGCAAGGCCGAGGAGCCGGCGCCGACGCTGTCGCGGTTCAACCTAGCGCAACTGGCCGCCGAGGTGGTCGAGGCCGAGATGCTGGCCGGCGAATCTGCGGGACAGGTCGAGTTCCTGACCGACATCCCGGCCAGCCTGATGATCCGGGCGGATCGGGACCAACTTTACCGCGTGCTGGCCAACCTGGCCCGCAACGCCCGCCAGGCCATCGAAGGCAGCGGCCAGCCCGGCACGGTCGAGATCGGCGCGGGCGAGGGAGACTCCGACTGGTGGATCAAGGTCTGCGATTCCGGTCCGGGCCTGCCGGACAAGGCGCGGGAATATCTGTTCCAGCCCTTCACCGGCAGCACGCGGCGCGGCGGCACCGGCTTGGGACTGACGATCGCCGCCGACCTGGTGCGCGGCCATGGCGGCCGCCTGGACCTGCTGCGCAGCGACGGCGAGGGCAGCCAGTTCTGCATCCAGATCCCCCGCGGCATGGCCGGCCTTCCCGTCCGCCATGAAGCAGCTGCGCGCTAGACCTGCAAAAGAGTTTCATCTTTTTGTCGTTTTCGCTCTTGCATCCCCCCAGCCCGAACGGTAATCCCCGCCTCATGTTGCACCCGTAGCTCAGCTGGATAGAGCACCAGACTACGAATCTGGGGGTCGGGCGTTCGAATCGCTCCGGGTGCACCATTTTCCACATTGTGAACACCAAGCAAAATTGCTTATTTTGTCACGTAATGGCTTCGTGGCATGCTGTGGCATGTCCGGCCTTTTGGTCAGCCGCAATCAGGCCTGTACTTTGGCTTTTAAACTAGCAGCTCGGGCTTGCGCCTTCCGCCTCTCGGGCAGCACCTCTGTCAATCTGATCTAACCCGATACGCATGAGGCGGTCGAAAGGTCGCTTCCCATCGAATTTTATGGCCTGGGCCAGCCGATACTGTCTGCCCTCCTGATGCGACACCCCTGAGCACTGGCCATCGCCCTTCCTGTATTAATTCCACAGGTCCTACCCCTGCTGCCTGTTCTTCAAGGGCGGGATGATCGGGACGGCCTTTGGGTTGGCGGCAGAGCTTTCATCTACGGATGCTTAACGGGCTGTGGAGGCAGCGAAAGAAAGTTCAACACGACCGATAGCCACGCGCGGAATGTCACACCGCTCGTCCCCGGAACTGCTCGCGTTTGGCAGCCAATTTGGCTTTGACCAACCTAGCTGATTGGCAGCAAGTGTCCCACACTGCTGGCCTTGGAGCATTGCGCAGCAAACGTCCGCTGTCGCCTAAGTCGTGGTGACAAAAGGGATTCACAGCAGGCTTTGGGCGAGATTCACGCTGGTATCTGCGATGGGAACCAGCTTGTCACTGGACCTTATGTCGGACAAGGAATGGGCCTTCTTTGAGGGGGTCATCCTCGCCGTCCGCGCCGCGAACGGACGCGAACCCACCAGCCACCGCCTCGTTCTTGATGGCCTATTCTGGATCGCACGACCCGGGGTTCCCTGGCGCGATCTACCCCGGGGAGTTCGGCAAATGGTCGAGCGTCTATCGGCAATTCCGGCGCTGGACGTTGGCCGGGCTCCGGGAGATCATCATGGCAAGCCCCGAACCAAAGTGGGGCCGTGCCAGGCAGCCTGCAAATGATCGACAGCAACCGTGATCCGCGCCCACCATCAGGCAGCGGGCGCTAAAGGCGGACTCCGCGACAGGGTTTCGGGCGCTCAAGAGCGTCCGGTGGGAAAACGATCCACCGGATCGTTTTCTGGACCACCTTCCATTTCACGACCAGGATCCACCTCCTCGTCAATGCGCACGGTCTGCCCATGAGGACAGAGATTACGCCGGGCCAGACATCTGACTATCTCGGCTTCGGTCTGGTCATGGCTGACAATCGGCCCAGTCCCAAAGTGCTGCTGGCAGATCGCGGATATGACGCCAACAGCATCACGGCGCGTCTGCAAGAGCGCGATGGCCTGCCGATCATCCCGATGTGCAAGTCTCGCCAAAAGCACGTGGGTAGGGACCGTTCGCTCTATCGCCTGCGCAACCTGCTCGAGCGCTGATTCAACACGCTCAAGAACGCACGCCGCGTCGCAACAGGCTGCGACAAGACGGCCGAAAGCTTCTTGGGCTTCATCGACATCACGTCCATCCGACTTTGGCTCCGTCATTGGTCAACAGGGCCTAGGTTGTCGCTGTCCTCAACATCGCGCTCGAGACGAGCAGACGAATTGAGGCAGAGCAGGTGGCTGTCTAAGAGCGCCAGCGCCATGTCCTGCAGGGTTCGTGGCCTTGCTTTCAAAACCCTAGCACCGCTTCGCCTATGTGAACGACGCCTACCACAAGATTTCAGGTGAGCGTGATTCTGTCGGGCGCACCGTGCGGACGTGTTTTCGGAACTTGAAGGCCAGAACTTCTATGAACGGCTCGACCGGGTTTACCAGATCGGCCAGGCATTCGCCGCCCAGGCTTTGCCGATACATTTCAAGAATCCCGAAGGCGAACGTTTCATAGACCTGGTATATGAACCCGTGCGCGATGACGCAGGCTATGTCACCGGCATCTTCGTCGGCGGCTACGACGTCATGGAGCAGGTGCGGTTGGCGGCGCGCTTGCGGGAAAGCGAGCCGCGCCTCCAGCAGTTCAACAAGACCTTGGAAAGCCAGGTCGGGGAATGCACGAACGAGCGCGACCGGATGTGGAACACTCGCCCGAGCTCATGACCGTTATCGATCTCGATGGGGTATTCCCGCGCGCAGACCCTGTTTGGACGACCATCCTGGGCTATGCACCGGAGGAACTGGGGGGCTTCATGGCAACAATTTTGTCCTTCCGGAAGATCATGCCCTGACCACCGAAGCCTAAAGGCTGGCGGCAACGGAGGTCAGCCGAGCATCCGGAAACGTTATCGGCACAAGGACGGATCGACGCGCTGGATCTCGTGGGTGGCGGCTGCCCACGGCGATCTGACCTATGCCACGGGCTGCGACGTGACCCGCAGCATCAGCAACAGGTAGAATTGGAACGCGCGCAGGACGCTCTTCGGCAAAGTCGTAAAATGAAAGCGGTCGGCCAGCTGACCAGCGGCATTCCCCATGACTTCAACAACCTGCTGGCAGCCATATCTGCAGCTTGGAGATGATGCAGACCCCCATCCAGCAGGGACGAGGAACAAAAGTCGGTCGCTATCTGGGGGGCACAGGAAACAGCCAGGCGAGACGCCGCCTTGGCTCACCGCCTGCTGGCATTCTCGCGCCGCTAGACGCTGGATCCCAAGTCCACCGACCTGAACAGGTTGATCAGCCGCATGGAGGATCTGGTTGGACGAACCGTGGGTCCGCAGGTCACTGTGGAGGCTGTCCGGAAAGAGGACCCTTGGCCGACCCTAGTCGATCCCGTCCAGCTGGAGAACGCCCTCCTGAACTTCTGCATCAACGTCCGCGACGCCATGCCGAAGGGCGGAAGGATCGTAGTGGAAACCGGCAGCTGTTCGTTGGACGAGCAGGCCGCGCAAGGGCGGTACGTGGTCTCTGCCGATTACGGACTGTGTTTTCAGCGACAAGGAAACCGGCATGTCGACGGAAGTCGCGGAAAAGGCATTGCAGCACAGTGCAATCGCCATCCGGAGCCTAATCGCCAGTTGCCGTTGGCAAGCGGAGCGCCCGCGCCTCTGCGCGGATACGGATCGTCAGGACTGCTGCGTTGAAAAGGCTGAAGACGAGCGCCACTTGCCACAGGCCTAGGACCATTGGGGCGACGACGATCTCGGCGATGACGACGGCGTAGTTTGGATGCGGGAACCAGCGGTATGGCCCCCGCGCGACCAGGGGCTCATCAATGACGATGATGCGCGTGGTCCAGCGCGGCCCCAGACTGACCAGAACCCAGATCCGCAAGACCTGCAGCAGCGCGAAGGCGGTCAGCCAACCGACATGGACCGAACTGGTCCAGCCCCACGCAGTAATCGCCAGAAGCCAGGCTGCGTGCAGGGCGACGATGAGGGGATAATGGCGGGCCCCATGCTCCACCGCGCCCCGCGCCAGCAGCCGGCGGGTGTTGCGGCGCGCAAGGACCAGTTCGGCGCCGCGCTGAATCATCAGGAACGCGATGAAGCCCAAGGCAGGGACAGAGGCTTCCATCCTAGAAAACCTCTATTGGCAGGAGGGACAGGGTGAAGCCCGGCCCAAGCGCCGTCGCCAGCAACGACCCCGAGATGTTCCCGTTGAGCACCTGTTCCAGCACGAACAGGACGGTCGGTGCCGACATGTTGCCGTTTCGCGCCAGCACCTGCCGTTCGACATCCAGAGTGCCGGGGGCAAGTGACAGCGTTGTTTCCAGGGCAGTGATGACCTTGGCGCCGCCAGGGTGACAGACATGGCGATCGACAGGATGATCCGGCATCAGCGCCTCCAGCGCGCTGCGCAACTCCGCCTCGGCGAAGGAAGGGATCGACCGGTCGAAGATAACGCCAAGGCCCGTCTCCTCGACCGTCCAGCCCATGATGCCCAACGTGTCGGGCCACATGTGCTGGCGGCCCAGCCCGATTGCGGGGCAGGCGTCGTCGGCCCGCGCCCCGGCACGCAGAACGACCGCCGCAGCGCCGTCCCCGAAAAGCGCGGTTGCGATGATGTCGGCCTTTGCCAGCCGGTCCAGGCGGAAGAGGACCGTGCAGGTCTCGACCGCGACCATCAGCACCACCGCACCGGGCCGCGCCGCCGAAAGGTCGGCAGCGATCGACAATCCCGACACGCCGCCTGCGCAGCCCAGCCCGAAGACCGGCACGCGCATCACGTCGGTGCGAAACCCCATTCGTGTGGCGGCCAGCGCATCCAGTGTCGGGGTCACGATTCCGGTCGAGGAGACCGTGACGATGATGTCGACCTGATCCGCAGGCAGCCCCGCCTGCTCAAGGGCGCGGCTGGCTGCCTCACAGAACAGGCGGGTGGCGCCATCCGCATAGGCCTGCGTGCGATCGACCCAGCCATGCGGCTGGCGGAACCAGTCCAGCGGCACGACGGAATGGCGTGTGTCGATCCCGGCATTGCGAAAGGCGGGGGCAAGACGCTCGAACTGTGAAAACCGTGCCTCCAGCAATGCGCGGGACTCGGTCAGAATGTCATCCTGATGCAGGACGTTCGGCGGGACCGCGGTGGCGATCGACAAAAGCCGCGGGCTTTCGTTGCTCAATCGGCAATTCATGACTTGTGGTTTTCCTTTGCCTGGAGATTGTCCGCAACGCGAAAGGATGCGTGGGTGCCGCGAAGGGCAAGACCTCAGACGATGAACGCGCAGATCGTCAGAAATGCTGCACTTCATACGACATTGTCAGGACGCAGCCAGCTATCCCAGCTTGGCAGAACTGTTGAGAGAACAGTATGCGACAACTTATCAGCCATGCTTTTCCGTGTGATCAATTGGCGGGAACTTGGCAGTGAAGATACACGGATCTGCCGATCGGTCCTTCGCCGAATGGATGCGAGGATCGGTCCGCGACTTCGAAGCTGGGCGACGTGGCTGGAGGCAAAGGTCCCGCTTGAGTTGGAGGTAACCAGCGGGCGCTGCGGGGCTTTTCAAGATAGCTGTGCGACTTGGCGCAAATCCGATTGCCGTGTCGGTGGCAGATCGATTTGACATCCGGCCAAGTGCCGTCGGCCATCGCTTTGAGGGTCCGGCTAGATATGTCGGCTGGCCGACCGGTCAAAGGTCAGACCTGCGCCTGTGGCGCCTAAAGGTTCGGACGAGTTTCGCAGCAGCGATGTGACGCCATGCGCGTCCAAGGTGCCCGCTTCTCCCGCGCATCACCAAGAGGTGCGCGCAACAGGACTATCTATCCTGCCGGCAAGGTCTAAACTGCAAGGCCCGTCGATTTCGGCGGCCATACAGGAGCCAGACCATGGCCAAGGGCATGAACAAGCGCAAGCGCGACGAGAAAAAGCCGAAGAAGGAAAAGCCGAAGGTCAGCGCTGCGGCGCCCAGCACCAAGTTTCCCGTCGCCAATGCCGCAGCAAAGGCCGGAAAGTGACCGCGTCAGTGCCGTCGCCCTCGCGGGAACTGCCTAATGACCAGGACGACAAAAGGTGCGGCCAGACGATCATCGCGTATTGCCTGGAACTGGGCATGACCAGGGCACAGGCTGAAGGATTTTCCGACCGATCAATTGCCAATCGCAACCTAAGGCGCCAGGGGCCTGCCTGACGCAGCGGCCAGCGTATTCGCCTCCATTCTTGAATGGGTGGGGGCGCAGCTCCTTCTGACCTCACCAGAATAGCTGCAGGCGGAGCAATCGCAGCTTTGCCCACGCCGGGCTGCGGTTGCGTTGGCCACCTCCAAGACGGGCCTTGCTGTCAGCGTGTTGAACCAAAGCGGCGCCTCCTGCAGCAACCGTGACCGTAGTCCGGCCCTGGCATTTCTCCGGCTGGCTGCTGAAGACGAACGCGCGCCTGCATCACAGGGATGCTTGCGGCTCCGAACGTCCAGACCGGCATGACCTGCGCCCTCCAGCTCCCTGACCTCCTGTCCGCCCTCAAGCTGCACCTTGATGGGTCATACGACGCGCCAGTGGGACAGAAGAGCGCCATGAGAAGCAGGCCCCTAGCAAGTGGGCGCCTTCAAAGGCGGCCGAACCCTTTCATCATGCCGCTCTATTCGACCGACCGCAGTTCCGGCTGAAGCATCAGCGAAGAGCGCGACAAAAGCCCTCCCCAGACAGACACCCCCCCACCCTCACAACTTCTTCCACCAGAACATCCAGGTCACCCCGTGTTGTCCTGTGATTGTTGATCGCGGCACGCAGGCAATGGCGACCGTGAACGGTCGTGTCGGAGACGGCGGCGATGCCCGCCTCCTGCATCCTCACCATGATCTCCACGTTCAGCGTCTTCAGCATGTCCTCTGAAAGGCCGCCGGGGTCATAGCGAAAGCAGACGATGTTGATGAAGGTGGGGAAGCACATCTCCAGCCTTGGCGTCGCCACGATCCGCTCCGTCAGATAGCGGGCGTGGGCCAGGTCCTGGTCGATCAGACGGCCGAACTTGGCCACGCCATGCTCCTTCAGCGACATCCAGACCTTCAGCGCCCGAAACCCGCGCGACGTCTGAAGCCCGTAATCGTGGAGCCAGGCCCCCGATGCGATACCGCGACCCGCATTCTGCAGATATTCGGGCGTCACCGCGAAAGTGTCATGATGCGCGCTCGCGTCCCGGACAAGGGCGCAGCCGACTTCGAAAGGGGCGTGCAGCCATTTGTGGGGATCGAGAGCGATGGAATCCGCCCGCGCGATCTCCCGGACCAAGGCGCGACCTTTCGGGGCAATGGCCAAAAGGGCGCCGATGCACCCGTCCACGTGCAGCCACAGCCCCTCCTCTGCACACAGGTCAGCAATCCCCTCCAGATCATCGATCGCGCCGGTGTTGACCGTTCCGGCGGTTGCGATGACGCAGGCTGGGTCCAGGCCGTTTGCCCTATCCTGGATGATGGCACGGCGCAGGGCGGGGATGTCCATCCGGCACTCCTTGTCAGAAGGCACGCGGCGGAGGGCGCGGTTGCCCAAGCCCATCACCTCGACCGCCTTCTGATGGCAGGAATGGATCTGGTCGGAGCCGTAGAAGCGCAGGGGCGCCTTCAGCCCAGCCACACCAAGCTCGCGCAGGTCGATGCCGGACATCCGGTTGCGTGCGACGGTCAGGCCGACAAGATTGGCCATCGACCCGCCCGACACGAGGGTGCCGCTGGCCTCTTCCGGGTAGCCCATCATCTCCTTGAGCCAGTTCACGACCTGCCTGTCGATCTCGGCCGCGGCATGATCGCCGCCGCCCAGGTTCGACCCGAGGATCGCGGCCAGAAAATCCCCGAGCGCACCGGTGAAGTTGCTTGCCCCCATATACCACATCCAGAAGCGCGGATGGATGTTGCCCATCGGGTAGGGCAGCATGTTCACGACCAGCTCGTCGTAAACCTCCCCAAGCGGCTGGCCCTCTTGGGGTGCCGGGCTGCGGAAATGGGCACGCACCTCTGGCGGCATGTCCTGCCAGACCGGCCTGTCGCGCAGGTCCCTTGTATAGTCGACGGCATCATTGACGATGCGGCGTGCAAGATCGCGCAGCGGACCCCATTCCGCGGGATCGAGGGTTTCGGACCTGTGCTCCATCGCTCAACCCAATTGATATCCGGGGGTGGAGCGCGACAGCGCGACCTCGTCCTCCGTCATCTCCTCCGGGATCGTCTCGAAAAGCGGCGTGGACATGTAGCGTTCGCCGGTATCGGGCAGCATGCACAGGATCACGGTGCCCGGGTCCGCCCTCTCCGCGATCTCCATGGCAACCGCGAGGGTCGATCCGCCCGAGATTCCGGTCAGGATGCCCTCACGCCGTGCAAGCCGTTGCGCCCAGGCAATGCCATCGGGCCCGGCAACCGGGATCAGTTCATCATAAAGCCTGGCATCCACGGCTTCTTGAAGGACATGCGGGATGAAGTCCGGGGTCCAGCCCTGGATCGGGTGCGGCTGGAAAGCCGGATGACTTTCGGCAGGAGAGCCGTCCGCGTTGCGCGCCTGCACATGGCCGCTGCCGAGCAGCTGCGCATTGGCAGGCTCGGTCAGGATGATCCTGGTCTCGGGCCGCTCGCGGCGCAGCACCCGGCCGACGCCGGTCAACGTGCCGCCCGTGCCATAGCCGGTGACCCAGTAGTCGAGGCGCTTGCCCCGAAAATCGGAAAGGATCTCTTGCGCCGTCGTGTTCTCGTGGATGCGGGCATTGGCCTCCGTCTCGAACTGCCGGGCCAGGAACCAGCCATTGGCCTCGGCCAGTTCCACGGCCTTGAGATACATGCCCAGGCCCTTCTCCGCCCGTGGAGTCAGCACCACCTTGGCACCCATCATCCGCATCAGCTTGCGACGTTCGACCGAGAAGCTGTCGGCCATGGTCACGACCAGGGGATAGCCCTTCGCCGCGCAGACCATGGCCAGCCCGATCCCCGTGTTGCCGGACGTGGCCTCGACGACGGTCTGCCCCGGGATCAGGCGCCCGTCCCGCTCGGCCTCCTCGATGATGCTGAGCGCCAGCCGGTCCTTGACCGATCCGGCGGGATTGAAGAACTCGGCTTTGACGTAGAGGTCCACGCCCGGAGGCGCGAGATGGGTGATCCGGATCGTCGGCGTGTCTCCGACCGTGTCCAGGATGCTGTCGAACAGCCGCCCGCGGCCGTGCGTGCGTCGCATTGTCATCGCGTCCATAGCCTGCTCCTTGGGTTCTGCTGGATCCTTCGAACGGGCGGCCTCGCCGTGGGTCCAGCCTGGCCGCTTCGGGTATCAGTGCTGATGCTCGGCGGGTGCGAAAAGGATCAGTTCCACCCGTTCGCCCCCCTCCACATAGGCGTCGTGGCCCGGCGGGATCTCGAAGAAGTCCCCCTTGCCGATGCGGGTCTCCAGGCCGGTGTCGATCATGCGGACCACGAGCCTCCCGGAGATGCAGTATCCGGTGTGCTGCATCGGACAGGAATCCGGCGACCCGAGCAGCGGCTTTTCATCAGCCTCCCAGGTCCAGCCGGGCTCGAAGACGGCATGCATTCCGGCGCCGCCGCCGCCCATCCTGACAATGGCGATCCCTCCGCGTTCCTTCATGTCAAGGAATTCGTCGGGGCTGTCGAACCGGCGGGTTTCGATCGTCTGCTCTTGCATCGTCTTTCTCCATTCACGGGGCGGGATTGACGGGATGCCAAGTCACTGCGCCCTCCCAGCCTAGGCCGTCGGCCGCGCCCAAGCTTGACGGGTCCCTGAAGAAATCATGCAGAGGACGCCATTTTTGCTGTATCCTGGCACATGCCTTGGGTTTTTGGAGACATCCAGCTCGACCCCGAGCGGTTCGAACTCACCCGCTCCGGCGAACCGGTGCGGGTTGAGCCGCAGGTGCTGTCCCTTCTCATCCATCTGATCCGGCACCGCCACTCTATGGTGACGAAGGATGACCTGACCGCCGCGGTCTGGCACGGCAGTGCGGTCTCGGATGCCAGCATTTCCAGCCGCATCAGGTCGGCGCGTCAGGCTGTGGGCGATGATGGCGTGGGCCAGCGCGTGATCCGCACCGTCCATGGCCGCGGTTTCCGGTTCGTTGCAGATGTGGAGTGCCGGGGGGCGCATTGTGCAGGTGCCGCGAAATCGGGACATTCCGCACATGAAGGGGGGCGCCCCTCGATCGCCGTGCTGCCCTTCACGCCCCTCAGGGTGCCGCAGGACCTTCATTTCCTTTGCGAGGCAATTCCCCACGAGATCATCGAGGCGCTGTCGCGCCTTCGCTGGCTGGCGGTTCTCGCGCGCGGCTCCACCTTCCGCTTCCATGGTCCCCAGGCGGATCTGGACGGGGTGGCTGCCGCACTCTCTGCGCGTTATGTGCTGTCGGGGTTCATCGAGAGCCAGCACCACAGCATCGCTGTCATGCTGGAGCTCACTGATACGACCTCAGGTCAGCTGCAATGGGCGGATCGGCTGGTCGCGCCGATTCCCGAGATCGA
This sequence comes from Paracoccus sp. KKT209, assembly GCF_055635455.1. The sequence continues at coordinate 562,546 of NZ_CM145758.1, forward strand.
CGATCTGAGGGCCCGGATCGTGGTCGATCTTGTCTCGGCACTGGAAATCCACATCCCGTTCAACGAGGCGAACATCGCCGCGCAGAACGGCCCGGAGGGACTGGATGCCTGGGCCAATTACCATCTGGGTCTTCGACATCTCTATCGATTCACCTCCGCCGACACCCTGCTTGCGCAGTCGTTCTTCGAACATGCCGTGATGGCCGACCCCTCTTTTGCACGCGCGCATGCGGGCCTGTCCTTCACCAGTTTCCTTGATGCATTCCTGCGCCTGAGCCCCGACCCTGCGGCGGCGGCGCGCGCGGCCCGTCGGCACGCCGAGCACAGCCTGGAGCTTGATGCCCTCGATCCCTTCGCGCACTTCACCATGGGACGGTCCTATTGGTTGACCGATGAGCCCAAGGTTGCCGCAGGATGGTTGGCGCGGGCCACTGACCTGAACCCGAACTACGCGCAGGGCTTCTATGCCTCTGCCTTTACCGCGATGCTTCTCGGAGACGCGACCGCGACATTGGCGGGTGTCGAGACTTCGCTGCATCTCAGCCCTCTCGACCCATTGCTCTACGGCGTCCACGGCGTCCGCGCGCAGATGCTGATCCAGCAGGAGGATTATCAGGCCGCCGCTGACTGGGCCGACAAGGCTGCCACGGCGCCCGGCGCCCACCACCTGATCGCCATGATCGCGCTGGTCGCGAACGGGCTTGCGGGCAGGGCCGCCCAGGCCGATCGGTGGCGGCGCCAGGCTGTTCAGCTTCGACCCGACGCAAGCGCCCGGGACTACCTCACTGCCTTCCCCACGCATGATGCTGCATCACGGGCGAAGATTGCGGCGGAACTGCATCGCCAAGGCTTCTGACAAGGGAGGTGGGCGAAAGGGTGGATGATGGGGAAGATGTGCAGCCGCGGGGTTTGCCCCGGTTCCACAAGCGGGAGTCGATCATAGCTGCTGCGAAGAGCATTGGCGGCGGCGTCAGGAACTATCGCGTTCAGGCTGATATAGCCGCAGTGCGTTCGGCAGGAGCCCATCACGCAAGAGGCCTGTTTTGCGCTCTGACATGCCCCGCGGAGTGCTTCTGGCGACCCCGGAACGATGCGAGATTTTTTGTCAGGCAGTTTCCTCTCACGCCACCCTTCTGCTGCAGCGACCCGGCCCAGAGTGCTGTCGTTGAAGATCGGACCGGCAAACGGAGCTGGACAACGCGTGGAAAGGCCGCAGGCTCGCAGCTTTTCTGCCGGTCTCCCATGTTCAATGTCTCATACTCCCCATACGAAGGTAGCCGCCTTTGGTCATGGGCTTCCCGTGTCTCGCCGGCAGCGAGGCTTAGCCCGTTTGGAGTATTGTGTGAGGCCCCCCGCAGATGTATCTTTCTTGCGTCGCCGTTCATGCGTCCATCCGAGTCGTCTGGAAGTCCTGTTTTTCGATCTTGGTTCGCTGGCCGCAAGGGCTTCGGCAGTTCTCGTTAACTGCCAGAGGGGTTCTTCGATGATGAAACTCTTCCAGTAGTAGATCCCGGCGCATCGTCATGTGTGGGAAAACGCATTGCATGACGCTGGCATCGCCAAGATCCGGCACTCCACATCAGGAACATCGGTTGCGCAGTGTCAGTCACGATGCCGCGGCAGATCTTTCGCTTGCTGTCCCATCTAGGTTTCCACACCGATAGTGGCCGCGCTGCCAGATCGGCTGCAACATTGCGCCGTGGATAGTCCCCCAGCCGATCGGCCTGATGCAGAAGCGCCCCGCGGAGCGCCTGCGAAGCTCTGTTGAGCACGCTCCTTTGCGCTCCTTCTGCAGACAGGTCCGTCACCGGTGCCAATCGCTGGTCATAGTGCCTGAGCACGTTTTCCGCGGCCGGCAATCGCACCTCGATCGTCACATCCTAATGGCGCAGAGCGCCACCGCAGGAGCTTGTCATGTTAAAACTCATCACTTCCTCCGCCGCAGCGTCCTTCCTCGCTGTTGCTGCTCAGGCAACCCCGCTGAGCGATCCTCACGAGCGTCCCGACAGTCAATGGGGTGCGTCAGAGGCCACTCTTTCCCAAGTTGAAGCCGGCAGATTGCTGAATTCACATGATCTTGCCGAGAGCCGGCTGAGCCCTCATGATCTGGTGTCGGTCACCACCTTTCCGTCTTCAGGATCGGCCGACCGCTCAAGCCGCGAAGACTACTGACTGCAGGCAGCAAACAACGCCTCCTCCCTGAGTAGGTCCGCCTCGCGGAGCGGAGCCATCATGTTGATCATCTTGTCCCGTTGAATGATCCTGGCCCTTGGTTCCTTGGGCTACAGGGCTGGGATCTCCCCGTTCTCCCTCCGCGCGACAACATCGCACAGCTTGCGATTTCCACAAATCTGCGGCTGGCCAGAATGCGTCGGATACAATGCCCGCAGGCGCCCTGAAAAGCCGATGTTGGGCTTCAAGAGCTTCACGTCAGCCAAGTCCACCGTGGCAGCACCAAGCTGGTGACACGATCCGCAAGTGCCAGTCGCCGCCAAAGCCATGCTCGTTTCAGCACTTCTGTAAGCTGCCGCGTAGACCCGGGAAGACGCTGCCCCCTGTGGCACGTTGAGCCGTTTGCCACAAAATACGAATGCAGCAACCGGCTCCAGAACCTCCGGCGGTCTGGCCGAACCGATGGCGCTCTTTGAGCCGTTGGTGATAAAGGTCTGCTAGACCAGAGGCCTTCAGGTTCGCGTCCCCGGGGTTTTTCCTGTTCCAGCGCCAGCAGTGGCTTTTTTTGAGCAAGCCTCGTCCCTCAGACCGGCAAAGTCATTCACGCCAATCAAGGCACCTGCCCGGAACTCAAGCAAGCACAGATGATCAGGCGGGCCTTGGCTCGATCTCGTAGTGGATAGGCTTGAAGCTTCCTCCATTGGAGGCATAGGCCGAACAGGCGGTCAGCCCGATGACCAGATCCGTTTCTGCGCGAAGCCGGATGAAGTCTCCGGGACGGCTTGTCGGGGGCTCCACGCGAAGGGTGCCGTCAGAGGCGACAGGTACGTTCATGAAGACGTTGAACGCGCAGGGGATCATGTCAGGCTCGATGCCGAAGGGCGAGAGCGCCTCGGCCAAGTTGCCAAAGCAGCCCCGGTGGACCGGCTGGCCCGGATAGAAGTGGCGAAAGGTCGCCTCGCTGCAGGGGGTCAGCAGGAAGTCATGGCGACCCACGCTGTCCTCGACGATCGACAGCATCGGTTGCGAGCGGTTCGACCAGAGCCGGTTTCCCGTCGTCAGCGCGATCGTCTCCTCGTAATCGAAGGTCCGGCCGTTCGAGATGACTTCGCGCACATCGGCCGCGCCAAAGGCCAGCAGATCGGACACCTGCGTTCCCTGCGGATCGATCACCTTCAGGATCTGCCCTTCGCTCAACCGAAATGCGACACCAGAGCGCGGCGGGATTTCCAGCACGCTCATCTCACGCCCTCGGATCGCGGAAGGGGCAGCACCAGTCGTCGCCCACGACACGCCCGCTGTACTGCCGGGCCTCGCTTTCCTCGCCGAACCGGGCGAGCATCGGGTTCACACTTCCGGCCAAGGCCTCGTCGCGGCTCAGGATACGCTCGCGCATGCGTTCGTAGCGGCCCTCCTCGCGCAGGCGCTCGAACTGGTCGTGAAGGTTGAAGACCAGCGTCGGGCGGGGCATGCGCCTGGCGGGCCGTGACGCCTGCGGATGCAGCCCGACAACAAAGAACGCCTCGCCGCCAAAGCTCAGGGAGAAATGCGGATCTTCGGGATCCCCGCTGACGCTGTCATTGTAGGGCTGCCGGCGCCGGTCGTCGATGCAGGCCAGTGCCTGAAGCCGCTTCCACATCGCCGCTTCGAACTGTTCCTCGTCAAGATCGGCAGGTTCGGCAAAGACGACCGCGAGGCTGCGCAGGCCCGAGGGGTCCTGACGGTAATCGGCAACCCAGGACAACAGTTCCGAATGGATCCGGGCGTCCTCCCCTGCAAGGTCAAGCGACTGGCACACCACTGTCTTGAGGGTACCCCGCGCCATTGCGGATTTCGCGCCGAGGCAAGGGAATGCCGGGTCTGCGATGGCCGCGGTCAGCTCTTCGCTTGCCTGGCGGGCGATGTCTTCGTCAACGAGCATAGGAATTCACCGATTGTGATCTCTAGCAGAACCGGAGAATGACAAAGGTAGTTCCCCGCTTCAGCCGAGACGTAGGTGAAACCTCGGCAGACGGGGTGACCAATCGTGCCGGCCCGGCGCAGGCAAATCAGACGTCACCCATCAGATGAAGGGCCCCAGCAGGGGCTTCGCGCTATCGAAGAAGCCCAGGATTTCAAAGCGTCCATGCGGGTTGATCTGCTGGCGCTGGTAGCAGGATGGTCCGCAGATCGTCAGGCGTCAAGGCCTCCTGCAGCGTCTGCCGCGCCAGCGAAATGCGGCTCTGGATTGTGCTGATGTTGACGCCGGGATTTCAGCAATGTTGATGAAGCACTCGCCAGTCGCTGTCACCAGCACTCCCACCAATGCATTGGAAGCTGATCAAGGGCGCGTTGAATCTCCTGCATCTGGGGGTACTTTGCGCATATTCAGCGCCCTGACATGATCGACGGATTCACCGGCACAACCGCCTTGCCGAAACGAAAGGTTCGGAAAAATAGGCGCCTGCTGAAATGGCTGTGGAAGCTACGGGAGAAAACCACGATTTTGGTCCTTTTTTGCCCATTCATCGCCGGTAAATTTGCCAAGTCGGACCTTCAGGCGCTGGCTTGCCACGACATGTGAACCCGGCGAGGCGGCAGGTTAGGGAGGCGCGTGCGGCCTTGGCACCGCAGCCCTGATCATGCCGGTCCCTTGGCAGGGAGCAGCATGATATGCCTCAATATCCACAGCCCTTCGCCACCCCCCTATCAACATGGCCCGGCCAAGCGCGTTGTGACCCGTCTTCCTGTGGCTTATGCTGGCGCAACACTCGCAGGAACGGACCGGGATGACGTGCGGCCCTTGCAGGATGATGATGCGCAGATTTCTTTCCCAATTCTGTCTTGTCATGCTGCTCTGGGCGGCAGCTGTAGCGCAAGCCGTGGCCCAGCAAGAGGACACGGCCGAGCCCTTCGTGTTCCAGGTGGAGGATCTGAGATTCGGCCTGCCCGAGGCCGATGAGCCGCTCGAGCTGAACACGCCCAGGGCCGCCTTGGAGGCTTTCCTTGATGCCGTCGAGGCAGGCGACGGGCCACGCGCGGCTCAGGCCCTCAATCTCAGCAGCATCCCCGAAGAGGAACGCGAGAGCCGGGCGCCCACGCTTGCGCTGATGCTGGCCTTCCTCTTGTTGAACCACCAGCTGATAGACTGGGCGCAGATTCCGGACCAGCCTGATGCGCGGGTCGTTCCGGAGACCGACGCTGCGGAAACGCCCTATCGCAGAAGGTCGATCGAACTTGGGCAGCTGGAACTTGACGGACGCCCGGTCCCTATCAGCATACAGCGTTTCCGGGCTGAGGACACCGAGCCCGTCTGGCTGTTCTCGCCCTTCACCGTGGAACGGACCTCGCGTCTCTATGCCGCCAGCCGGCCCGGGATGCTCAGCGGATGGGTACCACTCGAGGAGCGCCTGGCGACCCTCGGCCGTCCCTCGCTCCGGGAGTGGCTCATCGTCGGAGGTCTTCTGACGATCTGCGGGCTCCTCTGGCTTCTGGTTTACAGGAGTGTCAGGCTGCTGTCACGGCAGGTCGCCCTGTACTGGGCGGGGTGGCTCAGGCGCCTGGCCTTTCCACTGGCCACGGTTCTTGCGGCCCTGACCTATCGCTTTGTCATCGACCGCCTCATCACCTTGACCGGTCCGGTCGCCTCCAATCTGGGCCTGGCGTCAGAGGTGGTCGGGCTGCTGGCCGGAGCATGGCTGCTGGTCAGGATGGTGTCCGGAGCGACCCTTGTGTTGAGCGAGCGGTACGTGGTGCCGCTTTCGACCGATGATCCCGACAACCGTCGGATCAAGACCAACGTCTACGTTGTCCGGCGACTGACGGTGGTCCTGATAGCCGTGGTCAGCATCGGTTATGTTCTGCTCCGGCTAGGCCTCTTCGAGACGTTCGGCATCTCCGTGCTGGCATCGGCAGGTGCCATCGGCGTGGTTGTGGCCATCGCAGCCCAGCCACTGCTCGGGAACATGGTGGCTGGCCTCCAGATCGCCCTTTCGGACCCGGTCCGCATCGGGGACGTGGTGGTCTTTGATGGCCGGTGGGCCACGGTCGAGGATATCGCGTTCGCGCACACCGTCCTGAGGACGGACACCGACACCCGGCTGATCGTGCCGCATGCCGAGTTCCTGTCCCGCGCAGTCGAGAACTGGTCGAAGGAGGGCGAAGCTGTCCGCAGGATCGTTAAGCTGCCGGTGGATTACCGTATTGATGTCGATCTTGTCAGGCAGTGGGTGGGGGACATTCTTGACGGGGATCCCCGCCTGACCGAGGCTCCCACGGTCGAGATGGTCGAGGTGGATTGTGAGGTGGCCGTCCTGTGGGTCTGGATCGGGGCGACGACCCCGTTGACGTCTTGGACGTTGCACAACGAGGTGCGCGAGAAACTGGTGTCCTTTGTATCAGAGCACGAGGGTGGAAGGTTCCTGCCCAGAAAGCGGTATGTCTCGCAGCGTGAGAGCGTTTGAAGCTGTCGGACGGCGGGCAAGCCGCCTGCGCCCAAACATGCCATGGGAGGACGTGCTGCACATCGTGAACACGCCGCTGCCCCCTGCCCGGCACTCGACCCAGCCACGGCTGCTGCGCGGGCCATTTGCGTATCGGGCGTCAGAGGGACGATATATTCATAGATCGGCGGGCCACATCTTATGGTGCCAGCTCGCGTCGATTGCGATGAACAAGGCGTCGATCGCCACATCCTTGCCTTCGACCGTTTTGACGGCGATGCAGCGGCGTAACGCCGTCTTGAACAGTGTCCGGAAGATGCCCGCCACGCTGAAGCGTCCGTGCCGGTTCTTGCTTGTAGGCAAAGGGTGCGGGATGGATGCCCCGGCACGAGCCGGCAAAACCGCAGTATGTGAGATTGTACCAGACTTCCTCGTACAGGCGGCCTAGGTCATGTTGACCAATGACGGAGCCAAGTCGGATGGACGTGATGTCGATGAAGCCCAAGAAGCTTTCGGCCGTCTTGTCGTAGCGTGTTGCGACGCGGCGTGCGTTCTTGAGCGTGTTGAAGCAGCGCTCGAGCAGGTTGCGCAGGCGATAGAGCGAACAGTCCCTACCCACGTGCTTTTGACGTGACTTGCGCATCGGGATGACCGGCAGGACATCGCGCTCTTGCAGACGCGCCGTGATGCTGTTGGCGTCATATCCGCGATCTGCCAGCAGCACTTTGGGACTGGGCCGATTGTCAGCCATGACCAGACCGAAGCCGAGATAGTCAGATGTCTGGCCCGGCGTAATCTCTGTCCTCATGGGCAGACCGTGCGCATTGACGAGGAGGTGGATCCTGGTCGTGAAATGGAAGGTGGTCCAGAAAACGATCCGGTGGATCGTTTTCCCACCGGACGCTCTTGAGCGCCCGAAACCCTGTCGCTTGCAGGCTGCCTGGCACGGCCCCACTTTGGTTCGGGGCTTGCCATGATGATCTCCCGGAGCCCGGCCAACGTCCAGCGCCGGAATTGCCGATAGACGCTCGACCATTCGCCGAACCCGGGTAGATCGCGCCATGGAGCCCCGGGTCGTGCGATCCAGAATAGGCCATCAAGAACGAGGCGGTGGTTGGTGGGTTCGCGTCCGTTCGCGGCGCGGACGGCGAGGATGATCCCCTTAAAAAAGGCCCAGTCCTCGTCCGACATAAGGTGCCAAGCTGGTCCCCATCGCAGATACCAGCGTGAATCCCGCCCAAAGCCTGACGTGACTCCCTTTTGTCACCACGACCTAGGATCACGACCCCCTTGACATCGGCGCTTGGCGCGACGAGCCCGAAGGCGAAAGCCATTAGATCATCCGCCCACAAGGGCCGTGGTTCCTTCAGCAGATCGACCTGAAGGGCCTTGCTGCTCTCGCGCATGAAAAGAAGATCCAGATCATCCCTTACCGGTCTCCCGGAGATTTCCTTGTGGCGGGTGGAACCGGTCATGAGCGCGTGCCCAGTCAGCAAGCTGAACAAGGCAGCCAGACCGCAAATGTGCGCCTGTTACACCCCAAATGCCAACAGGACAGATGTTCATGACATCCTCTTTCTGTCCGACCAGCTCGTCGAGGTGCTTGGTTGGGCCTTATCTCCCGGGCTCGATACCCGCACATGGCCACTCCCTGCCTGAACCGGCTCCGTGCCGGGCTCGTGGCATTTGTCCGCCGCTTTTGGGCGCAACCAGCGACGCGCGACGATCCGGTCGTCTGTCGGCGCGTCACCTTCGAGGACATGTCGAACCGCTCCTTTGACTGCATGCGCAGTGTGCGGCCGCTGATCGAAATGCGCCCCTGCATGCTCCCTGCGCGCTTGCGGATATCGCCTTGGCTGCTTCTCGGCTGGCCATGGCCGATGCTTGCATTCGCCAGATGAGACACCTGATAGCGTCGGTAAAGGAGCTTCTTGCCGATCCGGTCGCAGATGGTGAGGTCGAGGCAGAGTTGATCAGGGCATTGAAGGTGATCCCCTCCCGCCGTTCCTGATGGATTGCCTGTACCGGTTACGTCACCTGAAGCCCATTTCAGCATGACCATCATCTCAGGGAAGTTCAGCAAGGGGCTGGCCTCGCGACGCAGCCGCGCGTGGCTCTTTTTTTGAGTCACGCCGCTGGGACCGCTTCCGATCATCTGCTGCCCTTAGCCGGAAGCAAGCGCAAGCGGCTCATTGATGACGGGCGCCCTGCATCGCCACTATGGTCCGCGGTCAGATGAGAAGCTTTCTGGGGCACAGAAATGGAGGCTACACCCTCAAGCCTCTCCAGCCGTTCCAGCAGCTCGAATCGACGGCTCGGCGGCCCGCAGAAGGTCACTGTCTCGCGCTTTCTCCTCCTGAGCGCCCGGCGCCGCCTTCGGGCTGCTCGGCTGTCGCAGCCGGTCCCGGGGCATGGGGGCGCTTTCCGGGTTTTCGTTCTCGATGAAGTCGCCGGCGATCAGCCGGGCGCCGCGCTCATAGGTCATGTAGCGCCAGAGCCATTGCATCGACACAAGGAAACGGTTCTGGAAGCCCACCAGAAGATAGACGTGGACGATCGCCCAGGTCGCCCAGGCCAGCCATCCCTTCAGGTTGAACCTGCCCTGCTCGAAAACGGCGGCGTGGCGACCGACGATCGCGGTGTTCCCGCGGCTGTTGTACCGAAAGGGTGCCAGCCGCGCACCGTTCCCCAGATGCACGGCCAGGGTCCGGCCCAGATGGATGCCCTGCTGCTTGGCGACCTGCGCCAGGCCCGGCAGCGGCCGGCCGTCAGGGCCCGGAAACAGCGCCACATCGCCCAAGGCGAAAACCTGCGGCAGGCCCTTGACCGACAGCGTCTCATCGACCTCGATCCGGCCGGCGCGGTCGGTCGGACCCAACTGTCTTGCCAGGGGCGAGGCCGAAACGCCGGCAGCCCAGATCACCACCCCGACCGGCTGGCTGCGACCCGCAACAGTGATGCTGGTGGGACCGATCTCCTCGACAGCCTCGCCGGTGCGCACGGTGACCCCCAGCCGCTGCAGCCGGGCCTTGGCATAGGCGGACATCTCCTCGGCAAAGCCGGACAAAAGACGCGGGCCGGCCTCGATCAGTGTGACGCGGGCGCTGCCCGGATCGATGGTGCGGAAGTCCCGCAGCAGCGTGTGGCGGCTGAGTTCGGCAATCGCGCCGGCGAGTTCGACGCCCGTGGGTCCGCCGCCGATGATGGCAATCTCCAGCAACCGCTGACGCTCCGCCGGATCGTCGCTTCGCTCGGCCCGCTCGAAGGCCAGCAGGATCTGCGAGCGGATGTGCCGCGCGTCCTCGATGGTTTTCAGCCCCGGCGCCCATTGCGCCCATTCGTCGTGGCCGAAATAGCCGTGGCTGGCCCCACTGGCGAGGATCAGGTGGCGATACCCGATCTCGTGCCCGCAACTGAGCCGCAGCCGCCGTGCCTTTGTGTCGATCACCTCGACCTCGCCAAAGATGACCCTGACCGAGGCGTATCGGCGCAGGATCCTGCGGATCGGCTCGGCCACATCCGTTGCGGACAGGGCAGCGGTGGCCACCTGATAAAGCAGCGGCTGGAACAGGTGGTGGTTGCGCCGGTCGATCACCGTCACGCCGATCTTCGCGCGGCCCAGCGCCTTGGCGACCTCCAGCCCGGCAAAGCCGGCACCAATGACAACCACCTCGCGGAAATCGATCTCTGTCACTGTCGCGATCCTTCAAATTGGCGCCCCGCCCTGCGGGGCGGCGCGTTGAACATCACGCCACGTTGCCGCGGCGATCCTGTCGGCAATGACGCAGCCATGCGCAACTCTTCTTCCAAGCTGGGGCTGAACGGCGGCCAGCGCCTGCCCAGCCACCGTGGGGGCATCGCACGCCCTCTCCAGAAAGACATCCTGCGCCCCTATGGCTGAGGCCACAGCGTCTCTAGGGACGAACACAGGCCCCGGAACCCGCAGGCACGAACAATGTTCCCGCCCCGCGTCATCCAGCCGTTTCCAGTTCACCAGCCAGATCGGCCTGTGGTATTGCTGTCCGCCTTGGTTGCGCCTGCTGCTCGGGAGCTTCGGGCTATGGCTTTGCAACCTCTTGTGAACAGGCAGCAGAATGTCGACTGGCCACGCTGATCTACCCCTCATGCAGTGCGGTATGAGCGGTCAAGGACAGGTGTTCTTGTTGCGAGCGACCATGACGTCATGCAGCTTTTGAGGAGGCCGGACAATCGCCGCGGATTGCATGTTGCGCATCAGGAGGGACGACAGGCACCAGATCACCAGCATCCTGACGGCGGTCGAGGCTGAAGGAGGATTTCTCTGCTGGACCGTGCGCTGCATCCGCCTTCGCGTGGAAGGAAAAGGATGTCTCCGTGGAGGCTGACGCACAGGGCCACCAAGGTCGATGTTTGGTCCGCCGGCCGGATGGCAGGCGGACCAGTCAGATGCCTTCATCGTCATCAGCAGATCCCGGCGGCACGTGGCCGCCAGGATGCGATTGATAAACAGCCAAGACCTTCAGAACTTCATCGAGGCCGAGACGGCGTAGGTGCGTGGCGCGCCTGCCGCCAGGAAGCGGCGAGCCGAGCTGGCCCAATAGTTCTCGTCCAGGACGTTCTCGATATTGGCGCGCAGCTCGATCTCGCGGCCCTGCGCCTCGACGGCGTAGCGGGCGCCCAGATCCAGGCGCGTCCAGCCCGAGACCTTCTGCGTGTTCTCCTGGTCATACCAGGTCGAGCCGCCATGCATCACGCGACCGTTGAGCGTCAGGCCCTGAACCGAGGGGAGGTCGTATTCCGCATAGAGGCTGGCGGCCGTCCGCGGCACGCCGGGCACGTCATTGCCGTCGAAAGCCCCGTCCTGGGTGCGGCGCAGTTCCGCATCCATCAGCGTGATGCCGCCCAGGATGCGCAGGCCCTCCATCGGTGCACCGGCCGCCGACAGTTCCAGCCCGCGATTGCGCTGCTGCCCCGAGAGCGAGAAGACGTTGCTGGCCGGATCGGTGATGCCATTGGGCTGGCGGATCTCGAAGAGGCTCGCGCCCAGGGTCACGGTGCCCAGGTCATATTTCAGGCCGACCTCGCGCTGGCGGTTCACCACGGCGGGGAACAGCTCGCCCGCGTTCTCGGCGACGGAGGGCGCCATCGGCCCCTCGGTCAGCGCCTCGACATAGTTGCCATAGACGGTCAGCCCGTCGCGAATGCGCCACGACGCCGCGATGGCCGGGGTGAAGGCGCTGTCCTCGTAGAGATAGTTCTGCGCGCCCACCGGAAAGTCGGGAATGCCCGGACGCGTGTTGAACCCGCGGGTGCGGATCTCCTGCCAGCGGCCGCCGAAGGTCAGCTGCACCCGGTCATCGTCCAGCGACATCGTGTCCGACAGCGCGACCGACCGGCTGCGCAGGTCCGCAAAGGGGATCAGCCCATCCGCGCGCGGCAGGCCCGACAGGTCCGGCGCTGCCGGCAGGAAGACGGGATCATAGATATTCGTGCCCGCAACCGGGAAGCCCAGCAGGCGCGGGTTGAATTCGCCGCGGTTGTTTCGGTTCAGCGCATAGGCAGCCGACAGGGTGATGCGATGGCGCACCGGGCCGGTCGTGGCCTCGGTCCGCAGCCCGATCTCGGCGGCGCGGCCCTCGATCTCCTGCGGGTTGAAGCCCAGCTCGTTGATCGCATCCCCGTTCGGCGCAGTGATCGTATAGTTCGAGGTCAGGAAATCCTCGCGGTAGCGGCTGGCCCCGAAGGCGCCATAGACCGTCGTCGCCGGGGCAAGGTCGTATTCGACCCGACCTGCGATCATGCGATGCGTGCTGTCGTGGAATTCGAAGGGGTTGGCGGTGTTGATGTCGCCATCCGGAGCATCCGGGATCGGCACGCCCGGCGCCGCCGCATTGAAGAGTGATGTCGGCGCGTCCAGGTCCTGCTTGGACGCGTTCAGGTCCAGCGTCGCGCGCAGCGCGTCACCGCGATAGTCCAGCCCCAAGGCCGCCACGCCGACCTCGGCGTTGTTGTTGTCCAGGGCCGTGTCACCGCCGCGCCAGGACAGGTTGCCGCGCACGCCCCATTCCTTGCGGGGGCCAAAGCGGCGGCCCAGGTCGACATGGGTCCAGAGCTGGCTGTCCGACGCGATGCCTGTGGTGACGCGGGTCAGGTCCTGGTCCTCGGCGCGCTTCGGGATCATGTTGATCGTGCCGCCCACGCGGCCCACGCCGCCATTGGCCAGCGCCGTCGGCCCCATCAGCAGGTCGACGCGGCCGATCCCCTCCAGCGCGCTGCGGCGCGGGTTGGCGATATAGGGCAGCCCGTCATAAAGCGTGTCGAGGTTCGGCACGGAAAAGCCGCGGATGAAGAACGAGTCGCGCTCGCTGAAGGCCGGCGCGTCCTGGCGCACCGAAGGGTCGTTGCGCGTGACATCCGCCAGGGTCCGGGCCTGCTGGTTGCGGATCAGCTCCTCGGTATAGGCGGTCGCACGAAAGGGCGCGGATTGCACGTCCACATCGCCAAGCGCCCCCAGCCGGGTCTGGGTCGAGACCTGGCCGCCGGCATAGGGCTGCGCCGGTGCGGCGATGGTGCCGGTCGCGGTCGCGGCCTGCAGCGTGATCTCGTCCAGGACGATGGGGGCCGTCTGCTGCGCAAGAAGGGCGGCCGGGCTGATCGCCGCAAAGGCGACGCCAAGCAGAAGCGGGCGAAGAGGGGAGGGACAGGGGCGCATCGACGGGCTCCGGATCAGGGTGCGAAGGGTCGGCTGGCGCGGGACCTTGATCCGTGGCTTGCTGGTGAGGGACGTGTCGGGGCGCGATTAACAGATAGAAACAGTAAGGTTCAACAGCTTCCTTTGCCCGTTGGTGAACCTGTGGCGCAAATGCCGCGCGAGGGGCGGGACAGATCCGCCCTGATGGCGGGTTTCCCATCCTGTCAGACCTGCCGCTTCGACCTTCTTGCCGCCTTGTCGTCTCCGGCACTCGGAAGCAGGATCGAACGGAATGGCCTTCGCAATCAGGACCAGGGGCGAGGCGTCAGGCCATCACCTTACCCGGAGCGGGCCAAGAAGCTTGCATAGCTGTCCAGGATCGCCTGCCAGCCGTCGCGCTGCATCTCGACCGGGTTCTGGGTCTCGGGATCGAAGATCGTGGTCACCCGGGTGCCGTCGCCTTCCTCGACGAAGGTCGTGCGGGCGCTCCGGCCATCGGCGAGGCGCAGGGTGAGGGCCGAGGGCGCATCCACCTCCTCGTAGGTCGCCTCGAAGTCGAAGCCGAAGGATCCGTCGCGCGCCTCCATCCGTGCGTGATGCCGGCCACCCGGACGCAGATCGACCGAAGCGGCCGGGCAGTGCCAGTCCGGCGAGGCCTGGTTCCACGCCATGATGGCCTGTGGCGACGTATAGGCGGCCCATGCCGCTTGGGGCCTCGCGGCCACGACCGTCTCGATCCTGATGGGTTCGGTCATCCTGCTTCCTTTCAATGGCCTTGGCGGCGTGCGGCATCGATGGCCGCGACGTCGATCTTGCGCATCGTCATCATGGCGGCAAAGGCGTGCCGTGCCTCGGCACCGCCCACAGCCAGCGCCTCGGTCAGCGTGCGCGGGGTGATCTGCCAGTTCACCCCCCACCGATCCTTGCACCATCCGCATTCGTTTTCCTGCCCGCCATTGCCGACGATGGCGTCCCAGTAGCGGTCCGTCTCTTCCTGCGTGTCGGTGGCGATCTGGAACGAAAAGGCCTCGCTCTGCGGAAAGATCGGCCCGCCGTTCAGGCCGATGCAGGCAACGCCGCAAACGGTGAAGCGGACAACCAGAACCTCGCCCTGCCTGCTGCTGGGATTGTCCAACGGCGCGTGGTGAACAGCCTGCACCGCGCTGTCGGGAAAGACCGAGGCATAGAACCGCGCCGCAGCCTCTGCCTCGCGGTCGTACCAGATGCAGATTGTGTTCCTGGGACCCATGACAGCCTCCTGCGGCGATCCGGGCCCGCCACCGGTCCGGATCATGCCAGCTCGATTTCGCGCATCATGTCAGAAAAACATCATCCTGTCGCCCACCGGACGACGCCGAATACGATCCGCGATCCGCGATCCGCCTGCAACCCGACGACCTGGGCGCACCGGCACCTGGACCTGACACCGCATGCCCGGCCAGGGTTCCGCTATCTGGAGAGCGCCCCGACCCAAGGTGTTTGCTGGCGGCCGCGCTAGACCTCGTCCTGGCGGGCGGCCAGCCCCTTGGCCAGGATCTCGCCCGTGGGACGCCCGGTCGGAGAGCCGCCCAGAGGCTCCAGGGTGATCTCGTAAAGCTGGCCGTCCAGGGGCGTGGGCAGGGGGGGCGTGTCCAGAAGGGTCGCCCTGCTTCCGGACAGCAGGCCGAGCGAGACCGGCCCCATATCCACCGACGGCAATGTCCAGACCTGCATCTGCCGGCCTGCGGGAACATCGATGCCTGCCACGAACCGGATGCGCGCATCGGCCTGGCCGAAATCCTCGACGACCGCGGTGGGACGACCGGCATCGTCCAGCAGGACGGCGACTACCACCGGGTCGGGCACCCGCCAGTTCCCGCCCAGCACGATCCCCGCCAGGATGCCGACCGCGGCGGCGAGGCCTGCCGGCAGCCAGCGACGGAGCGGCCCGGGGTCATTGGCGGCCACCGGCGTCAGCGCGGGCCTGGACAGGGGCGGCCTGGACAGGGGCGCATCCAGCTGGGGCAGGACAGCCTCCCACAGGGACAGCGGGGCCGGCATTTCGGGGGCGGTCATGTCCAGCGGCAGCAGCCGGTCGCGTGCGCGGGCAACGGCGGCCGCCCAGGCACGGTCATGATCCAGCCGCGCTTCCAGTTCAGCCTCGGTCCGCTGGTCCGTCAGGCCCAGAACAAAGGCATCGGCGCGGGCGTCAAGGTCGTCAGTCATGACAGGCACCTCCGCAGCAGGTCCAGGCCGCGGCGGATCCACGACTTGCAGGTGCCGAGGGGCACCGACTGGATGGCCGCGATCTCGCCATGCGTGAAGCCGCCGACATAGGCCAGCAGGATGGCCCGCCGCGTCTGTGGTTCAAGCCCGACAAGGCAATCCTTCAGCGCCACCCGGTCCCCCAAGCGATCAAGCCCGGTTCCCGCCGCCGACAGGCGTGCGTCCTGCATGGCCGTCAGGTCCTCCGGGGACAGGCTTTCCAGCCGCCGGCCGTCGCGCAGGATGTTCAGGCAGCGGTTGCGCAGGACGGCAAAGATCCAGCCGCGGGCCGATCCGTCGCCGCGGTGGAACTGGTGGGCCTTGCGCCAGATCTGGACCATGCTGTCCTGCACCGCCTCCTCGGCCAGGTCGCGCCGCTGCAGCATCCGGTGCGCCACGCCCAGAAGCCGCCCGCCCTCGGTTTCCAGGATCAGGCGCAGCGCCTCGTGCTCGCCCTTGGCGCATCGGTGCAGCGCGTCGGCCAGGTCGACAGGCGCCTCCGTCGCCGCAGCGGCGGAAATGTTCATGTGCCTGTGCCTCCACCATGTCCCGCGCCACGATGGCATGCAGGATCGCTCCGGGTCCAGCCGTCGCGTGGGCCTGCCAGTGCCTTGGGGTCCGGCCAAAGTTTTTTTCGCCATGCTGCATCCAAAAACGCGCCCGCCGTGTCTCCAAGTGGCAAGGGGCGGCCTGACGCCGCCCGCGAACACAATGAGGACCATCAACATGACCCATCTCCGCACCGCCACCGCCGTCGCCCTGACCCTGGGCATCTCGACCGGGACCGCCGCTGCCACCCCGATGGTCGGCCTGCTCGACGGCACCCAACTGGTGATGTTCGACAGCCAAGCGCCGGCCGAGGTCACGACCATGCCCGTCAGCGGGGTCGAGCGTCTGGTGGGCATCGACTATCGCCCCGCCAACCGGACGCTGGTGGGGGTCACCGCCGACAACCGCATCGTCACGATCGATCCGGCATCGGGCGAGGCCGCCGAGCTGTCGGTCATGGACAGCCCGCTGCCGATGGCCGACATGCCGGTCGTCGTCGACTTCAACCCGATGGCCGACCGGCTGCGCCTGATGACCGGGACCACGAACCACCGGGTCAATGTCGACACGGGGGAAGTGACCGTGGACGGCGCGCTGGCCTATGAGGCCGAGGACATGCATGCGGGCGAGGCTCCGGCCATCGCGGCGGCGGCCTATACCAACTCCTTTGGCCAGCCCGAGGAGACCGCGATGTACGACATCGACGCCACCATCGGTGCACTGATCCGCCAAACCTCGCCAAATGACGGCACGCTGGCCGCGATCGGCAAGTTGGGCATCGAGATGACCGGCACCACCCCCGCCTTTGACATCCAGATCACCGAGGACGGAACCAACACGGCCTGGCTGGTCGCGGGCGGGATGATCTACACCGTCGATCTGGAGACCGGAACGGCGACCGAGGTGGGGATGCTGGAAGGTGTCGACGGCAATCTGACCGACATCACCGTGATGCCCGCATCCTGAGAGGCGGCGCGCGCGCCTGTTCCGCGGCTGGCCCTGGCGGCCATCGCGGGGCAGGTCAGCACCCCGGTCGGCGGTTCAGTATGGGGGGATCTGCCTGCCGTGGAGGCAGGCGCGTCTGATCTCATTGCCAAGCTGATGCCGGCATGTCCTTGCGGGGCAGGCGCGCAAGCTGCCCCTGCGTCAGAAGTCGAGGCCCAGGTCCAGGACCCGCACCGAATGGGTCAGCGCGCCGACCGAGATATAGGCGACCCCCGTCGCCGCGACCTCGGCAATCCGCTCCAGCCGCATGTTGCCCGAGGCCTCCAGAACGACCGCGCCGCCCGCCATCCCGACGGCGCGGCGCAGGCTGTCGCTGTCCATGTTGTCCAGCAGCACGACATCGGCGCCGCCCTCGTCCAGCACCTCGGCCAGCTGGTCCAGGCGATCCACCTCGATCTCGACCCGCATCATGTGCGACGCGCGCGCCCTGACCGCCTGCAGGACCGGCCGGATGCCCCCGGCGGCCGCGATATGGTTGTCCTTGATCAGGATCGCATCCGACAGCGACACCCGGTGATTGAAACCGCCGCCATGCAGCACGGCCTGCTTTTCCACCAGCCGCAGGCCCGGCGTCGTCTTGCGCGTGCAGGTGATGCGCGCCTGGGTGCCGCGCGTCTCGGCCACATAGGCCGCCGTCATCGTGGCGATGCCCGACAGGCGACCCGCGAAATTCAGCGCCACCCGCTCGGCCGACAGGATCGCGGCGGCAGAGCCTTCGATCCGTGCCAGTACGTCGCCTGCGGCAAAGGCGGTGCCATCGGGCACCAGCACCTCCAGCCGCAGCGCCGGGTCGACCAGCCGGAAGGCCAGCTCCGCCAGTTGCATGCCTGACGCGACTCCGGCCTCGCGCGCGCATATCCGGGCGGCATAGCGCGTGCCCGCCGGGATCACCGTGCGGGTGGTGATGTCGCCATTGCTGCCCAGATCCTCGATCAGGGCGGCGCGGACAAGGGGTTCCAGGATCAGGTCGGGCAGGGCGGTCATAGCGGCTCCGGTTCGGGGGCGGGGCGCAAGGCAAGCGCCTGGGACAGGGTCATGCGGCTGCGGCGCGGCGCGACGGTGTCGGGGTGATCGGTGCGGGCATGGGCACCCCGGCTTTCGCGGCGCAGCAGGGCTGCCGCGCAGATCAGCGTGGCGGTGGCAGTCATGTTCTGCAGCTGCGGGCAGTCCGGCTGGCCCGCCTCGACCTCCGCGACGACGCGCAGGGCGGCCTGCAACCCAGCGGCGTCGCGCAGGACGCCCGCACCTGCCGTCATCGCCTCCCGCAGGCGCGCGACCAGCGCCGGGTCGGGCAGGGGCGCGGGGGGCAGGTCGGGCAGGATCACGGGCGGCGCGGCCGCGGGACCGGCGCCGATCGATAGGGCCGCGCGCCGGGCAAAGACCAGCGCCTCCAGCAGGCCGTTCGAGGCCAGGCGGTTGGCCCCGTGCAGCCCTGTCGAGGCCGCCTCTCCGCAGGCCCAGAGGCCCGTCAGGCTGCTGCGCCCGTCCAGATCGGTCTCAATGCCGCCCATGTGGTAATGCGCGGCCGCGGCGACGGGGATCGGCTGGCGGACAGGGTCGATGCCGGCGCGGACGCAGGCCGCGGCGACGGCCGGAAACTGCGTCAGGATGCGCGCGCCCAGGGCGGCGCGGCAGTCCAGCGCCGGCACGCGCCCGGCCCGCCATTCGGCATAGACGCCGCGGGCCACGATGTCGCGCGGCGCCAGTTCCGCATCGGGATGCAGGGCGGTCATGAAGTGCTGGCCGGCGGCGTTCACCAGCAGGGCGCCCTCGCCCCGCAGTGCTTCGGTCGCCAGGGGGGCGGGGTCCTCGCCGCTGGCGATGGCGGTGGGGTGGAACTGCACGAATTCCGCATCCGCGATGACCGCGCCCGCGCGGGCCGCCATGCCGATCGCCTCGCCGCGGATGCGCGGCGGGTTTGTCGTGACCGAATACAGCCCGCCCGAACCGCCGCCCGCGATCAGGACCGCCGGCGCCCGGATCGCCACAGGCTGCGACCCCGAGGCCCGCGCCAGGTGGATGCCCGTGACGCGGCCCCCCTCGACCAGCAGCGCGGTCGCAACGAATCCTTCCAGCACCTGGACCGAGGGCGCGGCGCGCACCGCCGCGACCAGCGCGCGCATGATCTCGGCCCCGGCCTGGTCGCCCTTGACGCGCACCACGCGGGCAAAGCTGTGGGCGGCCTCGCGCGACAGCACGTAACCCCCGGCGGGATCGCGGTCGAAGGGCGTGCCGAGCGTCGTCAGCGACAGGATATGGGCCCGCGCCTCGGCCGTGACCAGCCGAGCCACCTCCGGGTCGACCGTGCCGGCACCGGCGCTTACCGTGTCGGCGGCATGGGCGTCCGGGCTGTCGGCCGGGTCCATGGCCGCCGCCACGCCCCCCTGCGCCCAGGCCGAGCTGGCCCCCTGGCCAAGCGGATCGGGAGAGATCATCAGCACCGGCCGCGGCGCCATCACCAGGGCCGCGTAAAGCGCCCCCAGACCCGCGCCGACGATCACCACGCGGTCGGTCGGGATCATCCGGTCAGCCCGCCAGCTGCCGCGACAGGTCGATCATCCGCTGCACCGCCAGCCGCGCGCGGTCGGCGACCGCCGCGTTGACCTCGACCGCGCCGGTCATCGAATGCAGCGACCACAGCACCTTCTCCAGCGTGATCTTCTTCATGTAGGGGCACATGTTGCAGGGGCCCAGGAACTCGACCTCTGGATGCGCATCCGAGATGTTCGAGGCCATCGAGCATTCGGTCACCAGCATCGCCTTGGCCGGCCGGTGGTCGCCCACCCAGTCGATGATGTGCTTGGTCGACCCGGCGAAATCCGCCTCGGCCACGACGTCCGGGGGGCATTCGGGATGGGCGATGATCTTCAGCCCGGGATGCCACTCGCGGAAGTCGCGCAGGTCCTGGGGGGTAAAGCGTTCATGCACGATGCAGGCCCCGTCCCACCATACGATCCGCTTCTGCGGCACCTGGGCTGCCACGTTCTGGGCCAGCCACTTGTCGGGCGTCATGATCACCGTGTCGCCGGGCATCGCCGCCACGATCTGCGCGGCATTGGACGAGGTGCAGCAGATGTCCGAGGCGGCCTTCACCTCGGCCGTGGTGTTGACATAGCTGACGACCATCGCGCCGGGATATTGCGCCCGCATCTGGGCGACCCCTTCCGCCGTGATGGATTCGGCCAGCGAACAGCCGGCCTCCATGTCGGGCATCAGGACGGTCTTGGAAGGGTTCAGGATCTTCGAGGTTTCGGCCATGAAATGCACGCCGCATTGCACGATCACCTCGGCCTCGACCCGCGTCGCCTCGATGGCCAGCTGCAGGCTGTCGCCCACCACGTCGGCGATGCCGTGATAGATGTCGGGCGTCATGTAGTTATGCGCCAGGATCACGGCGCCGCGCTGGGCCTTGAGCCGGTTGATCGCGGCGACATAGGGCGCGGCCACGGCCCAGTCCGGAAAGGGCATCACGCGGTCCATGCGGGCATGGATGTCCGACATCTGCTGCGCCAGCTCGACCGAGGGCGACAGGTCGTAATGAGCCTCAAGCTCGGCGCGAATGTTTGTCAGGTCCAGCAAGATCGGCTCCTCCCTCCGAAGCGCCCCTGGGGACGTGGCTTGCGTGATGACGACTGGCCGTGGGCCTTACGCGATGGGACGGCCTGCGGCAACCTTCATTTGCCGCCGTGCGGTGCGGCGGTCCTTGCGGGCGCGCTGCCAAGGCGCCCCATAGGCCAGCCACAGCGCCGAGACCCACCACAGCGCCAGGCAGGCCCAGAGGTCCACGGCCAGCCTTTGCCAGCCCGGCTGGTCGGGCGGGGTCATCTGGAAGGCATCGGCCAGGACCGACAGCAGCACGCAGGCGATGAAGGACCACAGGCCCCCGCGCCCGATCTGCTGCAGCGCCACCCCGAGCCGGCTGGCCGCCAGCCATTCCATCGGCCGTGCCAGCGGCACCGCGACCAGCCAGGCGGCGGCGACGATGGCCAGATAGCGGGTGCCGTCCAGGTTCCACTTGTCGATCGTGCCATAGACCGACTTCAGCGCCTCGCGCAGCGGCAGCGCCGGTTCCCCGATGGCCGCGCCGATGACGATGGCGCTGCCAAAGGCGAACATACCGGCCGCCAGCAGGGTCAGCAGATGCCGCCAAGGCCACAGCCGCGCCATCAGCTGCTGGCGAAACAGGCCCATGGCCGTGCCGGTCAGGAACAGCATCTGCCAGCCGAAGGGATTGAACAGAAAACCGCCCTGGCTGCGGTGGTTCGGGATCAGGCCGTTCAGCTGCGGCGCGAACCACCAGATCGCCACCGAGGCGACCGCGACCTGCAGCGGCCAGCGCAGCATTGCGGGCACCACCACCGTCGCGGCGGCGATCAGCACGACATAGACCGCCAGCACGTCGATGATGTTGGGCTGAAGCCAGAAGGTGCCGACGGCGGCCAGGAAGCCCAGGGGATTTTCCAGGATCCAGACCGAATATTGCGTCCAGATCGCGGTATGCGGCCGCCCGCTGGCCCAAAGCGCCGCTGACAGCAGCGCCATCAGCCCGGCGCCCACGACCATGGCCCGCCACACCTCGAAGGAGCGGCGCGCGAAACGGGTCTGGGCGCTGCGGCGTCCGGACCTGGCCTCGACGCTGCGCCAGACCATGCCGACCAGGAATCCCGACAGCAGCACGAACAGTTCGGACGCGTCGAAGATCGAGAAGTTGGGCAGCGTGATCCAGCGCATGACCGAAATCGGCATGTGGTTGACCATGATGCTGACCAGCGCGTAGCCGCGCAGCATGTCCAGTGCGATCAGGCGGTTCATTCGGGAAGATGGCTCCAGCGGGTCAGAAGCTGCCGGTCCATCAGCATCGCGTCGGTTTCAGCGCGGTCCAGGAAATCCAGCGCCTGGCCGCGCGTGGCGGCATGGGCGATCTTGGCCTCGGCGGTGATCCGGGCCAGGTGCCAGGCGTTCGGCAGGTCCCGGGGCAACGGCGACAGCATCTGCAGATGCCGCTCCAGCAGCGCCGGCTGCCGGGCCAGGCGCAGCAGGCTGTCGCGGCCGGTGACGGGCTGGGGCAGGCTGCGGGCAATGGCTGCCGCCTCGGTCAGGATGGCAGGCGGGTCGCGTTCCTCGGGCGTGACCAGAAGGCCGCGCAGCCGCGCCCACCGGCCGAACACCGGGCTGGCCGACAGGCGCGAGGTCACGGGCGACAGGATCAGACCGGCCAGGATCGGCGACAGCCAGATCAGCTGCGCAGGTGAAAAGCTGGCCAGCACGACCAGCGTGCCCAACCCCAGGGCGACATGCGCCCAGTGATAGCGCAGCACGACCCCCCAACCCGGCATGGTCCCGGCGCGCACCTGCGCGTTCCAGCCGCTGTCGCGGCCGCCCAGGATCTCGAAGATCTGGCGGGTCTGGACCAGCATCTGCACCGGCGCGATCAGCGCCGACAGGATCGTCTCGAAGATCGCGCTGGCAAAGATGCGCACGCGCCCGCCGGAATTGGCCGCAAGCGGGCGGGCCCAGGCCCGGAAGGTCGCGATGAACTTGGGCAGCAGCAGCAGCCCCATCGCGATGCCGAACAGCCACAGCATCCGGCGGCTGTCGAAGACCGGCCATTCGGGGAACAGCTGGTAGGCGTTGGGGAAATATTCGGGCGTGGACAGCAGCACCGTGGCCGACAGCCCGAGGCCCACCAGGATCAGCGCCAGCCACAAGGGGCTCATCAGGAACCCCATGATCCCGATCAGGAAATGCACCCGGCTGATGCCGCGCATGCCCGCGATGCCGAAGAGGCGGCTGTGCTGCAGGTTGCCCTGCGCCCAACGGCGTTCGCGCACGGCCATGTCCAGCAGCGTGGGCGGGCAACCCTCGAAGCTGCCGCGCAGGTCATGGTCCAGCCGCACCTTCCAGCCGGCACGGCACAGCGCGGCGGCCTCGACGAAGTCATGGCTGAGGATCGTGCCGCCGAAGGGCGGGCGGCCGGGCAGCCGCGGCAGGCCGCAGGCCTGGGCAAAGGCCGTCACCCGGATCATCGCGTTGTGGCCCCAGTAATTCCCCGTGTCCCCCGCCCAGGCCGAGACGCCCCGCGCGATCATCGGGCCATAGACGCGGCCGGCAAACTGGGTCAGGCGGGCAAAGATCGTCTCTCCGCCGACCAGCATCGGCATGGTCTGGATCAGCCCCAGGCAGGGGTCGGCCGCCATCCGGGCGGACATCTGGCGGATGGTCGCGCCCGACATCACGCTGTCGGCGTCCAGCACCACCATCTGGTCATAGCGCCCGCCCCAGTGGCGCACGAATTCGGCGACATTGCCGGATTTGCGGTCTTCGTTGTTCAGGCGGCGGCGATACCAGATCGGCAGCGGCGACAGCGCGCGAGCGGCACCGATCACCAGCGTCTCGTTCACGGCGATGGCCGGGTCGCGGGTGTCCGAGAGCACAAAGATCTCGGCCCGGTCGGCCATGCCCTCGTCCGCCAACTCACGCGCAAGGGCCACCAGCAGGCCGGTACTGGCGGCGACATCCTCGTGATAGATCGGCATGACGACCACGACCCGGGCTGTGTTGGGACCCTCGGGGGTGACCAGGCGCGGCGCCAGGAACCCGGCCAGCGTGCCGCAGAACGAGAACCCGACCCAGGCAAAGGTCGGCACGAACAGCGCCAGCAGCGCGATCTGCATCAGCGTCGGGTCCGCCCCGAACGAGGCCAGCATCTGGCTGAAGCCGAAGACCGCCAGCGCCGCCGTGCCGCCAAAGGCGATCAGCCGGGCCAGCCAGACGTTCAGGCTGTTCATCTGCCGTTCGACCATGCCCTGCGGCAGCCGGCCGAAGTCCTGGACCGGCATGTCCAGCGGTGCGGCCGGCGGCACCACGGCGGCCGGGGCGGGCGCTTGGGGGCGGTCCGCCTGCGGGGCTTCGGCGATCATGGTCATGCTCATGCGGTCCAGCGCGTCAGCCAGGTTTCACTCAGCGCCATGCCC
The DNA here is from genome assembly GCF_055635455.1 of Paracoccus sp. KKT209. Next base: position 586,581 of record NZ_CM145758.1, read on the forward strand.
TGGTCGTCGGTCAGCACCGCGCGCAGTTCAGACAGCGGGACGCGGCCCGGCTCGAACTCGAAGGCCAGGCGCAGCACGTGCTGGTCGGGCAGGGGCTTGAGATAGGCATGCACGATCCGCCCTTCCGAGGCGCTGACCTGGAACTGCGGCAGTTGGTCGCGGAACAGGCCCAGGTCAAAGTCGACGATGAAGCTGCGCGTCGTCTCGACATTGATCGACCGGCCCGACCGCACCTGCCGGACCTTGGCCAGCGGCAGGTCGTTGGGCGGCAGCGGGGCGAAGCTGAGCGTATAGCGGAAATCGTGCCGCTGCCCGCGCAGCAGTGGTTCCTTGGGCACCCAGTAGCTGACGATATTGTCGTTGAACTCGTTCTCGACCGGGATCTCGACCAGGCGGACCTCTCCGGGACCCCAGTCCCCCTCGGGCTGGATCCAGGCCGAGGGGCGCTGGTGATACATCGCCTCGGCATCCTGGTAGGTCTCGAAGTCGCGGGCGCGCTGGACCAGGCCAAAGCCCTTGGGATCGTCGTCCACGAAGCCCGAGATCTGCAGGTTGCGCGGCGACATCAGCCCGCGCCACAGCGCTTGGCCCGCCCCGGTATGCATCTGCAGCCCGTCGCTGTCGTGGCAGGCGGGGCGATAGTCGTCGACGGTGCGGCGGCTGGCCGGGCTGAACCAGAACATGGATGTCAGCGGCGCCAGCCCCGTCTCGCGCAGGTCCACGCGCGGGAACAGCGCCACGCGGGTGCGCACCGTCGTGACCGCGCCCGGCGTCACGTCGAACTGGAAGGCTGCCGCGACCGAGCGGCTGTCCAGGATCGCGTGGATGCGGACGGTGTCGTGGCTGTCGTCGGGCTCGTGGATCCAGAAATCCGTGAACAGCGGGAATTCCTCGCCGTCGGGGCTGCCGGTCTTGATGGCCAGGCCACGCGCCGACAGGCCGTAAAGCGTGTTGCGCGCCACCGCCCGGAAATAGCTGGCCCCCTGGAAGACCAGGAACTCGTCCATGACGCCGGGGCGGTTCAGGACGGTGCGGACGCGAAAGCCCGACCAGCCCATGTCGCCGATCGTGGCCAGGTCCGGCCCGTCGGGGAAATGCGACGGATCGAATTCCAGCATCGAGGGGTCGAAGGGCACCGGCTGCGGCATCCCGTTGCGGACCAGGTTGATCTGCACCGGCTCGTAGAAGATCATGCCGGGCGACAGGAGGTCGATCCCGAAACGCGAGCTTCCGGCCCAGGGGTCGCGGTCGCGGCGAAAGCGGATCGCGCGGTACTGGTCATAGTTCAGGTCCGCGAAACTGCCCACCAACTGAGAGACCGGCTGGACATAGACGCGCGACGCCCGGTCGGCGGCCAGCGCCGCCACCTGGTCGAAGCCGAAGGGTTCGGGCTTGGGCGGGCCAAAGGCCTCGGCAGCCCCGGCAGGGGACTGGGCCTGGGCCGGGATCGCCATCAGCGACCCGCCGGCAGCCAACGCGGTGGCGGCATTGAGAAAGTGACGACGCTTCATGTGCGGGAATGTCTCGAAAATACGGGGGATATTATAGGCGGGCCGCCGCAGTGCAGCAAGCGCGCTTGCCCAATCGGCCTGCCATCGGCCGAAATCGGCCTTGCAGGGGCCGGACCTTCCCCTTTTTGCGCCTATTGTCGCGCCAGCCAGGCGGCGACGGGGCCACGCACGCTGTTCACGCCGGCGGCCTCGGCCTCCTCGATGACCTGCCGCAACTCGATGATCGACACCCGCCGAATCAGGTGCTTGACCGGCCCGATCGAGGCCGGGCGCATCGACAGGCGGCGGATGCCCAGGGCGGCAAAGACCAGGGCCTCGATCGGCCGTCCCGCGTCCTCGCCGCAGAAGGACAGCGGCACGCGCGCCTCCTCGCAGCGGGCGATGATCTGGCGCAGCATGGCCAGGAAGGACGGGTTCAGCGTGTCATAGCGGCGGCGCACGCGCTCGTTCTCGCGGTCGGCGGCAAAGAAGAACTGCTTGAGGTCGTTGCCCCCGATCGAGACGAAGTCGCACATCTCGAAGAAGCGCCGGGGCGCAAAGGCCAGCGACGGCGTCTCCAGCATGGCACCGACGCGGATGTCGCTGGGCATCTGGTGGCCAAGCCGCTTCTCGCGCGCGACCTCCTCCATCAGCATGCGATAGGCGGCCTCGTATTCGGTGATGTCCGCGATGAAGGGGAACATCACGTGCAGCGGGCGCCCGACGCTGGCGCGGATCAGCGCCTGGAGCTGCATCCGCAGCACGCCGCGCTTGTCCAGTCCCACGCGGATCGCGCGCCAACCCATCGCCGGGTTGGGTTCGTCCTGCGGTTTCATGTAGGGCAGGACCTTGTCCGAGCCGATGTCCAGCGTGCGGAACATCACCGGCTTGCCCTGGGCATTGTCCAGGACCCGCGTGTAAAGCCCCGCCAGTTCGGCCCGCCGGGGCACGTGGTTGCGGATCAGGAACTGCAGCTCGGTCCGGAACAGCCCGACCCCTTCGGCGCCCGATCCCTCCAGCGAGGGAAGGTCGGCCATCAGGCCCGCATTCATGTAGAGCTGGATCGTGGTGCCGCAGGTGCCGGTGGCGGGCAGGCTGCGCAGGCTGGCATAGCGGTCCTGCGCCTCGGCCTGCATGGCTATCTTGTCCAGGAAGGCCTTGGCGACGCTTTCCTCGGGGCGCAGGTGGACGATGCCTTGGTCGCCGTCGATCAGCACCGGGTCGCCGTTCAATGCCTCGGTGGTGATGCGGCCGGCATGGATGATCAGCGGAATCGCTAGCGCGCGCGCCACGATGGCCGCGTGGCTGCCGACCGAGCCTTCTTCCAGGATCACGCCCTTCAGCCGGCGGCCGTATTCCAGCAGCTCGGCCGGGCCGATGTTGCGCGCGACCAGGATCGGGCGGTCGGGCATCTCGGCGCCGGTATCGACGCCCTGTCCGGTCAGGATGCGCAGCAGGCGGTTCGACAGGTCGTCCAGGTCGTGCAGCCGGTCGCGCAGATAGGGATCGGCAGCCATCTCCAGCCGCGCCCGGGCGGTCGACTGTTCCTTTTCCACCGCGGCCTCGGCCGACAGGCCAAGGCGGATGTCCTCTTCCATGCGCTTCAGCCAGCTGCGCGAATGGGCGAACATCCGATAGGTTTCCAGCACCGCGGCATGATCGCCGTCGCCGCCCATGTCGGCGGCCGCCACCATCGAATCGACGGTGCTGCGCAGGCGCTCGACCCCCTCGTGCAGGCGGGCCAGCTCCTTGTCGGGATCGTCGCCCACGGGGTTCGCGATCACCACGCGCGGCTCGTGCAGCCAGACACGGCCCTCGGCGGCGCCCTCTTGGCCGGTGGCGCCGCGGATCATCAGCGGGAATCGGTGCGCGGGCGGCATGCTGTCCGCCTGGCTGCCCTGGAAGGCACCCAGCTCGGTCATCTCGGCCAGCACCATCGCGACCACCTCGAGGCCATAGACCTCGTCGTCGGAAAACTGCCGCGCGGTCGCGCACTGCACCACCAGCACCCCGAGCCGCTCTCCCACCCGCTGGATCGGCACGCCCAAGAAGGCGGGAAACACCTCCTCGCCGGTTTCGGGCATGAAGCGGAAGCCGGGCTCGGCGGGGGCATTGGCGGTGTTCACATGGCGGCCGGTGCGGGCCACGCGGCCGACCAAGCCCTCACCCAGCCGCAACCGCGTCTGGTGGACGGCCTCGGGGCGCAGGCCCTCGGTCGCGCAGAGCTCCAGCGTCTCGGCATCGCGGAACAGGTAGATCGAGCAGACCTCGGTCCCCATCGAATCGGCGATGTGATGGGTGATCTGGTCAAGCCGGTCCTGGCCGCCGCCCGCGGCCGCCAGGATCTCCTTCAGCCGCCGCAGCAGCTTGCGCGAGTCGCTGTCCGTGCGATCCTGCATCGCCTGCCCGCCTTCTGCCTGCGCGATCACCCCTGTTCCAGGGGCCGAACCGGGTGGCTTACGCCTTCTCCAGCTCGAAGGCATCATGCAGCGCCTGCACGGCCAGTTCCATGTATTTCCGGTCGATCAGAACCGAAATCTTGATCTCCGAGGTGGCGATGACCTTGATGTTGACGTTCTCGTCGGCCAGCGCCTTGAACATGCGCGCGGCGACGCCCGCATGGCTGCGCATGCCGATGCCGACGACGCTGACCTTGGCGACCTCGGTGTCGATGTTCAACTCGTCATAGGCGATGGTGCCGGCCTGGCGGGCCTCTTCCATGGCCCGCTTGGCGCGCTCGACCTGGTTGATCGGCACCGAGAAGGTCATGTCGGTCACCGAACCCGGATGATCGTCATAGTCCTTTTCGGAAATGTTCTGCACGATCATGTCCACGTTCACGCCGGCCTCGGCCAGGGGCGCGAAGATGGCGGCCGAGATGCCGGGCCGGTCCTCGACCGTCACCAGGGTGATCTTGGCCTCGTCGCGCGAAGAGGCGACGCCGTTGACGACTTTCGATTCCATGATTTCATCCTCATCGCAGATCAGCGTGCCGGAATTCTCGTCGGTATCCTCGAACGAGGATAGCACCCGCAGCCGCACCTTGTATCGCATCGCCAGCTCGACCGAGCGGGTCTGCAGGACCTTGGCGCCCAGGCTGGCCAGTTCCAGCATTTCCTCGAAGGCGATCTTTTCCAGCTTTCGCGCCCGCGAGGTGATACGCGGGTCGGTCGTGTAGACCCCGTCCACATCGGTATAGATGTCGCAGCGCTCGGCCTCGAAGGCGGCGGCAAAGGCGACGGCGGTCGTGTCCGAGCCGCCCCGGCCCAAAGTGGTGATCCGCCCGTCCTGCGCCACGCCCTGAAAGCCCGCGACCACGGCGACGCGGAAACCCTCGGCGAATTTCTGGTCCAGGTTCTTGCGGGGGATGTCCATGAAGCGCGCGGCCGAATGGGCGGCGGTGGTGTTGATCGGCACCTGCCATCCCTGCCAGCTGCGGGCGGGCACGCCCATCTCCTGCAGGGTCAGCGCCATCAGGCCCGCGGTCACGTTCTCGCCCGAACTGACGACGGCGTCGTATTCGCGTGCGTCGAACATGGGCGAGGTCTGCTCGACCCAGCCCACCAGCTCGTTGGTCTTGCCCGACATGGCGCTGACGATGACGATGACGTCATAGCCCCGCTCGACCTCGCGCTGCACCTTATAGGCGGCGTTCTTGATCCGGTCCAGGTCGGCCACCGAAGTGCCGCCGAATTTCATCACCAGAAGCGGCATCACGGGCCTCCAGCCAGGGGTTGAGTGTCGGCGGGGCTTGTATGGGGGGCGCGCTGAAAGGGCAAGGGCTTCCGCGCGCTATGGCGGCCGGTCGACCCTCAGTTCGCCTTCTGGCGGGGCAGGAAGGGCAGGGGCGCCACCGGTACCCCCTCCTCGATCAGCTTGCGGGCCTCCTCGGGGCGGGCCTCGCCATGGATCGCGCGGGAGGGGCGGTCGCCCTGGTGCATGGCGCGCGCCTCTTCGGCAAAGCGCAGGCCGACATAGTCCGAGCTTTCCTCGACCTTGCGGCGCAGCGCCTCCAGCGCGGCCTCGGCAGGGTTGCGCGGGGCGCTCAGTGCCGGGGCGCGCTTTTCAGTGACGGCGGGCGCCATCAGCGCCTTTTCAACTTGGGTGGATCCACAGGACGCGCAGGTCACCTGGCCCGCATCCCGCATCGCCTGGAACCCCTCGGACGAGCGGAACCAGCCGTCGAAATCATGGCCATCGTGGCAGCGCAAGGCATAGCGGATCATCGCAGGGCTCCGGTCATCTGCCTGTTATATCGGGTCAGCCGCGGCGCTGCGCAAGATCGTCCAGCCGCGCGATCAGCCCCGCCGGATCGCCCGCCCGCGCCACCAGGACGGCCCGCGCGCGATCGCCCATGGCCCGCGCCTCCTCCGGCCGCGCGGCCAGCCGTGCCAGCATGTCCGGCAGCGATGCCGCCCTGACCGCACGGGCCGCGCCCGCCGCCTCCAGCGCGTCGAAGGCTTCCAGAAAATTGCCGAAATGCGGGCCCCGCAGCAGGGCGCATCGGTGGGCGGCGGGCTCCCAGGGCGTGTGGCCGCCATGATCCTGCAGGCTGCCGCCGACCAGGCAGATGCCGGCCCGTGCATACCAGCGCGCCATCTCGCCCAAGGTGTCGGCCAGCAGGACCCCGCCCTCGGGGGCTTCCTCGGCCCCGGCGCCGCGCCGCGCCAGCGGCAGGCCGCGTGCCCGCACCAGACCCGCGACATCGTCGGCCCGCTGCGGATGGCGCGGCGCCAGGATCAGCCGCAGGGCGGGGAGGCCTGCCCGCGTCGCGGCAAAGGCGTCCAGGATCGGCCCATCCTCGCCCTCATGGGTCGAGGCGGCCAGGATCGTGCGGTCGCGCAGGGGATCGTCGGCGGGCGGGGCGATCGCGGCAGGTGCCAGCAGCTTCAGGTCCAGCCGCTGCAGCAGCGCCCCCGAAGGCAGGCCCAGGCACAGCAGCCGGGCCTCGCTGGCCTGGTCCTGCGCCGACAGGGCCGCGATCCGCCCCAGCATCGGCCCGATCACGCGCGGCAGCCGCCCCCATGTCCCGGCCGATCGTTCCGACATCCGCGCCCCGATGGTCGCCTGAACCACCCCGCGCTCGGCCAGAAGGCGCGACCGCAGGGGCCAGAACTCGCCCTCGACCGTCAGGGCCAGGCAGGGGTCGGTGGCCTTCAGGAACCGGGTCAGCGCGCCCGGCAGGTCCAGGGGCGCCAGCCGCGCGGGCAGGCCCCATGCGCGCACCAGGTCGCGCCCCGTCTCGGTATTGGCGGTGACCTGCACCGGATGCCGCGCGGCCAGCGCCTCGATCACCGGGCGGGCCGAGGTCAGTTCGCCGACCGACGCGCCGTGGATCCAGATCGCCGCCGGCGCCAGCGGCGACCCGCAGGCCAGCCGCTCGCGCAGCCGGTCCGATCCGCCCAGACGCGCCCGCATCCGCAGCGCGGACTCGGCGATGCGGGTCGTGGCCTCGTAGATCATGCCGGGGGAAACCCTCGCGAAGGTTTGTTGGAGGTGGGTACCGGAATCGAACCGGTCTTCACGGATTTGCAATCCGGTGCGTAACCTCTCCGCCAACCCACCGCCGTCGAGAGTGCGGGTGTCATAGTGGATTGCCGCAGCCCTTGCAAGACGCGAAGCGGCGCGGGGCCGATCCGGACGATCAGCGGCGTTGCCCAGACTGGGGAAACATGGCAATAAGTGCGCATCAAGATCGAGCAGAGGTTCCCCGACATGACCGATTTCGCCGCGCGGCGCACGATGATGGTGGACACGCAGGTCCGCCCCAGCGACGTCACGAAGTTCCCCGTGATCGAGGCGATGCTGACGATCCCGCGCGAGGATTTCGTGCCCGCCAGCCGCCGCGCCGTCGCCTATTCGGGCGAGAACCTGGACATCGGCCACGACCGCGTCCTGCTGGAGCCGCGCACCCTGGCCAAGATGGTCGATGCGCTGGACATCCAGCCCGACGAGCTGGTTCTGGATCTGGCCTGCGGCTATGGCTATTCCGCCGCCGTCATGGCCCGCATGGCCGAGGCGGTCGTTGCCATCGAGGATGACGCCGAACTGGCCGCCGAGGCCGAGCGCCGCCTGTCCGAGGCCGGCATCTTCAACGTCGCCGTCCTGCAGGCGCCCCTGACTGTCGGCGAACCCAAGCAGGGACCCTATGACGTGATCCTGATCGAGGGCGCCGTCGGCGAGGTGCCCGCCGCGATCATCGACCAGCTGCGCGACGGCGGCCGGATCGCCGCCCTGTTCCGCGAAGGCGCGCTGGGCGTGGCCCGGATCGGGTACCGCGTGAACGGCCAGATCAGCTGGCGCTATGCCTTCAACGCCAATGCGCCGATGCTGGCGGGCTTTGACCGGGCGCGGGGATTTTCGTTGTGACGGTCCGGGCGCGCCTTGTGGGCCTTGCGCTGCTGGCCATGGCCGCCGCCCTGCCGGCACGGGCCGAATCGCTGGCCGACACGATGGTCGCCGCCTATCGCCATTCGGCGCTGATCGAACAGAACCGCGCCGTGCTGCGCGCCGCGGATGAGGACGTGGCCGCCTCGGTCGCGGCTCTCAGGCCGGTGGTGCAGTGGATCGCGCGGCACGGGATCCAGCGGAGCGAGGGCGGGCCCACGACCCGCTCGACCTCGCTGGCGCTGAACGGCTCGGTCACGCTTTATGATTTCGGGCGCTCGCAGCTGGCCATCGACGGGACCAAGGAGCAGGTGCTGGCCACCCGGCAGGCCCTGGTGTCGGTCGAGCAGGACGTGCTGCTGTCGGCCACCGTCGCCTATTTCCAGATCCGCGAGGCGATCCAGCAGGTCGCGCTGCAGCAGAATTCGGTCGAGGTGCTGTCGCGCGAGCGCCAGGCGGCGCAGGACCGCTTTGACGTGGGTGAAATCACCGTGACCGACGTGGCGCTGGCCGATGCGCAACTGGCCGCGACCCGCGCGGGTCTTGCGGCCGCCAACGGCCAGCTGGAGGTCGCGCGCGAGGCCTATCTGGCCGCGACCGGGCGGCAGGCCGGCAACCTGTCCACGCCGCCCTCGCTGCCCAAGTTGCCCGCAACACTGGACGAGGCCCGGGCCATCGCGCAGCGCAGCCATCCCGCCATCCGGCAGGCGCAGCGCCAGGCCGCCGCCGCCGAGATCGGAGTCGCCGCCGCCGCCGCCGAGCGCAACCCGATACTGTCCGGAACCGCCAGCATCGGCGTCAATCGCACCCCACAGGCGCGACTGGGGGGCGGGCTTGTGTCCGAAAGCACCAATACGGCATCGGTGGGGCTTGAACTCAGTCAGACCCTTTATTCCGGTGGCCGACTGCCGGCGGCGCATCGCCGCGCCATGGCGCAGCGGGACCAGGCGCGTTCGGCCCTGCTGAACGTCTCGCGCCAGGTCAGCCAGTCGGTGGGCGAGACCTGGGCCAACATTGCCGTGGCCCGCGCCCAGATCACCGCGATCGACCAGCAGATCTCGGCCGCGCAGCAGGCGTATAATGGCGTGCGCGAGGAGGCGCTGCTGGGCGCGCGGACCACGCTGGACGTGCTGGATTCGGAACAGGCGCTGCTGGAGGCGCGGGCGGACCGGATCACGGCCGAATCCAACCTTCAGTTAGCGCATTATCAACTTCTCTCGGCTATGGGTCGGTTGACGGTAGAAGACCTCAACCTGGGAATTCCCACCTATGACCCTTCGCAGTATTATAGTGCCGTGCGTGATGCACCTTTCACCAGTAAGCAGGGCGAAAGCCTGGACCGGGTCCTGCGCGCCATCGGCCGCAACTGAACCGACCACGGACGGGGTGCCGCATGGCTGAGCCCCGCGCCGATCTGGACATGGCGGATGTCAGCCGCCTTTAAGAGGATATCGGCGCGGCCTTGGCGGCCATCCGGCAGCTTGTCGCGCGCGAGATCCCCGACCCGCGCCACGCAGACGTGGTGCAGGAGGATGCAACCAGCTTCCTGGCCCGCCGCCTGGCCGAACCTGCCGCACCCGTGCCGCTGGCCCCGCGCCTGCCGCCGGAACCCGCGCCCCAGGCCGCCGCACCGGAGCCTGAGGTCGAAGCGCCGCAGTCTGTCATGGTGCAATCCGTTCTGGCGCCCGCGACCTTTGCCTGGCCTGCCTGGTCGGCCGCGCCGGCGGGTCAGCCGCAACCCCCGGCCACCGCGTCGAACCTTAAGCCGCAACCGCCGGTGACCGAAACCATGGCCCAGCTGGAACCGCCCGCGGCCGAAGCGGTGCCCCTGCCTAAAAACGTCCCGGCAGATCCCCTTCCGGTGCCGACCGAGACCGCCGCATGCGGGCCGCTGCTGCCCGACGCTTCGCTGCGGGACGCGCTGCGCGAGATGATCCGCGAGGAGTTGCACGGAGAGCTGGGCGCGCGCTTTTCTGCCAACCTGCGCGCCGTCATCCGCCGCGAGATCGTGCAGGCGCTGGACGACCAGATGTTGCACGGCTGAGAGGGACGCGTCAGTTCAGGAAGCTTTCTGGATCGACGCTCTCGAAACCCTTGCGCACCTCGAAATGGACCACGCCCTCCTTGCCGGCCGAGCCCAGGCTCTGGCCGGCACTGACGCTGTCGCCCTTGGCGACATTCACCGCATCCAGGCCCGCATAGACGGTCATCAGGTCGCCCTCGTGCCGCACCACGATGATTGGCACCCCCGATGTGTCGCGGGTGATGGCCGCCACGCTGCCCGCGCCCGCCGCCGCGACCGGCGTGCCCGAGGGCGCGGCAATGTCGATGCCGTCGTTGCGACCCTTGTCATAGACCCGCACGATCGATCCCTTGACCGGCATGCTGAACCGCCCGCTGCCTGATGCCGCGGTCCGCGTCGCGCCCAGGTCGGCGGCGGGTACCTCGGGGGCGGGGGCGCCTGCGGGCGGGGTCGCCTCATCCGGCAACGGCTGCGCGGCCGAGGGGGGCTGGGGCGTCGGGCTGCCCGCGCCGGGCACGGTCGTGGCCAGCCGGTCCGGCCGCTGCCCCGGCTGCGGGACGATCAGCCGCTGGCCGACGCGCAGGCTCATGTCGGCGGGCAGGCCGTTCCAGGCAGCCAGGTCCTGCACCGTCACGCCATAACGCCGCGCCACCGACCAGGCCGTCTCGCCCGATGTCACGACATGTTCGCGCGGATTGCCTGCCGCAGGCGCGGGTGCCGCTTGGCCTGCCGCCTGACCGGCAAAGGGATCGCGCACGGCTGCCACGGCACCGGCCGCGGGCGCGGTTCCCGCCGCCACCTGGCGCGGCAGCACCAGCACGGCGCCCGCGTTCAGGGGCGCATCGGCAGGCAGGGCATTGTGGCTGGCCAGTTCGCCCGGGTTCAGGCCCAGCCGCGCGGCCACCGCCGCCGGCGTCTCTCCGGCCTGCGCCAGCGCCACCTGGCCGTTGCCAAAGGTGATCACGCCACGCTCGTCGGGCGCCGGGCGCGGCGTGGCCGCGGCGGCGGCATCGGCCGTGCCGAGGCCGCCCATCAGCCCGCGCAGGTCGGGATCAAAGCGTCCGTTCGCCCCGCATCCGGCCAGCGCCACCAGCGCCGCCAGGGTGACGACCCTGCCTGAAATTGCCTTGTGCTTCATCACGCGTCCTCGGCCTGCCTCGTGGTGGCCGGGGATCATGTCTGGCCCAATCCCTCGACCAGGGGAACGAACCGCACCTGCCGCAGCTCGTCATATTCGAACCCGGTCTCGGACCGGGTGACGCGGATCAGCGTCTGGACCGCGTCCGACTGCCCGACCGGCACCACCATGATACCGCCGATCTTCAACTGTGCCAACAGCGGCCCTGGCGGATCCTCGGCCGCGGCGGTCACAAGAATGCGGTCGAAGGGCGCCTGGTCGGGCAGCCCGCGCGAGCCGTCGGCGACCTGTGCGGTGATGTTGTGCAGCCCCAGCTGTCGAAAGATCGCCTCGGCCTCCTGGACCAGGCGGCGGTGGCGGTCGACGGTATAGACGCGCCGGCACAGCCCCGACAGGACCGAGGCCTGATAGCCCGAGCCGGTGCCCACCTCCAGCACGGTGTCGCGCGCGCCCACCTCCAGCGCCTGCGTCATCAGCCCCACGACCGAGGGCTGGCTGATCGTCTGCCCGCAGGGAATCGGCAGGGGCGTGTCCTCGTAGGCGCGGTCCGCGAATTGCCCGCGCACGAAGATGCCCCGGTCGATGCGCTCCATCGCCTCCAGCACGCGCAGATCGGTGACACCCCGAGAGCGCAGCTGGAACAGAAAGCGCATCTTGCGCTCGGCTGGGCTGTCCTCGTCGGGCTCGCTCATTCGGCGGCCCGCCTCGGCTGGGGCAGGGCCCCGTCCCCCAGCGCCTGCGCCAGGTCCTGCAGAGAGGCGTGGCAGGTCAGGTCGGCGCGCATCGGCGTGACGGCGACATGGCCCTCCATCGCCACGGCCACGTCGGTGCCGGGCCGCGCCGGCGCCTGCTGCGATCCGCCCGCGACCCACATGAAGCGCCGCCCGTTCGGCGCGGTATAGGGCATGACGCCAAAGCGCGATCCCTGCCGCTGGCCCTGCGGGGCGACGCGCAGGCCCTGGACCCGGGCGGCGGGCAGGGGCGGAAAGTTCACGTTGTAGAACAGCCGGAAATCCGCGTCCGAGGTCCAGTCGCCGTGATCCAGCAGCCGCCGGATGACGGTCGCGCCATGGGCGCGCGACGCCTCGAAGGGATCGGCCAGATCCGCCGTCAGCGGCCCCAGGTACTGCGACAGTGCGATCGCCGGCAGGCCCTGCAGCGCCGCCTCCATCGCACCGCCGATCGTGCCGGAATACATCGCGTTCTCGCCCGCGTTGTTGCCGCGGTTGACGCCCGACAGCACCAGGTCGGGCAGCGCGTCGGCCATCAGGTCGTGGACGGCGGCCAGCACGCAATCGGCCGGGCTGCCCTCGGCGGCATAGCGGCGCTCGTCCAGCCGGGCGACCATGGTCGGGTGGGAATAGCTGATGCAGTGGCCCACGCCCGACTGCTCGAAGGCCGGGGCGACGGTCCAGACCTCCCCCCCGGGTCCGGCCAGTTCGGTCGCGATCTGGTGCAGGACCTCCAGCCCCGGAGCGTTGATGCCGTCGTCATTGGTGATGAGAATACGCATCCTGCCCCCTGTCCAAGGTTGCCGCCCCGGCGCCGCCGGCAGGTTCCTGCCGCGCGCGCGGATGTGACCCGACTTGCTTAGCGGCCGCCTGCCCGCGCTTCAACCCGTTCCTGCATGCGCGGGCCTTTGCCGGCAAAGCGGTTTGACGTGGCTGGCGGCCCGTTGCATCCTGAACCGGCTCAACAGGTCGAGACCCGATGCAGATCTTCCTTCCCATCGCCGAAGTGTCGGTCAACGCCTTCACGCTGGTGGGGCTGGGGGGCCTGGTCGGCGTGATGAGCGGCCTCTTCGGCGTCGGCGGCGGCTTCCTGATCACGCCGCTCTTGTTCTTCATCGGCATTCCCCCCGCCATCGCGGTGGCCACGGGCGCCAACCAGGTGGTGGCGTCCTCGGTCTCGGGCGTGCTGGCGCATATGCGGCGCAAGACGGTCGATTTCCGCATGGGCGGCGTGCTGCTGGTCGGCGGCCTGATCGGCTCGGCCCTGGGCGTCCTGGTCTTCAATCTCTTGCGGCGCGTGGGCCAGGTCGAGCTGGTCGTGCAGCTGTGCTACGTGGTCTTCCTGGGGCTGATCGGCGCGATGATGCTGCAGGAAAGCATCCGCGCCCTGCGCCGTGCCCGCCACGCGACCGGCCGGCGGCGCCTGCATCAGCACAACTGGGTCCACCGCCTGCCGCTGAAGATGAAGTTCCGCGCCTCGGGCCTCTATATCAGCGTCATTCCCCCGGCCTTGGTGGGCGTCGCGGTGGGGGTGCTGGCGGCGATCATGGGCGTGGGCGGCGGCTTCATCATGGTGCCGGCGATGATCTACCTGCTGGGGATGCCCACCAAGGTCGTGGTGGGGACCTCGCTGTTCCAGATCACCTTCGTGACCGCCTTCACCACGCTGATGCATGCGGTCAACTACAACACGGTGGACGTGATGCTGGCGGTGCTGCTGATCGTGGGCGGCGTCGTCGGCGCGCAGATCGGCACCACGCTGGGCGCGCGGCTCCGGGCCGAACAGTTGCGCATCCTGCTGGCGCTGCTGGTGCTGGCGGTCTGCTTCAAGCTGGCGCTGGACCTGTTCCTGACGCCCGACGATCTCTACTCGATCAGCACGAGGAGCCGCTGATGCGCGCGCTGGCGCTGATCCTGGCGCTTGGCCTGCCCGGCGCCGCGGGGGCGCAGGGCACCGGCTCGACCATGCCCGCCGATCCGCAGGGGGGGCTGTTGCCGCCGGTGGCCACGCCGGGGCAATGGCCGCTGTTCCCCGATCCCGGCCGGTCGCGCAGCGGCGAGGCGTCCGAAAGGATCGAAGCGCCCGAGCAGGTCGTGGCCGGCCTGTCCGACAGTTCCGTGGCGATCACCACCAGCTTCGACGGCTCGGACATCCTGATCTATGGCGCGGTCCGTCGCGAGACGCCGATCCCCGAGGGCGACCTTGATGTGATCGTGACGATCGAGGCCCCCAGCCAGCCGCTGACCATCTGGCAGAAAAGCCGCCGCGCCGGCATCTGGGTCAACACTGACCGTGTCGAGATCGGCGCCGCGCCCAGCTTTTACGCGGTGGCCACGACCGGGCCGCTGGACGAGATCCTGTCGCCCGACTGGGACAACCGCTACCGCATTTCACTGCCCCTGGTGATGCGCGGCTTCGAGGGCGCCCCCGAGGTTGAGGACAGTGTCCCCTTCACCGAGGCGCTGATCCGCCTGCGCCAGCAGAACGGCCATTACCGCCTGGACGAGGGTTCGGTGACGCTGGTCGAGGATACGCTGTTTCGCACCGACATCCGCCTGCCCGCCAACCTGCTGGAGGGCGACTATCGCGCCCGTATCTTCCTGCTGCGCGAGGGAGAGGTCATCGACGCCTATCGCGCCGCCATCGAGGTGCGCAAGGTCGGGCTGGAACGCTGGCTCTATGTCCTGGCCTTCCAGCAGCCGCTGCTCTACGGGCTGATGTCGCTGGCGGTGGCGGTCATCGCGGGCTGGGGCGCCTCGGCCGCCTTCCGCAAGCTGCGCCGCGCCTGATGCATCAAGGCCCCGCGACGGATCGCGGGGCCTCTCCTCCCCCGTTGTGCGAACCGTTCCCCTCCACTGGACCGGTTCGCGGGGTGTTCCTCAGGCGCCGATCAGCTCGGACTGGCGCACGATCACCTCGGCCTGCTTGATCGAGGCGATGTCGACCAGGCGGCCCTTGTAGACCGTGGCGCCCGCGCCCTCGGCCTTGGCGGTCTCCATCGCGGCCAGGATCTCGCGCGCTTCGGTGACGGCGGCCTCGTTGGGCGAAAAGACCTCGTTGGCCAGGGCGATCTGGCTGGGATGGATCGCCCATTTGCCGACCATGCCCAGGGTCGCCGACCGGCGCGCCTGCGCCACGAAGCCGTCGCTGTCGCTGAAATCCCCAAAGGGCCCGTCCACAGGCAACAGCCCATGCGTGCGGCAGGCCGCCACGATGGCCGTCTGCGCCCAGTGCCAAGGATCGGGCCAATATTTCTGGCCCTCGCGGATCATGTAATAGTTCTCCTGCGTGCCGCCGATGCCGGTCGTGGCCATGCCCATCGAGGCCGCGAAATCCGCAGCCCCCAAGCTGATCGCCTGCATCCGCGGCGAGGATGCGGCGATCTCCTCGACATGGCAGATGCCCGCGGCGCTTTCGATGATCACCTCGAAGTTGATCGGCCTGGACCGGCCCTTGGCACGTTCGATGGCGGTCACCAGCGCATCGACGGCATAGATGTCGGCGGCGCAGCCGGCCTTGGGAATCATGATCTGGTCCAGCCGGTCGCCCGCCTGCTCCAGCAGGTCCACCACGTCGCGGTACCAATAGGGCGTGTCCAGCCCGTTGATGCGCACCGACAGCGTCTTGGTGCCCCAGTCGATGTCGCCGATGGCCTGGATGATGTTGGCCCGCGCCCGTGCCTTGTCGTCGGGGGCGACCGAATCCTCCAGGTCCAGGTTGATCACGTCGGCGGCCGATTTCGCCATCTTCTCGAACAGCGCCTCCCGCGAGCCGGGGCCGAACAGTTGGCAACGGTTCAGGCGGGCAGGGGGCAGGGGCTGGCTGCGGAAACTCATGCGCGGGTCCTGTTCGTAAAGATTGCGGCTTGATGCGGTAATAAAGTTGCGCGGCGGTCGCATCAAGCCCTAATTCCGCACTGCGGCATCGGGCGGGGTTCTTGACCTGTCACCGGATTTGGGCGCAGGACCCGGCCACACGCGACGGCACGGAGGACCTCATGACGCGGACGGTTTATGTGAATGGCGATTACGTTCCCGAGGATCAGGCCCATGTCTCGGTCTTCGATCGCGGCTTCCTGATGGCGGATGGCGTCTACGAGGTGGTCAGCGTCCTGGGCGGCAAGCTGATCGACTTCGACGGGCACCTTGTCCGGCTGAAGCGGTCGCTGTCGGAACTGGCCATCGACAACCCGCTCTCGGACGAGGATTACCTGGCCGCCCATCGCGACCTGGTCGCGCAGAACGGGATCACCGACGGGCTGGTCTATCTGCAGGTCACGCGCGGCAATCCGGGCGACCGCGATTTTGCCTATCCCCCCGCGCGCACCCGGCCCACGGTGGTGATGTTCACGCAGTCCAAGCCCGGCCTGGCCGATGCGCCCGCCGCCAAGACCGGCTGGACGGTCGTCAGCGTCGAGGACCTGCGCTGGGGTCGCCGCGACATCAAGACGGTGCAACTGCTCTATCCGTCGATGGCCAAGATGGAGGCCAAGGCCCGCGGCGCCGACGACGCGTGGATGGTCGAGGAGGGCCGCGTGACCGAGGGCACCTCCAACAACGCCTATATCGTCAAGGGCAACCGCATCATCACGCGCGAGCTGAGCCATGACATCCTGCACGGCATCACCCGCGCCGCCGTCCTGCGCTTTGCCCGCGAGGCGCAGATGCAGGTCGAGGAACGCAGCTTCACCATCGCCGAAGCGCAGGAGGCCGACGAGGCCTTCGTCACCTCGGCCTCGGCCTTCGTGATGCCGGTCGTCTCGATCGACGGCGCCAAGGTGGGCGCGGGCGCGGTCGGTCCCGTTGCCACCCGCCTGCGCGAGATCTACCTGGAGGAAAGCCTCAAGACCGCGGTCTGATAGCGTCCCGCGAGGGCGGGGGCCAGCCCCAGCTTCCCCCGCTGTCGCGCCCGGAACCCGGCCGGCGCCCTGCCGGCTTCTCCGTTGCTCAAATACCCCCGGGGGGATCGCCGAAAGGCGATGGGGGCTGGCCCCCTTGCGACATGCTGGCCTCAAAGACCGCTCTCGGCCAGCACCCGCGTGATGACCCTCGCTAGGCGCTCGGCCCAGAGCTGCTGCCCCTCGGGCGTGGCGATCAGGTCGTTCCTGACCTCGATCAGCATGTTCGGCCGTCCATACGCCAGCGCGTGCCGGTCGATGCTGTCGCCCTGCAGATGCCCGTCATAGGGCTGGTTCTCGCCGGTGATCCAGCCCTCGTCCCGGCAGGCCTCGACCATGGCCGGGCCCAGCCGCGCATCGGCATGGGAATAAAGGATGCCGACCTGCCAGGGCCGCGGCGGGCGGCCGCGCAGCTGCCGGGTAAAGCTGTGGACGGCGCAGATGCAGCGCGCGGGATGTCGCGCGGCCAGCCGCTCCAGCGCGGCGTGATAGGGGCGGTGCAGCCAGTCCAGCCGCCGCATCCGCTCCCCGGCATCGGCCAGCTTGTTGGCGGGGATCACCGTGCCGTCGTAGAGCCGCATCAGCAGCGTGGGGTCGTCCTCGCCCCGGTTCGGGTCGATCACCAGGCGCGAGAAGTCGCTGAAGATCGCCGGCGCCTCCAGCAGCCGGCCCAGCCGCGAGGCCAGCCCCGCCGCCCCCACGTCAAAGGCGATATGGCGGGCCATGTCGGCCTCGGCGATGCCCAGCCGGCCCCCGCCCACCCAGTCCGGCACGCGGTTCGTGGCATGGTCGCAGGTGATCAGCCAGCGCGAGGAACGATCCTCGCCCTCGGTCCAAAAGGGGCGGTCGGTCATGATGCTGTCATCGGTCATGGTCAGCGTTGTCTACGACGGATGGCGGACAGACGCCAGTTGCCGCCACGTCGCGATTGCGGCATAGATAGCGCTAAACCTGAAAGGGCGGGATGATGATGAGACGACACCGCAACGTGAAGATCGTGGCAACCCTTGGACCTGCGTCCTCGACCAAGGACGTGATCCGGGCCTTGTTCGATGCCGGGGCCGATGTGTTCCGCCTGAACATGAGCCATGGCAGCCACGACGATCACCGTGCGCGTTACGACACGATCCGCGAGATCGAGGCCGAGACCGGCCGCCCGATCGCCATCCTGGCCGACCTCCAGGGCCCCAAGCTGCGGGTGGGCCAGTTCACCGCCGGCGCGCACGAGCTGGAAGAGGGCGACGCCTTCCGTTTCGACCTCTCGCCCGAACCCGGCGACAGCCACCGTGTCCAGCTGCCCCATCCCGAGATCTTCGCGGCCCTGATCGAGGGCAGCGACCTTCTGGTCAATGACGGCAAGATCCGCCTGCAGGTCCAGAAATGCGGCGCCGATTTTGCCGATTGCACCGTCACCGTCGGCGGCACGATCAGTGACCGCAAGGGGGTGAACGTCCCCGACGTGGTGCTACCGCTGGCGGCGCTGTCGGACAAGGACCGCGCCGACCTGGAGTTTGCCTGCCAGCTGGGGGTGGACTGGCTGGCGCTGTCCTTCGTGCAGCGCGCCGAGGATGTCGAGGAGGCCAAGGCCCTGGCCCAAGGCCGGGCCGCGATCCTGTCCAAGATCGAAAAGCCTGCCGCCGTCCGCGCCTTCGACGAGATCCTCAAGGCCTCGGACGGGATCATGGTCGCCCGCGGCGACCTGGGCGTCGAGCTGCCGGTCCATTCCGTGCCGCCGATCCAGAAGCGCCTGGTGCGCCTCTGCCGCAGCGCCGCGAAACCGGTGATCGTGGCCACCCAGATGCTGGAATCGATGATCGACAGCCCGATGCCCACCCGGGCCGAGGTCAGCGACGTCGCCAATGCCATCTATGAAGGCGCCGACGCGGTCATGCTGTCGGCCGAAAGCGCCGCCGGCAACTATCCGATCGACGCGGTGCGCACGATGGACAACGTCGCCCGCTCGGTCGAGGCGGACCCCAACTACCGCTCGATCATCGAGGCGGCGCGCAAGGCCAGCCTCTCCTCGGTTCCCGACGCCATCGTGACCGCCGCGCGCGAGATCGCCGAGACCACCGACGTGGCGGCGATCTGCGCCTTCACGCAGTCGGGCACCACGGTCAGCCTGGTGGCGCGCGAACGCCCGCGCGTGCCGATCATCGCGCTCAGCCCGATCGAATCGGTCACCCGCCGCATGACGCTGACCTGGGGGACGCATTGCGTCATCGTGCCGCGCCTGTCACGCTTCAAGGAGGCGGTGGTCAACGGCACCCGCGCGGCCCGCGATTACGGCTTTGCGGATGAATCGCGCAAGGTCGTGGTGATGGCCGGCGTGCCCTTCAACGTCGCAGGCACCACCAACATCCTGCGCATCGCCCCCTGCGATGAACGCTTGATCTTTGCGTCCGACCCGGAATAACCGGAGCAGGCCGAACAAAAGGGGGTGGCAGTCATGTCCGATTTACTTCTGGTGCTGGGCGTCGCGCTTTGCATCCTCTCGGTGGTGCTGGCAGTGATCCAACTGATGCAGACGCGGGCACCGCGAGCGGCGGTAATCTGCCTGATCGCCGGCATCCTGGCGCTGTTCGCGGGCGCCATGCTGGATCCCGAACCCTTCCGGCCCGGCGACATTCCCGCCGCGCTGGGCAGTGTCACGGGCGACGCGGAAACGCGCTGAGCCCTTGCCAATCGCCGCGCGCCCGCCTATACGGCGCGCTTCCGATCCGTGCGGCCGGCCCATGTGGCATTGCCGAGTCGCGCGTTCACTCTGATGAAGGAGACGAAAATGCCGAAGATGAAGACCAAATCCGCTGCCAAGAAGCGGTTCTCGTTCACGGCCTCGGGCAAGGTGAAATCCGGCCAGGCCGGCAAGCGCCACGGCATGATCAAGCGCACGACCAAGTTCATTCGCGACGCACGCGGCACCACCGTCATGTCTGACGCGGATGCCAAGATCGTCAAGAAATACATGCCCTACAACCGCTGATCCGAGGACTGAACAATGGCACGAGTTAAATCCGGCAAGGTCACCCACGCCCGCCACAAGAAGGTCCTTGAGCAAGCCAAGGGCTATTACGGCGCCCGTTCGCGGAACTTCCGCACCGCCACCCAGGCCGTCGACAAGGCCAACCAGTACGCGACCCGCGACCGCAAGAACCGCAAGCGCAACTTCCGCGCCCTGTGGATCCAGCGCATCAACGCCGCCGTCCGCCTGGTTGATGCCGAAATGACCTATTCGCGCTTCATCAACCTGCTGTCGAAAGCCGGCATCGAGGTTGACCGCAAGGTGCTGGCCGACCTGGCCGTGAACGAGCCCGAAGCCTTCGGTGCGATCGTCGCCCAGGCCAAGGCCGCCGCCTGATCGCGCAGACCTGTTGCTCCGCGAAGGCCCGCTCCCGAAAGGGGGCGGGCCTTTGTCGTTGGGGCCCCCGCAAGGGAACGAATGCCCGCCCGACGGGTTGTCATGATGAACAAGACAACACCGAAAGGAGCCTTTCATGGGCGAGATGACCGACAAGCTGAAAGCCGCCGCCAACAAGACCGCAGGCTCGGTCAAGGACGCCGTGGGCGACATGACCGACAACGACCGCCTGCAGGCCGAGGGCAAGGCCCAGAAGGCCAAGGGCGACGTCCAGGACGTGACCGGCACCGTCAAGGGCAAGCTGGGCAACGACATCTGATCCTGCTTGGCCTGTCGATGAACGGGGCTCCGCTGCGGCGGGGCCTTTTTCATGGGGCCCGCGACATCGCCGCGCCTTGCGGTGTGCCGCCGGCCTGGGCCACCATGGGACGGTCCAGGACCTCGTCGAAAGGCCGTCCGCATGTTCGACCCGCCCTCAGCCGATCCTGCCAAGGTGCCGCTGGCCGTCCGGCCGCTGGGCCTCTGGGGCACCGCCATGACCGCGCGCCGCAACGTGCTGGAGCTGATCCCCGCCATCGCCACGCGCCAGCCCATCGTCTCGGGCAAGACCGGGCTGCGCTGGCACATGGTCATGGACCCGGGGGCCCTGCGCCACATCCTCAAGGATCGGGTCGAGGATTACCCGAAATCCACCACCACCAAGCTGATCCTGAACCCGGCCATCGGCGACAGCCTGTTCGTGGCCGAGGGCGCGCATTGGCGCTGGCAGCGCCGTGCCGCCGCCCCGGCCTTTGCGCAGCGCCACGTGGACGGGCTGGGCCCGGTCATGACCGCCGCAGCCGAGGCCTCCTGCCGCCGTCTGGCAGCGGCGCGGGGTCCGGTGAACCTCTTCGAGGAAACGGTGGCCGCGACCTTCGAGGTGATCTCGGACGTGACCTTCTCGGGCGACGGGACCTTTGACCGGGACGCGGTCCACAGCTCGATCGATGCCTATATCGCCCAAGCGGCCAAGGTCTCGCTTCTGGACGTGATGGGGCTGCCCGCCTGGCTTCCGCGTCCGGGGCGGCTCTTCTCGGGTCCCGGTCTCCGGCGGATGAAGGGCATGGCCGACCAGGCCATCGCCGCCCGCGCCCGCGCCGCCGCCAAGGACGGCCCGCCCGACCTTCTGGACCTGCTGCTGGTGGCGCAGGACCCCGAGACCGGCCGCCGCATGAACCGGGATGAGCTGCGGGACAACCTCCTGACCTTCATCGTGGCGGGGCACGAGACGACCGCCCTGACCTTGGCCTGGGCGCTGTACCTGTGCGCCTTTGACCAGGACGTCCAGCAGGCCGCCGCCGACGAAGCCCGCGCCGCCTTTGAGCGACCGCGCCGCCACTGCCGCCGATTTCGGCGGGCTGCCCCTGATCCTGCGCATCGTGAACGAGGCGCTGCGTCTTTACCCGCCCGCCGCCTTCCTGTCGCGCACAGCCCTTGCGCATGATCGGCTCTGCGGGCGCGAGGTGCGGCCCGGCGACACGGTGATGCTGCCGATCTATGCGCTGCACCGCCACCACCAGCTCTGGCACCGTCCCGATGCCTTCGATCCCGACCGCTTCCTGACGGCGCCCGACCGCTATGCCTTCCTGCCCTTCGGCGCCGGCCCCCGCATCTGCATCGGCTCCAGCTTTGCCCTGCAGGAGGCGGTGATCATCCTCGCCACGCTGCTGGCCCGCTTCCGCTTTGACCGGGTGCCGGGCCGCGATCCCCAGCCCCGCATGATCCTGACCCTGCGCCCCGAAGGTGGCGTCTGGCTGACCGTGCGGCCGCGCGGCGACTGAGCCGCAAGGGTTGCGGCTGCTCACGGGGCTGTTACAGACTGCCGTCTGAACAGGCAGCGGAGTAGGCTATGACCGCGATCATCGACTTTCTGAACACCATCTTCTGGGGCTATGTGCTGATCTACGGTCTGCTGGCCGTCGGCATCTACTTCACCCTGCGGCTGGGCCTGCTGCAGTTCCTCCGTTTTGCCGAGATGTGGCGCTGCGTGCGCGGCTCGGGCGTGACCGACCGCGACGGCATCACGCCCTTTCAGGCGCTGGCCGTGTCGTTGGCCAGCCGCGTGGGCACCGGCAACATCGCGGGCGTCGCGGTGGCGCTGGTCCTGGGCGGCCCGGGCGCGATCTTCTGGATGTGGATGGTGGCGCTGGTGGGCATGGCCACGGCCTATGCCGAATCCACGCTGGCGCAGCTTTACAAAATTCATGGCCCCGACGGCATGTATCGCGGCGGCCCGGCCTATTACATCTCGCGTGGGCTGGGTCTGCGCTGGCTAGCGGGCCTTTTCGCCGTCGCGCTGATCATCGCCTTTGGCCTGGTGTTCAACGCCGTCCAGGCCAATTCCATTGCCCAGGCGGTCGAGGGCGCCTTTGGCATCGACGCGGGCCTTGTGGGGCTGGCCGTGGCGGCGCTGTCGGGCGTCATCATCTTCGGCGGCATCCCCCAGATCGCCCGCACCGCGCAGCTGGTCGTGCCGGTCATGGCGGGCCTCTACCTGCTGGCCGCGGTCGTTGTTCTGGCCCTGAACATCACCGAGGTGCCGGCCATCCTGCTGGGCATCATCCGCAGCGCCTTCGGCCTGCAGGAGGCCGTGGGCGGCGTCACCGGCGGCGTCATGGCCGCCATGCTGAACGGCATCAAGCGCGGCCTCTTCTCGAACGAGGCCGGCATGGGCTCGGCCCCCAACATCGCGGCCGTCGCGGTCCCGAACCCGCACCACCCCTCGTCCCAGGGGTTTGTCCAGGCGCTGGGCGTCTTCATCGACACGATCCTGGTCTGCACCGCCACCGCCGTCATGATCCTGCTGGCGGACGTCATCCCCTCGGCCGATCTGACCGGGGTCAACCTGACCCAGGCCGCGCTCAGCGACCATTTTGGCGAATTCGGCCACATCTTCGTCGCCGTGGCGATCTTCTTCTTCGCCTTCACCTCGATCATCGGCAATTACAGCTATGCCGAAAACGCGCTGGTCTTTCTGGGGGCGGGCAAGCCCGGCATCATGGTGCTGCGCCTGGCGGCGCTCGGCATGGTCGTCTGGGGGTCGCTGCAGGCCGTGTCGACTGTCTTCAACTTCGCCGATGCCAGCATGGGCCTGATGGCCACGATCAACCTCATCGCCATCGTGGCGCTGTCGGGCACGGTGGCCAAGGTCACCGCCGACTATCTCAGCCAGCGCCGCGCCGGGATCGAGCCGCAGTTCCACATCGGCCGCCACCCCTGCATCGCGCCGGGCGTGAACCGCGACATCTGGAAATGACCGCCGCCTGAACTGGGGCGGGCGCGCGGTCTTTCCCCGCGCGCCCGCCCATGCTAACGCGAGGCCAAGTTCTGACACGAGGCCCGCCATGGATGATCTGACCCCGCTGCGCCAGCAATGGCTGGACCGCATCACCGCCGCCACCGACCCCGCCGCCATTGAGGAGGTCCGCCTGGCCGCCCTGGGCAAGAAGGGCGAGATCAGCCTGAAGATGCGTGAATTGGGCCGCATGACGCCCGAGGAACGCCAGACCACCGGCAAGGCCCTGAACCAGATCCGCGACGAGATCGACGCCGCGCTGCGCGCCCGCAAGCTGTCGCTGGAGGATGCGGCGCTGGACGCGCGCCTCAGGGACGAATGGCTGGACGTGACCCTGCCGGGCCGCCCGCGCCGCCAGGGCAGCATCCACCCGATCAGCCAGGTCACCGACGAGGTCACCGCGATCTTTGCCGACATGGGGTTCGCCGTGGCCGAAGGCCCGCAGGTCGAAAGCGACTGGTACAATTTCGACGCGCTGAACATCGCCCCCGAACATCCCGCGCGCCAGGAGCACGACACCTTCTTCATGCACCGCGCGCCCGGCGACGACCGACCCCCGCACGTCCTGCGCACCCATACCTCGCCCGTCCAGATCCGCGCCATGCAGGATCAGGGCGCGCCGATCCGCGTCATCGCGCCGGGCCGCGTCTATCGCATGGACATGGACCAGACGCACACGCCGATGTTCCACCAGATCGAGGGCCTGGCCATCGACCGCGACATCAGCATGGCGCATCTGAAATGGACGCTGGAGGAATTCTGCCGCGCCTTCTTCGAGGTGCCGTCCGTCGAGCTGCGTTTCCGCGCGTCGCATTTCCCCTTCACCGAACCCTCAGCCGAGGTCGACATCCGCTGTTCCTGGGAAGGCGGCCAGCTGAAGATCGGCGAGGGCAATTCCTGGCTGGAGATCCTGGGCTCCGGCATGGTCCACCCCCACGTCCTGCGCGCCGGCGGCATCGACCCCGACCAGTGGCAGGGCTTTGCCTTCGGCATGGGCATCGACCGCATCGCGATGCTGAAATACGGCATCCCCGACCTGCGCGCCTTCTTTGAGAGCGACCTGCGCTGGCTGCGGCACTACGGCTTTGCAGCAGGGGATGTGCCGAGTGTGAGTGGCGGTCTCAGCCGCTGATCCAGACTGCTGCCCGGGGTTCCTCGGGCAGCAGGACCATGTCTCAGCCCGCGATTGCCGGTGTGACGGGAGCCAAAGCGGCCGCTGGTGCGGTGGGGTCAGGATAAGCCCCCATCTCCAAGGCAAGCTTCTGGCGCAGGGCCTGCTGGTTTTCACGAACCAGACCCGGAATCAGGAAAAGATCGACGAAGGCCCAGATGCCCACGATCGCCAGCATGATCAGGCCGATCCCAAGGATGAAGGTCAACCAGCCCAAGACCCAAAGGATCAGCATGGTGGCTGCCGTGCCTGACTTGCCAAGATAAAACCGATGGGCACCAAAGCCGCCCAGAAACACAAGCAGAAGATAGGCAACGACGGGGGATTTCGCATCATTTGTGACGCGTTGTTCTATAGGCTCCAGACCCATTGATTTTACGCCCTTTGCGTGATTCAGGCCGCCGCAAGGAGACCTGATCGATGAGCAACCTGTTCTGGCTGACCGAGGCGCAGATGGCGCGCCTTCGCCCCTACTTCCCCAAGAGCCATGGCCGTCCCCGAGTTGACGATCTGCGGGTGCTGAGCGGCATTATCTTCATCAATCGCAATGGTTTGAGATGGTGCGATGCGCCGAGTGAATATGGACCTGCCAAGACGCTTTATAATCGCTGGAAGCGCTGGAGTGACAACGGGGTCTTCGCCCGGATCATGGTCGGCCTGGCCGCCGAGAGCACCGATCCGAAGACAATCATGATCGATGCAACCTATCTGAAGGCGCATCGCACGGCTTGCAGCCTGCGGGCCAAAAAGGGGGGCGCAGTCGCCAGATTGGTCGAACGAAAGGCGGCATGAACACCAAGCTGCACGCCGTCACCGATGCGAAAGGCAGACCTATCCGGTTCTTCATGTCGGCAGGACAGGTCAGCGACTACACCGGCGCAGCGGCGCTTCTGGACGGCCTGCCGCAGGCTGATTGGTTCTTGGCGGACCGAGGCTATGATGCTGACTGGCTGCGAAAAGCGTTGCAGGACAGAGGGATAAAAGCCTGTATCCCTAGCCGGAAGTTGCGCAAGAAAACCGTGAAATACGACAAGCGCCGCTACAGAAGGCGCAATCGCATCGAGATCATGTTCGGGCGGCTGAAAGACTGGAGACGTGTCGCCACGCGTTACGACAGGTGCCCGGAGACATACCTCTCCGCAATAGCATTGGCCGCAACCGTCCTATTTTGGCTGTGATCAAGAACGAGTCCTGAGCCTAAGAATTTGCTGTTGGGTATCCAAGGCCATGGTAAAATCTCCGATCAAAGACACAGGCAGGCACTGTCGACCCACCCACACCTTCTGTCAAAGATCACCCAAGGATCAAAATTCGGTTAATTGCCGAAGAATTCACCGCAACCGCCGTCGGATATCCTCCCGATCCGCCTCGATCATCCCGGGGATCAGGAACAGGTCGATCACGCACCAGACAGCGACAAACCCCACGGCGGGCCAGCCGATCAGCACCGGGGTCAGCAGCCAGCCGACCGCCCAGATGGCCAGCATCAACAGACCGCTCATCCAGCGGCCCAGATACATGCGGTGGACGCCAAAGCCCCACAGGAAGATCAGCAGCAGATAGGCGACCAGCGGCGATTTCGCCTCGTTCGCGACGCGCTGCTCGATCAGCAATTCCCGCTGCGTATCCATCCGTCAGGCTCCTGTCTCATGCGCCCGGCCCCTCTGGCCCGACCCCCTACAGATAGGAACCCGCACGCCCCACGCAAGGTGTCCCGCCCCGACCCACGTAACACCAGCGCGCGCAAGCGGTGGACGCGCCCCGGGCCAGCCCCACATCACGCCAAGCGACCAAAGGGGCAGAGGAAGTGACACACGAGGATCACCGACAGGCGGCGACCGGACGGCAAGTCGACCGGGGGGCGCCGAAAGGGGCAAAATTCGCGGTTGCGGCTTGACCCTTGGCCCGCTGCGCGCTTCAAGGCAGCAAACCCATCCCCGCCCTTGCCCGAGCGGGCCGGACCCGGAAAGCCGATCGCCATGAAGTTCACCCTGTCCTGGCTCAAAGAGCATCTTGAGACCACCGCCACCATCGACCAGATCGCCGAGGCGCTGACCGACCTGGGCCTGGAGGTCGAGGAGGTTGCGGACCCCGCGGCCAAGCTGGGAACCTTCACCCTGGCGCGGATCGAGGATGCGCAGCCCCATCCCGACGCGGACCGCCTGCGCGTCTGCCGGGTGATGACGGATGAGGGCGAAAAGCAGATCGTCTGCGGCGCCCCCAATGCACGCGCGGGCATCACGGTCGTGCTGGCCAAGCCCGGCGACTATGTTCCCGGCATCGACACCATGCTTGGCGTGGGCAAGATCCGCGGCATCGAAAGCCACGGCATGATGGCCAGCGAACGTGAGCTGGAACTGTCCGAAGAGCATGACGGCATCATCGAGCTGCCCTCGGGTGAGGTCGGTCAGCGCTTTGTCGACTGGCTGGCGCAGAACGCGCCCGAGAAGATCGACCCGATGATCCATATCAAGATCACCCCGAACCGTCCCGACGCCCTGGGCGTGCACGGCATCGCCCGGGACTTGGCCGCGCGCGGCCTGGGCGTGCTGAAGCCGGTGACGGTGGACCCCGTGCCCGGCACCTTCGCCTGCCCGGTGGGCGTGACCATCGACGATGGCGTGGCCGCCAAGGCGCCGTTCTTTGCCGGCCGCGTGGTGCGGGGCGTGACGAACGGCCCGTCGCCCGCCTGGCTGCAAAAGCGGCTGCGTGCCATCGGTCTGCGCCCGATCAACGCACTGGTGGACATCACCAATTTCTTCACCTTCGACCTGAACCGGCCGCTGCACGTCTTTGACGCGGCCAAGGTCACGGGCAACCTGACCTTGCGCGGCGCCTGGGCGGGCGAGGAGCTGGTGGCGCTGGACGACAAGACCTATGCCCTGCCCGAAGGCGCAGTGGTGATCTGCGACGACCACGGTCCCGAAAGCATCGCGGGGGTCATGGGCGGCGCGGCCTCGGGTGCGTCCGAGGAGACCCATGACGTCTTCATCGAGGCGGCTTATTTCGACCCGATCAGCACCGCCGCCACCGGCCGCGCGCTGAAGATCAACAGCGATGCGCGCTATCGGTTCGAACGCGGCATCGACCCATCCTTCACCCTGCCGGGACTGGAACTGGCCACGCGCATGGTGATGGACCTGTGCGGTGGCGAGGCGTCAGAGGTGGTGACCGCCGGGGCGCTGCCCGACACCGGCCGCGCCTATCGCCTGGACCCGCAGCGGACCAGCCGCCTGGTCGGCATGGACATTGCGGACGCCGATCAGCGCGCCACGCTGGAGGCATTGGGCTTCCGGCTGGAGGGCGACATGGCGCATGTGCCGTCCTGGCGCCCCGACGTTTTGGGCGAGGCCGATCTGGTCGAGGAAATCGCCCGCATCGCCAGCCTGACCAAGCTGCAGGGCAAGCCGCTGCCGCGCCCGCAACCCGGCGTGCCGCAGCCCGTACTGACGCCGCTGCAGGTCCGCGAAAAGACCGCGCGGCGCATGGCGGCGGCACTTGGCTATAATGAATGCGTCACTTACAGTTTTATTGATCAGGCCTCGGCCGCGTTGTTCGGTGGCGGCGCGGATGCGGTGCGGGTCGAGAACCCGATCAGCAGCGAGATGTCGCATCTGCGTCCCGACCTGCTGCCCGGCCTGCTGCAGGCGGCGGCGCGCAACCAGGCGCGCGGTTTTGCAGACCTGGCGCTGTTCGAACTGGGGCCGGTCTTTTCGGGCGGCGAACCGGGCGAACAGGCGGTCCGCATCAGCGGGCTGCTGGTGGGCCAGATCGCGCCGCGCGACCCGTTCGGCAGCCGCCGCAAGGTCGACCTCTATGACGCCAAGGCCGACGCCGAGGCGATCCTGCAGGCGATCGGCGCACCGGCCAAGGCCCAGATCAACCGCAAGCTGGAGGCTTGGTGGCATCCCGGCCGCGCGGGAAACATCGCGCTGGGACCCAACCTGCTGGCAACCTTTGGAGAGATCCACCCGAAGGTGCTGCGCCAGATGGACGTGAAGGGGCCGGCTGTCGGCTTTACCATCCAGCTGGCCGCCGTGCCCTTCCCCAAGGCCAAGGCGCCCACGCGCCCGGCGCTGGACCTGTCCGAACTGCAGGCTGTGGAACGTGATTTCGCCTTTGTGGTGGATCCGCAGGTCGAGGCGCTGACCTTGGTGAATGCCGCTGCCGGGGCAGACAAGGCGCTGATCCAGAGCGTCTCGGTCTTTGACCAGTTCACGGGGATAGAAGGCGGGCAGAAATCCGTCGCGATCTCGGTCCGGATGCAGCCGCGCGACAAGACCCTGACCGATGCCGAGATCGAAGCGGTGGCCCGCAAGGTGGTCGAGAAGGTCCAGAAGGCGACCGGCGGGACCCTGCGCGGCTGAAAACCCGCCATCAGATCGGGGGGCTGCAACGGCCCCCCGGCCCAGTTCGGCCGCAGGACTGCGTCAGAAGATCAGCGACAGGATGCCGATCACGACCAGCAGGCCGATGATGAAGATGATTCCTGCAACGCTGCCGAAGAACTTGAGCATGATGGTCTCCTGTCTGTGTGACAGGGCAACGAACAGGGCGGAATGTTGTTCCGCGCGAATCGGGCATCTGGGGAAAGTTGGAGCGGGTGACGGGAATCGAACCCGTGTCTCTAGCTTGGAAGGCTAGGGTCTTACCATTACACAACACCCGCGCACGACCTGTATAAGCAGGTCGGCTGGCGGGTTCAAGGCCGGGGCGTCATCGGCGCGCGGCAAAGAACTCCTGCAGCAGCGCCCGCGCGGGTCCGGCCGACAGCCCGTCATAAACTTGCGGCCGGTGATGGCATTGCGCATGGTCGAAGACGCGGGCCCCATGCGCCACCCCGCCCATCCGCGCATCGGGCGCACCGTAATAGAGCCGGCCGATCCGCGCGGCCGAGATCGCCGCGGCGCACATGGGGCAGGGCTCCAGTGTGACCCACAGGTCGTGGCCCGGCAGCCGCTCGGACCCCAGGGCCGCGCAGGCGGCGCGGATCGCCAGGATCTCGGCATGGGCGGTGGGGTCGCTGAATTCGCGCGTGCGGTTGCCGGCGGCGGCCACGACGCGGCCCTGCGGGTCGGTCACCACGGCGCCCACCGGCACCTCGCCGCGCCGGGCGGCGGCGCGGGCCTCGGCCAGGGCCTGCGGCATATGGGAGATGAAGGCGGACATGCCCCGCCTTGTGGCAACAGGAACGGGCGGGCGCAAGAAAGGCTTTCCACGTGACGGGGAAGAGCGTAGGGAACCCTCTTTGCCCCGCAGCGATGCGAAGGAGATGCGCATGACCGACAACCAGACCCCCGACCGCAAGACCCCCCAATCCGCCCCGCGCACCGATGCCGACCGCATCGCCAAGGTGATGGCCCGGGCCGGCGTCGCCAGCCGCCGCGAGGCCGAGCGGATGATCGTCGAGGGCCGCGTCAGCGTGAACGGCAAGAAGATCGACAGCCCCGCGCTGGACGTCCTGCCGACCGACCGGATCACCGTCGACGGCAAGAAGCTGGACGAGCCGCAGGAGACGCGGCTGTGGCTGTATTACAAGCCCCTGGGCCTGATCACGTCGGAGAACGACGAGCTGGGCCGCCAGACGGTCTTTGACGCGCTGCCGCGCGACATGCCCCGCGTGATGACCGTGGGCCGGCTTGACCTCAATTCCGAAGGCCTGCTGCTGTTGACCAATGACGGAGAGCTGAAGCGCCGTCTGGAGCTGCCCGCGACGGGCTGGCTGCGGCGCTATCGGGTGCGGGTGAACGGCACGCCGTCGGACATGACCTTTGACCCGCTGCGCCGGGGCGTGACCATCGAGGGCGAGGATTTCTCGCCCATGGAGATCAAGCTGGACAGCCAGCAGGGGGCGAATGCCTGGATCAGCGTCGGCATCCGCGAGGGCAAGAACCGCGAGATCCGCCGTGCGATGGCGCATGTGGGCCTGCAGGTGAACCGCCTGATCCGCATCGGCTATGGTCCCTTCAAGCTGACCGGCATGGAGAAGAACCAGGTGACCGAGGTCAAGCGCAAGGTGCTGCGCGACCAGCTGGGCGGGTTGCTGACCGGAGAGGTCGACGAGAAGCCGCGCGAGATGCGCCCGCGCGGCGCCGAGGGTGCGCGGGGCCCGCGCCGCGAGGATCGGGGCGAGGCGGGTGGCCGTCCTTTCGCCGCCAAACCCGGCGGGCGCAGCTTTGGCGACCGGCCGTCGCGGCCGCCGCATGAGGGGGCGCGCGACGAGGCGCGTGGCGAGCGTCCTGCCCGCAGCTGGGGCGCCAAGTCGGCCCAGCCCGGCGACCGCCCGCGCCCGCAGGGCAAGCTGGGCGACGGGGGTGGCGATCGTCCCCGGTCCTTCGAGGACAAGCCGCGCTGGAAGAAAAGCGACGCCGCCGAGGGGCGCCGGTTCGGCGGCGGGCAGGGCGACGATGCGCGTCCGCCGCGCTTTGCCGGCAAGCCGGGCGAGGTGCGCAAGCCCTATGGCAAGCCGCGCGCCGAGGGAGCCGAGGGCGACCGCAAGTCTTATGGTAAGCCGCGTACTGAAGGGGCTGCCGGTGGCCGTCCCGCCTATGGCAAGCCGCGCGCCGAGGGAGCCGACGGCGATCGCAAGCCTTATGGTAAGCCGCGTGCCGAAGGGGCTGCAGGTGGCCGTCCCGCCTACGGCAAGCCGCGCGCCGAGGGAGCCGAGGGAAACCGCAAGCCTTACGGCAAGCCGCGTGCCGAAGGGGCTGCAGGTGGCCGTCCCGCCTATGGCAAGCCGCGCGCCGAGGGAGCCGAGGGCGATCGCAAGCCTTACGGCAAGCCGCGTGCCGAAGGGTCCGCCGGTGGCCGTCCCGCCTATGGCAAACCGCGTGGCGAGGGAGCCGAGGGCGATCGCAAGCCCTTCGCGGGTCCCCGCGGCGAGGGCGGCGGCAAGTTCCAGGGCAAGCCGCGCCCGGCAGGCGGCGGCAAGGGCTTTGGCCCGCGCGGCGATCGTCCTGCGGGTGGCGGCCCGCGTCCGGGCGGCAAGCCCGGCGGCAAGCCGCGCACGCCGCGGGGCTGACGAACAGGAAAGGCCGGATCCCCGAAGGGTCCGGCCTTTTCATTTGCGGCAAGGGACGCCCTAAAGGCCTATTTTGTCAGGATCAGCTTGCCGGCGCGGGTGATGCGCAGCTGATAGACCTGTTCGTCCAGGACGATCAGGGCCTGGTTGCCGCCTTGGGTCAGCTGCGTCGCATCATGCTGCGGAAGCCGGGCCAGGATCGAGGTTCCGGGGCGGGTGAAATCAGAAGGGCGCGTTGCGGTCATGATCAGCCTCTTAGGGATGGCGCTGGTGATGAGGCAAAGCTGACAAATTCGTTCGGGTTTGTCAAAGTAAAATAGTCAGGTTTTTGCGTCGCCCGCATATTTTGTTGTTTTCCCGCGGGGCAGGGGCTGGAAAGGCCCCTGCGACCGGTGTCATTCCGCCTCGAAGCACCCGATGAGGGTCTCGGCCATATTGGTCAGCAGGCGGCCGTACTGGCCGATGCCATGCTCCAGCGTTCCGCCTTCGGGGCTCAGTTCGCCGCCCAGCCTGACGTTGCTGCCCTCGATCACCGTGTCGATCAGGACCGGGTCATGCGCGTATTCCGGAAAGGCGCAGACCGCCCCCGATTCGATGATCTGGCTGCGGACCTGCCCGATCCGCGCCGCCGAGGGGGTCGATGCATCGCCCAGGGACACAGGCACTGCCGGCTGCAACCCGAAATGGTCGGTGAAA
This sequence comes from Paracoccus sp. KKT209, assembly GCF_055635455.1. The sequence continues at coordinate 618,828 of NZ_CM145758.1, forward strand.
TAACCATAGGCGTCATGGAAGACGACAAAGCGCTGATCCGCATGCGGCGCGAGACGTGCGCCGAGCGTGGCGTCCAGCGCCGCGATGCGCGCGGCCGCGGCATCGGCATTGGCCTGGTAGGTGGCGGCGTTCTCGGGGTCTTCGCGGGACAGGGCGGCGGCGATGGCCGTCAGCCAGACGGCGGCATTGTCCGGGTCCAGCCAGGCATGGGGATCGATGCCGGCATGGCTGTGGTCGGCATGATCCTCGGCGGCCTCATCATGGCTGTCGTGACCATGGTCGTGCCCGTGATCGCCGTGGCCGTCATCCTCGTGCCCCTGATCCTCGTGACCGTGATCGTCATGCGCCTCTGCGTCGTGCTCGTCGTGGTTCTCCGCGCCCGCATAGCCGCGCAGGGTCAGGCCCGGCAACTCCAGCAGGCGGACCTGAGCCTCGTCGTCGATGTTCCCGGTGGCGCGGGCCAGCCAAGGGGTCAGCGACGGACCCATCCAGAAGACAAGATCCGCCGATTGCAGCGCCTGCGCATCCGACGGGCGCATTTGATAGTGATGCGCGCTGGCGCCCCCCGGCAGCAGCACGCGGACATCGCCCAGATCGCCCATCACGTCCTGGACAAGGGCGCCCGTCGGCACCAGATCCGCAACCACGCTGGGCACGGCAAGGGCAGGGCTGGCGGCCAGCCAGAGGATCGCTGCGGCGCAGGCAGAGCGTTGCATCGGGGACTCCTTGGGGTTTGTTGCGATGACCGGGTTCTCTGTGTTACAGGATAACAAGTCAACCCGGATGTAATAAAGTAACGCCTTGGCGTGAAGGACGACCGTGCCCCAGACCGATGACCAGATCGCCGCGACCTTTGCGCCGCATGACCACCGGGAATGCGCGCACCGCGTCCTGGACGAGGCGGCCGAGCGCCTGGCCGAGCAGGGCGCCCGCCTGACCCCGGTGCGGCGGCGCACGCTGGAGATCCTGTTGGAAAGCCACCGCGCCATGGGCGCCTATGAGGTGCTGGACCGCCTTGCGGCCGAGGGATTCGGGCGCCAGCCGCCCGTGGCCTATCGTGCGCTGGAATTCCTGGTCCAGCACGGGCTGGCGCATCGCCTGCAGCGGCTGAACGCCTTTGCGGCCTGCCTGCATCCGGGCCATGACCACCACCCGGCCTTCCTGATCTGCCGCAGCTGCGACAAGGTGGCCGAGGCCGCGGCCGCCCCCGTGCGCGACACCCTGAGCGAGGTGGCCGGGCAGGGCGGGTTCCGGGTCGAGCGGGTGACGATCGAGGCCTTGGGCCTCTGCGCCACCTGCGCCACCTGCGCCGCCGAAGGCGAGCGGGACGGCACGGCATGAGCGCGCTGATCGAATCGCAAGGCCTTACCATCCACCGCCCCGGCACGTCCGAGCCGGTTCTGACTCGGATCGACTTTCGCATCCTGCCCGGAGAGATCGTGACCGTCGTGGGCCCCAACGGTTCGGGCAAGTCATCGCTGATCCGGGCGCTGCTGGGACATCTGCCACCGGCCTCGGGGCGGGTGACGCGGCGAAAGGGCCTGCGGATCGGCTATGTGCCGCAGCGGGTGCAGCTGGACACGGCCATCCCGATGACCGTCCGCCGCTTTCTGTCGCTGCCGCGCCGCGTGACCGATGCCGAGGCCGAGACCGCCCTGTCGCGCACCGGTGTGCCGGGCCTGGGGCCGCGGCAGCTGACGCAGCTGTCGGGAGGGCAGTTCCAGCGGGTGCTGCTGGCGCGCGCGCTGCTGAGCCGGCCGCACATGCTGGTCCTGGACGAGCCGACGCAGGGTCTGGACCAGCCGGGCATCGTCGCCTTCTACAAGCTGATCGAGGACGTGCGCCGCGAGACGGGCGCGGCGATCCTGATGGTCAGCCATGACCTGCTGGTGGTGATGCGGTCATCGGACCGGGTGGTCTGCCTGAACGGGCATGTCTGCTGCGAGGGGACGCCTCAGCATGTCAGCGGCGCGCCCGAATACCTGGCGCTGTTCGGTGCCGATGCCGAGGGCACGCTGGCGCTCTATCGGCACAAGCATGACCATGATCATGACCACATGTCGGCCGTGCCTGCCCATGCGCATGGCCCCGGCTGCGGCCATGACCACCGCCCGTCCTCTGCAATCTCCGGTACGCCCTGACGCGTCGCCCCAAGGATTTCTCCATGCTAGACGATTTCTTCATGCGCGCCGTGCTGGCGGGGCTTGGGCTGGCCTTGGTGGTCGGCCCTTTGGGCAGCTTCGTAGTCTGGCGTCGCATGGCCTATTTCGGTGATTCCACCGCCCATGCCGCGATCCTGGGGGTGGCGCTGGCCTTGGCCTTCGACATCTCGATCTATGCCGGGACGCTGGCGGTGGCGGCGGCCATGGCCTGCCTCGTCTCGGCGCTGGTGTCGCGGGGGCAGGCCATGGACACGATGCTGGGCGTGCTGTCCCATTCCGCCCTGGCCTTCGGGCTGGTGGCGATCAGCTTCGTGCCGGCCGCGCGCACCGATCTTAGCGGCTACCTGTTCGGTGATATCCTTGCGGTCGGCAGGTCCGATCTGGTGCTGATCTGGACGGGATCGCTGCTGGTGCTGGGCCTGCTGGTGCTGCGCTGGCAGCGGCTGGTCACCTCCAGCCTGAACGAGGAGCTGGCCATGGCCGCGGGCATCGATCCGCGGACCGAGCGGCTGATCCTGTCCCTGTCCCTGGCCGTGGTGGTCGCCCTGGCGATTCGAGTGGTCGGATCGCTGCTGATTTCGGCCCTGCTGATCGTGCCCGCCGCCGCCGCCCGCGGATGGGCCCGCACGCCCGAGCGGATGGCCTTGGGCGCGGCGCTGGTGGCCGCCGCATCGGTGCTGGCGGGGCTGTGGTCCAGCCTGCGGCTCGACACGCCGGCCGGTCCCTCCATCGTCGCGGCGGCAGCCGTTTTTTTCCTTCTGTCGCAGGCGATCCGGCGCGCCTAGTGCCGATTTGCCACATGTCCCCAAGGCCTTCGGAGGCGGGGGAACGAAGCCGGTTCGAGCGTGTTGGCCAATATGCAACAGTGCCCTCGACCCCTCGGCGGATTTGATTCAATGCAGCTTTTCAACCCGCCGGGATTGTGTAACTGTCGCAGCGATGTTGCCGGAAACGGCAGCTTTCAATCGAAACGGAGCATGATCATGACCAAATTCGCTACTTTCGCTGCCGCTCTCGGCCTGACCGCCACCTCGGCTCTGGCCGGTGGCTACGTCGCCCCCGTCGTTGAAGTTGAACCGGTTGTTGTTGAAGAGCAAGCCGCCTCGACCAACGCTGGCCTGGTGGTTCCGGCCCTGCTGCTGCTGGGCGTCATCGCCGCCGTTGCTTCGGACGACGACGACAGCTGATATCAAAGCGGATCACCTCGAGGGTCCGTTTTCAAAGGGCTGGCCATTGGCCGGCCCTTTTCCGTTTCGGGGCCACCCTTCAGGGGCATGAAAAAACCGGCCGCAAAGGGCCGGTTTTTTGGTGTCGGAAGGGGGGGTGCCTCAGGGGCGGAGGGTCTGGATGGTGACATAGCCCAGGGCCGGCCCGATCCACTGCCGCGACACCGGGATGCCGCCGCCCTGCACCATGTAGTTGTTCTGGAAGCTGATGCCGTGGCCTTCGCAGCTTTCCACCAGCACGCCGGCATTGGGGCCGGGCGCCGTCCGGCAATCGAACTGCAGCGGGCGTTCCAGCCCATCGCCCGAATAATAGCGCATGACGCGGCTGCCGCTGCCCGACGCGCCGGCGCGGATCGCCGATTCCAGCTGCGGCTCGGCCACCGACAGGTCGTTGCCCAGGCCGCGCGTGCCCACCAGCAGCCCGTTGCGCAGGATCAGCGCCTCCTCCGACGGCGTCATATAGGTGCGCATGGCGCCATTCTGGCCGGTCATCGCCATGATCTGGCTGCGCCCCAGGTTTTCGAAGCCGGCCTGTATCAGCGGGCCCTGATTGACCCGCAGTGCCTCGGCCACGGCATCCTGGGGCGACCGGGCGGGGGCGGCGGGGGCCTCGGGCGCGCGGCGCGCCGCGACGGCCTGCGTCGCCGTCTGCGCCAGGATCGCCAAGGGGCCTGCGCCGCCCTCGTCGGCCGAACTGTTGCCGCAGGCGGACAAAGCGGCCAGCAGCGACGCCGCCAGCGTGATCTTGACCATGCCGTTCATCGCCAGAACCTCCCCCAGCCTTCGTAAAGATCGACCGTGTGGCTGTCGCGCACCCGGTCGTAAAGCCGGCCGTTCACGTTCAGACGCGCCCCGCCATCCCGCGACAGCGACCGCAGGTTGGTGGACACCCGGTCCCGCGAGGGCTGGCCCGTGGCCCAGCCGATCGGGATCGACAGCGTGATGCCCTTGTCAAAGCTGCCCTCGCCGAATTCATCGGCGCTGAGGTCGGTCTTGGTCGCATAGGCGCCGACCTGCCAGCCATTGGCGAATTCGCGGGCCAGGGTCACCGTGGCGCCCACGTCGCCGGCCAGGTACTTGCCCAGGTCCAGCTGGGCCGTGAAGCCTTCGGTGAACTCGTAATAGGCCGAGACATGGCCCGTCGTGACCTCGTAGTCGCGGAAGTCGAACAGCTGGTCAAAGTCGCGCTTTCTGACGCGGTTCACCTCGGCGCCGAAGGCCAGCTGGGAATTGGCGGGCTTCCACAGCGCCTCGGCGGAGACGCCGCCGAAGGACCGCTCCAGCAGGCCGACCGTGATGCGGGTATAGACCGTCGATGAGGGCTTGGCATACCAGGCCAGGGTCGCCTCGGGGATCACCGGGCTGGAATTGCCGGTATACATCCGCGTGTCCGACCGCACCCGCGGCACGCCCTCAGGGGTTGTCTCCAGGCTGGGATCGGCCTCGTATTCCTCGGGCGTGTAATATTCACCGCGCGTGCCGGGCAGACCGATCGCAGGACCGCGCTGGCCGATATCGCCGAAGGCCCGCTGGCGCAGCGCCCCGGTGGCGACCAGGCCCGGCATGATCTCATAGCTGGCGCGCGCCTCGGCGCCGACCTCGTGGGTCAGCCCGTCCTCTGCGCTGAAGATGCCCAGGTCCAGGTAGGGCCTCACCGACCAGCGGAAGCGCGGATAGATCCCGTCCGTGGCCACCAGACCGGGCGCGCCGGGCGCGGCATCGGCCAGGCTGGCCGCGGCCGCGATCCGGGCGGCATCGGTGTTCTCCAGCCGCTCCACATCCGAGCGGCGCAGGGTGACCGAGGAGGTGGGCATCCCGTCGGTGGTCGATGTGATCACGAAGGTCTCGACCGAAGGCGGCAGCGCGCGGGTCATCAGCCGCGCCGTCCGTCCGATGGCCTCGGCCTGGTTGATGTAGCGCAGGTTGCGCAGCCGCACCTCGGCGCGGTTTGCGCTCAGGGCCATGGCTTCCAGCCGCTGGCCCTCCTTGGCCATCGCGTCCCCAAGCGCCTTTTGGATCGCGGGTTGCGCCGTCGGGTCCTGGGACCAGGCGCCGGACCAGCCTTCGGGATCGGCCGCGGGGGAGGGGCGGGGACGCACCGGCGCGGGGGCCTTTTCCAGTCCCGACGGATAGGCCGCCTCGCGCGGGTTCAGGGCGACGGTCACCTGCGCGCCGATCGTCTCGCCGCCGATGGCATAGATCCCGGCCGAATAGTTGCGGCCGATCTGATAGTTCGCGGCCAGGTTCAGCTTGCTGCCGGGTTCCTCGCCCTGCTGGAACTCACGGCCGTTGCTGTAGCGGGCCAGGTAGCGGTCCTGGGAATATTCCGCGACCAGGTTCAGCTTGTCGTTCACCTGCCAGCTGACCGAGCCGAAGGGCTTGACGCCGCCGCTGAACAGCTGGTCCACATTCGCCGTGCCGCCATTGTCGTTGATGTCGATGACGCGCGGCTTGCCGGCCAGCACGCCCCAGCCCAGGCCCGCGCTGACCCGGACGCTTGGCGTCACCGACCGCGTGGCCACGATGTATTCCCCCGAATAGACCCCCGTTCCCAGGAAATCCTGGACGCCGATCGCGACCGCGGGGCGCCAGCCGTCTTCGCCCAGCACCTGGTAGCGCAGGTCCAGCGAGCGGTCCGAGATGAAATCTTCGTTGCGGAAGTCGTTGATGCCTTCGACGCGGGCATAGCGCAGCACCCCGGTCAGGCCCGGCAGCGCCTGGAAGAAGATGTTGCCGCGCCGGGCATAGTCCGACCAGGACAGCGTCGCGCCCAGGGTGCCGTCGGGCAGGGTTTCCGCCGTCGGCGTGTCAATCCCGCCGGGCAGGCCGTAGGTGGACATCGTGCGCCCCAGCAGCGGGTCCGCGGTGGCGGTGCCGCTGCCCGAGCCCATGACCAGGGTGATCGGCAGGGCGGTTGCCATCAGCTGGCGGATAAGGCGCGATCGGCGCATCGGCGGGCTTCCTTTCGGCAGGCGGGTGATCCGGGGGTAGGGGCGTGCCCCTCGAAGTGGCAGGCTTTCCGGCGCGGATCGAGACACGAGGTCGTGACCGCGCCGGGCGGGATCAGCCGGCGGGCGTCGCCGGCGTTTCCAATGTCGCCGCTGGTGCGGGTGCAGGTGCGGGCTCGGCGGGGGCGCCGCAGCCGGCGGTGGTCTGGCCGCTGACTGTCAGGCGGGCGGTCAACGGAAAGCGCTTGCCCGACATGCTGTCCCGGCACCGGGCGGCGCGGAGGTTCACGACGAAGGGCTGGCCGTTCAGCACGCCGATATATTCCACGCCGCTGTCGAAGGTCAGGCGGTTGACCTGGATCTGCCGCCCCTCCTGGTTCTCGGGCGTGCGATAGGTGGCCGTGTTGCCGGCGATGTCGACGCTCCAGAAGGGCTCGTTCCCGCGGGCGGTGAAGGCGGTGTTGCGATAGGTCACGGGCTCGACCGTGGGCACGGGCTTGGGGGGCGCGCCGCCGGTCTCGATCGGCTGGACAAGGGGCGAGACGGCCGGGGGCCGCGGGCCTTCGGGAACCTGCGGCTCCGCCTCCGCGGCATCAAGGCCGATGTTGCGGCGCAGGTCGGTCATGGCTGCGCTGTCGCAGGCGGCCAGGGGAAGGGTCATCAGCGCAAGAAGCGCGAAGCGCGGGGACAGACGCGGGGGCATGTGGCTTTGGCCTTCTGGTGCGGTCGGGATCACTGTGCGACCAGCGTTACCAACCACACGCCCCGCGGGCAAGCGCTTCGCCCGGACGCGGCCGGGCCCATGCAGACCCCCGCCTGCGCTGCCGAGGACGGAGCTGCGACGCAAGCCGAATGATATTTGTTTATTTGATGCACCTAATATACCGCTATGCGGTTTTCCAAGTTGTATTGAAGGGAAAAGCCGGAGAGGTTGAACCTGAACAGATCTCCCTCATGATGAGACCCATGACATCGCCCGCGCGCCCTCGCCCCCACGCCGATGAAACCGAGAGGGCGGCCGAGTTCTCCTGGGCAGACGGGCGGATGGCGCAGGCGATCGGCAGCTTCGATTGGGCGCGAACGCCCCTGGGTCCGATCGAGGGCTGGCCCGTCTCGATGTTGACGGCCGTGCGCATCATGCTGGGGCAGCGCCATGCCGTCTGCATGTTCTGGGGTCCCGAACTGATCATGCTCTACAATGATGCCTACGCCCCCGCCCTGGGCCGCAGGGAGGCGCGGGCGCTGGGTCAGCCCTTCCGCCGGATCTGGGCCGATGTCTGGGACGAGGTGCGGCCCCTGGTCGACGAGGCACTGTCCGGACGCGGCACCTATTCCGAGGAAATGCGCCTGGTCATGACCCGCAACGGGTTCGAGGAGGAGACCTACTGGACCTTCAGCTACAACCCCCTCTACGACGATGAGGGCCGGGTGGCAGGGCTGATGGCGGTCACGGTCGAGGTGACGCCGGTGGTCATGTCGCGGCGCAACCAGCAGATCATGCAGCAGGAACTGCTGCACCGGGTCAAGAACATCCTGTCGGTCACCTCCACCGTCGTGACCTCCAGCCTGCGCACCGCCGGCAGCATCGAGGAGGCGCGCGACAGCGTCGCCGCGCGCATCATGGCCCTTGCCCGCTCGCAGGGGCTGTTCATGGGGCTCGGCCACTGCGCCGACATCACCGAGGTGACGTCCCAGGCCATCGGCGCCCATCTGGACGGCAGCGATCGCATCCGCCTCAGCGGCCCCTCGGTGCCGCTCAGTTCGCAGCAGGCGGTCGGTGTTTCGCTGGCGCTGTACGAACTGGCCACCAATGCGGCCAAGTACGGGGCCCTGTCGGTTCCCGAGGGCGCCGTCGACCTGTGGTGGTCGGTGGAGGGCAATGATTTCCAGCTGGACTGGCGCGAAAGCGGCGGGCCCGGCGTCGTCGCGCCCGAGCACGAGGGCTTTGGGTCCAAGCTGGTCAATGCCATCGTCCCCGCCTATTTCGACGGCGAAGGGCAGACCGAATATCTGGAGGACGGCCTGCATTACGGGCTGCGCGGGCGGCTGACGCCCTGACCCTCAGCAGTTCGGGACGTTGACGGCCAGCCCGCCAAGCGAGGTTTCCTTGTACTTCTCGGACATGTCGCGGCCGGTCTGGCGCATGGTCTCGATGGCGGCGTCCAGCGGCACGATATGGCTGCCGTCCCCGCGCAGCGCCAAGCTGGCGGCGCTGACCGCCTTGATCGCGCCCAGCCCGTTCCGCTCGATGCAGGGCACCTGGACCAGCCCGCGCACCGGGTCGCAGGTCATGCCCAGGTGATGTTCCAGCGCGATCTCGGCGGCGTTCTCGATCTGGCGGGGCGTTCCGCCCAGCACCGCGGCCAGGCCCGCCGCCGCCATGGCGCTGGCGCTGCCGACCTCGGCCTGGCAGCCGCATTCCGCGCCCGAGATGGAGGCGTTGTGCTTGATCAGCCCGCCCACCGCCGCCGCCGTCAGCAGGAAATCGGGCAGCAGCCGCTCGGACGCGCCGGGCACATGGTCCAGCCAATAGCGGATGACGGCGGGCACCGTGCCGGCCGCGCCGTTGGTGGGGGCGGTGACGACCGCGCCGCCGGCCGCGTTCTCCTCATTGACCGCCATGGCATAGATCGACATCCAGTCGTTGATCACATGCGGCGCGGTCAGGTTCATGCCGCGTTCGGCCAGCAGCTTTTCATGGATGCCGCGCGCGCGGCGGCGGACGTTCAGCCCGCCCGGCAGCGTGCCCTCCGCCGCCAGCCCCCGATCCATGCAGTCGCGCATGGCGGACCAGATCCGCGTCAGCCCCTGCTGCAGTTCGGGAGGAGAGCGGAAGCACAGCTCGTTCTCCTCCTTCATGCGGGCGATCGACTTGCCCGAGGCCTCGGCCATGGCCAGCATCTGGTCGGCGGTGGCAAAGGGAAAGGGCACGCTGTTCGAGGCGTCGCTGCGGTCCTCGTCCCGGCCGCGGGCCAGTTCCTCGTCCGTCATCACGAAGCCGCCCCCGATCGAATAGAAGACCTGCTGAAGGATCACGTCGCCCTGCGCATCGGTGGCCGACAGGGTCATGCCATTGGCATGGCCAGGCAGGACGGTGTCATAGTCAAAGCGCAGGTCGCGATCGGGATCGAAGGCCAGCGGCCCGAGGCCCGGCGGCGTCAACTGGCGCGTCTGGCGGTTCTGGGCCAGGGCGGCCTCGGCCGCATCCATGTCGATGCTGGCCGGGACGAAGCCCGCAAGCCCCAGGATCGTGGCGCGGTCGGTGGCATGGCCCTTGCCGGTAAAGGCCAGGCTGCCGTGCAGGCTGGCGCGCAGCCCCTGCGCCTGGAACGGCTGCTGGCGCAGCATGTCCAGGAACCGCGACGCCCCCACCATCGGGCCCATCGTGTGCGAGGATGACGGCCCCACGCCCAGCTTGAACAGATCAAAGACCGACAGGAACATGGCACCCCCTTGCGCTTGCTGCGCCATCCAAGCACGACGGGGCCGGCACCGCCATGCCCGCCCGTGGATCGCCCCGCGGTTGCAGCGGAGGAGGTCGCACGACGCCTGATGAAAATTTACGCAGCCTGATTATACTATAGGCA